>JAFTHC010000096.1 GCA_017457625.1 Kiritimatiellia bacterium
GGGGCGCGACCTGCCCCCGCTCGGGACGACGCACGCCGACCACTTCCACGGCGCGGTCCCCTGCACGCGCGAGATGCGCCGCGAGGAGGTCGAAGGCGTCCCCGGCCACTACGAATGGGAGACCGGGCACGTGGTCGTCGAAACCTTCCGGGAGCGCGGGATCGACCCGGCCGCCGTCCCCGCCGCGCTCGTCCGCAGCCACGGCCCGTTCACGTGGGGCAAAAACCCCGCCAAAGCCGTCGAGAACGCCGTCGTCCTCGAAGAGCTCGCCTTCATGGCGTGGCACGACCTGGCGCTCGATCCGGCCCTGCCCGACATGCCGCGTTTCCTTCTGGACAAGCACTACCTGCGCAAGCACGGCGCCTCCGCCTACTACGGCCAGAAGTAGCCCCGCTTCCGTTTTTCGCCAGCCGCTCTCCGCTCTTCGCTTTCACCTTTTCAACCTTTCAACCTTTCAACTTTTCAACTTTTCAACTCGTGAAAACGATCGGCTTCGACAACGAAAAGTATCTCCGCGAACAGACGGACGAAATCCTCGCGCGCCAGCGCAAGTTCGGCAGCAAGCTCTACCTGGAGTTCGGCGGCAAGCTCATGTGGGACTACCACGCCGCGCGCGTCCTGCCCGGCTACGACCCGAACGTGAAGCTGCGCCTGCTGCAGAAGCTCAAGGACCACGTCGACATCGTGCTGTGCATCTACGCCGGCGACATCGAACGCAAGAAGATGCGCGCCGACTTCGGCATCTCCTACGACGCCGACGCGCTGCGTCTCATCGACGACCTGCGCGCGTGGGACCTTTCCGTTCGCGCCGTCGTGATCACGCGGTTCGACGGCCAGCCCGCCGCCGTGCAGTTCCGCAACAAGCTCGAGCGCCGCGGCGTGCGCGTCTACTGCCACCGCAGCACGCGCGGCTACCCGACCGACATCGACACCGTGGTGAGCGAGGATGGCTACGGCGCCGCCGAATACGTCGAGACCGAGCGCCCGATCGTCGTCGTGACCGGTCCCGGCCCGGGCAGCGGCAAACTCGCCACGTGCCTGACGCTGCTCTACCACGACTGCCGCGCCGGCCGCGCCGCCGGCTACGCCAAGTTCGAGACGTTCCCGATCTGGAACCTCCCGCTCAAGCACCCCGTCAACGTCGCCTACGAGGCCGCCACAGCCGACCTCGCCGACGTGAACATGATCGACCCCTTCCACGCCGAGGCCTACGGCAAGGTCACCACCAACTACAACCGCGACGTCGCGGCCTTCCCGCTGCTGCGCGCGATCTGGGAGAAGATCACCAAGGCCCCCTGCCCCTACAAGTCGCCGACCGACATGGGCGTGAACCGCTGCGGCTTCGGCATCGTGGACGACGCGGCCTGCCGCGCCGCCTCGGAGCAGGAGGTGGTCCGCCGCTGGTTCCGCACGGTCGTGGAATACACGATGGGCGCCGCCGACAAGGAAACCGTGGACCGCGTCAAACTCCTCATGGACGCCATGGGCCTCAAGCCCGAGGACCGGCCGGTCGTCCTGCCCGCGCGCGAAGCCGCCGAAGAGGGCAAGCGTCTCGGCAAGGGCGACCACGGCATCTTCACGGGCGCCGCGATCGAGCTGGCGGACGGCACGATCGTCACCGGCAAGAACTCCGCCACGATGCACGCGGCCTCCAGCTCCGTCCTCAACGCCGTCAAGAAGCTCGCCGGCCTGCCGGACAAGCTGCACCTGCTCCCGCCGGACGTCCTGGACCGCATCGTCGAACTGCGCACGCGGATCCTCCGCGACAAGGAGCACAGCCTCAACCTCGACGAGCTCCTCGTCGCGCTCGCCATGTCCGCCGGCTCCAACCCCGCCGCCAAGCTCGCGATGGAATGCCTGCCGCAGCTGCGCGACTGCGAAATGCACCTCACGCACATCGTCGCCCCCGGCGACGAAAGCGGCCTGCGCCGCATCGGCCTGCGCACGACCTCCGACCCGGTCTTCCGCTCCTCCGCCCTCCTCGCCTAGCGCCCGCCCCGGCGCTCCTCCGGCCGCTCCCGATCAGAACCGGATGCCGACGGCGACGAAAGCGTCCCGGGACGGCAGCTCGGTCGAACCGGAGACGATGCCGTCGTCGAAGCGGATTTTGCGTTTCGGAAAACGCGCCTCGACACCCGCGGCGAGCCCGAGCCCGTGATTGCCGTTTTGGTTTCGCCCCCCCCCCCGGGAAGCGCTCGCGCGCACGAGGCGGCCCGCATTCCCGGATTCCGTCAAGTTTTTCCGGCAAAAGCGGAAGAACCGGAGAGGAACTTCTCCATTTTCCCGATCTGGGCGAGGGAGAGGGCGCGGAGGTCGACGTCGCCGAAGCGGGCGGGATCGAGGCCCGGGAAGCGCTCGGCGAGAAGTTCCGCGAAGGTCATCCCGTGGTTCGCGAACTGGAGGTTCTGCCGCCAGTAGCCGAGCACGTCCTCGGCGTATTCGCGCACCCAGAAGGCGCGCGAGCCGGCGTCGTAGATCGTGCAGCGCTCGATCGGGTGGGACGGCGCCTCGTATTGCGACTCGACGAACTCAGGGGCCATGAGCGCGCCGAGGCGCACGAGGTCCGTGCCCGTGAGCCGGACGTGCAGCGGCGTGGCCGGCGCGGGCACGGTGAAGCAGCCTTCGAGGTAGACCAGCACCGTGCGGCCGTATTCGGGGAAGAGTTCGCGGCAGCGGGCGTCCACGCCGCGCAGGATCTCGAGCGCCTTCGGGCCGCCGTAGGTGAAAAAGACGAGGTTGCGCACGTCGACCTTCTGCTCGGCGGCGCTGCCGAAGAGCTCCTGCAGGCCGTAGCGAAGGCTCGTGCCGGTGGCCACCACGTCGCCCACGAAGAACGACGCGCGGGCGGGGAAGTAGACCTTCTTGTAGGAGTTCTCGGTGATGTGCCACTCCTCCGAGTCCTGCGAGTCGCGCGCGCGTTGGGCGCTCATGAAGCAGGTCGTGTGGGCGTTCCAGCCGAAGGCGTCCGCAAGCGCGTCGCGCAGGCCGAAATTGAGGCCGCCGCGCAGGATGTTCACGACCACGGCGTCCGCCTCCGGTACGTCCGGCGCGAGGGCGCGCAGGATGTCGGTGCAGGCGGCGCGAAGGCGGCGCGTGTATTCGACGCCCGCGACGGCGGGATCGTTGGAGATCGCGCGCGTCCCGGGCGTGGTGGCGACGTAGGTTTCGACGGGGGTCGGATCGGGGCCGACGGCGCGGTAGAGACGCGCGGGACCGTGTTCGAAGGCGAGTTCGAGTCGTGTGTCGGGGGTCATGGTTCCGGCTCCGGGGCGGCTTGCCCCCGGACCGGTCCTCCATACTAGCACACCCGCCCCCGTCCTGTCCACCGATCCAGTTCCCGAAACTTCGCGGAAGCGGTGGACCGGGGCCGGCGTCCGTGGTAGAATGGGCGGCGTCATGAGCGTCCATCCATCCCTCGCCGCCGTCCTGCCCGCCCGTTTCACGGGCGCATCGATCCTCGTCGCCGCGATCAACGAGACTTTCTCGCTGCGGCAGACCGTGGAAACGGTCGAACGCACCTGCGATCCGGCCGACCTGGCGGAGTTCCTCGTTCTGCTCCACCCGACGCGGACGACGCCCGGCTGCCGCGCCGAGGCCGAGGCGCTCGTCGGGGAATCCGCCGGCAAGACGCCCGTGCGCATCGTCTTCCAGACGCTCCCGTTCGCGGGCGGCGCCTACCGCAGCGGCTTCCAGGAAGCGCGCGGCAGCCACGCGGTGATGATTTCCGCGGACCTCGAGACGCCGCCCGAGCTCGTCGCGCGCATGATCGCGGTCGCGAAGGAGAAGCCCGGGTGCGTCGTCACCGCCTCGCGCTGGATGAAGGGCGGGAGCTTCAGCGGCTACAACAAGGTCAAGCAGGTCTGCAACGCCGTCTTCGAAAAGCTGATGTCGGCGCTTTTCCTCACGCGTCTGGACGACCTCACGTTCGGCTACCGGCTCTTCCCCGCGGCGTTGCTGCGCGCGGTCGACTGGAAGGAGCTGCGGCATCCGTTCTTCCTCGAAACGTCCGTCGCGCCTCTCCGGCTCGGCATGCCCTTCGAACAGATTCCGGCCAACTGGAAGCCGCGCCCGGAAGGCGAATCGCAGAACTCGTTTTTCGCGAACTTCCGCTACTTCAAGACCGCGCTGCGCGTCCGCTTCGCGCGCCGCGCCTCGCTGCTGCGCGCCGCGCCGGCGGCCGCGCCGGACGCCCCGGGGGCGCGTTTCACGCTGCGGGAGGCCCGCGCCTGGACCGGCGCCGCGGCGGAGGGTCCCCTGCCCCCGTCCTTCCCCGGCGTCTACACCGACACGCGCGAAGCGCCGGAGGGCCGCCTCTTCGCCGCGCTCCGCGGCGAAACGTTCGACGGCCACGCGTTCGCCGCCGACGCGGTCGCGGCCGGCGCCGCGGGCGTCCTCGCCGCGGCGGACGCGGACCTGCCGCCGGGCCTGCCCGCGCTGCGCGTGCCGGACACGGCGGCCGCGCTGCGCGCGCTCGCGGCCGGCTACCGCGCCAAGGTTTCGCCGTTCGTCCTGGGCGTGACGGGTTCCGCGGGCAAGACCACGACCAAGGAAATCGCGGCGCACCTGCTCGGCGCGCTCGGCCCGGCGTTCCGCACGCCCGGCAACTGGAACAACGACCTGGGGCTCCCCAAGTCGATCCTCGCGATGCCGCCGGACACCCGCTTCGCCGTGCTCGAAGCCGGGACGAACCATCCCGGCGAAATCGCCCCGCTCGCCGCGCTCATGCGCCCCGACGCGGCGATCGTCACCAACGTCGGCCCCGTCCACCTCGGGCATTTCGGCACCGAGGCCGCCATCGCCCGCGAGAAAGGAGCGCTGCCGCGCGCCGTCCCGGCGTCCGGCTTCGTCGTGCTCGACGCCGCGCTGCCGCATTTCGCGGAACTGCGCGACGGCGTCGCGGCGCGCGTCGTGACCGTGAGTTCGGACCCCGCCGCCGCGCCCGACGCGGACTACGTCGCGGAAAACCCCGGGCTCGCGGACGGCTCGTTCGACCTGCGCGACCGCTCGGACGGCTCCGTGCGCCGCCTGGCCACGGGCCTGCCCGGCCGCCACCAGATCGCGGACGCGCTGCTCGCGGTCGCGGCGGCTCGGCGGCTCGGCGTTTCGTGGGACGACCTGGCCGCGCGCCTGCGCACCGTGCCGCGCGTGGCGCACCGCTGGGCGGAAAGCGACCGCGGCGGCGCGCACTGGATCGACGACGCCTACAACGCCAATCCCGCCGCAGCGGAGTCGGCCCTCGAGGCGTTCGCGTGCGTCCGCCCCGGCGCCCGCCACGTGGCGGTGCTGGGCGACATGGGCGAGCTGGGCGGCGGCGCCGAGGCGCTGCACCGCCGCGTCGGCCGCGCCGCCGCGGCGCGGGGCGCGGACGTGCTCGTCGCGGTCGGGCCGCTCTCTCGCGCGCTCGCCGACGAGGCGGTGCGCGCGGGCATGTCCGCGTCCGACGTCCACCTCGCCCCGGACGCGACCGCCGCGCGCGACCTGCTCGCGCGGCTCGTCCAGCCCGGCGACTGCGTGCTGCTCAAGGCCTCGCGCGCGGTCGGGCTCGAGCGCGCGTTGCCGCCGCTCTAGTCCTCGAACGGGACGATCGCGCCCGTCTCGGCGGACCGGCGGACCGCCTCCATGAGCCGCATCACGCGGGCGACTTCGGAGAGTTTGACCTTCGGCTCTTCGAGGCCGTCGATCGCGTCCATGACGTTGCGGTAGAAGTCGCGGATGTCGGAGTGGACCTCCGGCAGCGGGAACTCCTTGATCGTGTCGTCCGTGCGCGGCGCCATCGTCTTGGTGAGGCCGGCCGCCGTGCGGATCGGGACCGCGTCGTTCTTGTTGCGGTCCGTCACGCAGACGATCCGGCCCTTGCAGCCCCAGTCGATTTCGGCCGAACCGTCGCGGCCGTAGAGCTTCCAGCGCGGCTTTCCGATGAAGTGGCTCGTGCCGACCTCGACGTGGGCGATCGTGCCGTCGTCGAGCGTCAGGTCCGTGTAGAAGCCGTCGTCGACGAGTTCGTTCGTGACGTGGTCGACCGTCGCGTAGACGGTGCGGATCGACCGGCCGGGGAACAGCTGGCAGATCTGGTCCAGGAGGTGCACGCCCCAGTCCAGGATCATGCCGCCGCCGCGCGTCGGTTCCTGGCGCCAGTCGCCCGGGATGCCGCGGCAGCCGAGCACCGCGCTCTCGACGCGGAAGACCGGACCGAGCGTTCCGTCGGCGACCACCTTGCGGGCGCACAGGAAGTCTTCGTCCCAGCGGCGGTTCTGGTGCACGGTGAGGAACATGCCGGTCGCGTCCGCCACGTCGACCATCTGCCGCAGGTCGGCGGAGGAGACCGTGACGGGCTTTTCGCACACGACGTTCTTGCCCGCGCGCAGCGCCTGGATCGCGAGGGGGCGGTGCAGGTCGTTGGGAACGGCGATGGTGACGATGTCCACCTCGGGATCGGCGAGGAGCTCTTCGTAGGACGCGTAGGCCCGAAGGCCGTGCTCCTTGGCGAAAGTCTGGCGGGCGTCCGCGATGTCGAACGAGCCGGAGAGGTGGAGGTTCTCGGTGCGGGAGATCGTCTCCCTGTGCCAGTTGCCCATTCCGCCGAGGCCGCAGATGGCCACGTGGAACTGGCGCTTGTCGCTGTTCATTTTTTTTGCGCGTGTGGTCGGTTGGCGCGGGGACGCATCCGCCGCGGACGGGCCGGGATTCTACTCCACCCTCTTGCGCGAGTTCAAGCGGTTTCGCGCACGTGGCGCAATCGGTCAAGGGCGCTCCGGCGGGGGCGTTTCGTCGGAGATGGCGAGGAGGAGGCCCGCCATGACGAGCGTCGCGACGAGCGACGAGCCGCCGTGCGAGAGCAGCGGCAGCGGAATGCCCGTGAGCGGGATCGCCTTCACGACGCCGCCGACGTTGAGCAGCGTCTGCAGCCCGAGGCAGGCCGAAAGTCCCGCCGCCGCGCACGAGGCGAAGGCGCTCCCGGCGCGCGAGGCGACGCGCATGCCGGAAAAGACGAGCGAGGCGTAGAGAAGCAGGATCGCGGCGCAGCCGAGGAAACCGAGCTCCTCGCCCACCACGACGAACACGAAGTCCGACTCCACGATCGGCACCGCGCCGGGCGTGCCCGCGCCGAAGCCCGTCCCGAACAGGCCCCCGGAATAGAGCGCCACGAGCGCCTGCAGCGGCTGCCAGCCGCTCCCGTCCGCCTGCAGGAACGGGTTGCTCCACGCCTCCAGGCGCATGCGCCCGCGCCGCGTGAGCGGGATGAGCGCCGCCGCGAGCCCGAACAGCGCCGCCAGCCCGCCCACGAGGTAGAGCGAGCGGTTCGTCACCGCGTAGAGCATGACCAGAAGCGTCGCGTTCATGAGCGCGAACATCCCGAGGTCGCCCTGCGCCACCAGCAGCAGCATCGGCAGCACCCACACCAGCGCGACGGTCACGACGATGTTGAGCGGCGGCAGCGGGATGCCGAGGAAGCCGCGCCGCAGCAGCCGGCGGTGGCCGGCGAGCACCGCCGCGATGCCGAGCACGAGGAGGGGCTTGACGATCTCCACCGGGTTCACGCCGCCCGCGAGGAACGTCGCGCCGCGGAAGCCGCGGCCGGCGACGAGCACGCCCGCGATCACGAGCACGGACGCCGCGATGAAGCCGGCCCACGCCTTCTCCAGCCGGTCGATGCGGCGGTGCCGCAGCGCGAGCCACGTCCCGACCATCGCCGCGACGCCGATCGGCAGCGCCGCCTGCGAGGGCGAGTCGAACCGCTCCAGGCGCAGCGTCCCCACCCGGAACTGCAGCGCCATCCCGATGCCGAGCAGCGTCAGCACCGCCGCCGGCACGGCCGGCGAACCCGCGTAGCGCCCGAGGCGCAGCGCGCCCCAGACGAACGCGAGGACGCACAGGAACGCGACCGCCGGCGAAAGGTCCGCCCACCCGAGCGGCGGCGCGCCGGCGAGCCGCACCGCGAGCACCGAGAGATGGAGCGGCGCGAAGACCAGGAACGGCAGGACGACGAGCAGGAGGAACACGGCGTCACTCCACCGCCCAGGAAGGATCGATTTCGAGGTCGAAGGCGGCGGGCGAGGGAACGCCGCGGCCCTGGCCGGCGAGCCCCGCGACCATGGCCGCGTTGTCGCCGCAGTGCTTCGACAGCGCGAGCAGAAGCCGCACGCCGCGGCGCGCGCAGAGGTCCGCGAGCGCGGCGCGGAGGCGCGAGTTGAGCGAAACGCCGCCGCCCACGGCGAGCGCGGCGGCGCCGGGCGTCGCGTCGAGGGCGCGGTCGCAGCGGCGCACGAGCGCGTCCACGACCGCTTCCTGGTAGTCGCACGCGAGCTGCGCGACGTCGTCGGCGGAGCGCGGCGGCTCGGCCGTCACGCGGTGCAGCAGCGAAGTCTTGAGCCCGCTGAAGCTCAGGCACAGGTCGGCGCGCAGACCGCCCGTCTCGGTCCCTTCGCGGACCCGCCCCTCGGGGAAAAGGCCCGCGCGCGGCGTCCGGCCGCGCGAGAGCTTGTCGACGACGGGTCCGCCGGGATAGCCCAGGCCGAGCAGCTTGGCGGCCTTGTCGAGCGCTTCGCCCGCCGCGTCGTCCACCGTGCGGCCGAGCAGCTCGATGCGGTCGGGCGCGGCCAGGCGGTAGAGGTTCGTGTGGCCGCCGGACACGGCCAGGCCGACGCGCGGGAAGCACGCGGCGGGGTCCGGCGCGGCCGGATCGAGGAACACCGAATGCAGGTGCGCCTCGGTGTGGTTCACCGCGCGCAGCGGCTTGCCGAGACGCGCGGCGAGGCCCTTCGCGAACGACCAGCCGACGAGCAGGGAACTGGCGAGCCCCGGCCCGCGCGTGGCGGCCACGAGGTCGATCGCGCTCCAGCCAAGGCCCGACTGCCGGACCGCTTCTTCGACGATCCCGGGCAGCAGTTGCACGTGGCAGCGCGAGGCGATCTCCGGCACGACGCCGCCGAACGGCCGGTGCTGCGCCTGCGTGTGGACGACGCAGGAAAGGACCTCCCGCCCGCCGCGGACAATCGCGGCGGACGTTTCGTCGCACGACGTTTCGATGCCGAGGACGACCGGCGAGGACACGGCCGCGTCTCCTAGTGAACGCCCGTGTCGCCGCGCTGCGGGTGGTCGAAGGCGGCGGGCGCCGCGTCCTTGTCGGCGAGCGCCGAATCGAGCGCCTGGATGTAGGCGCGGATCGAGGCCTCGACGATGTCCGTCGAGACGCCGCTGCCGCGGTAGACGCGGCCGTTGTGCGAGACCTTCACGGTCGCCTCGCACTGCGCGTCCATGCCGCCGTCCACGGCGGTGAGGTTGTAGACCTCGAGGCGCGCGGAGGGCAGGCCCGCGATCTCGCGGATCGCCGCGTAGCAGGCGTTGATCGGGCCGTCGCCCGTGCCGGTCTTCTCGACGAGCTCGCCGTCGAACCGGAGGCGCACGGCGCCCATCGGCGTGATGGCGTCGGAAGCGAGCGCGGAGAAACGGTCCAGCTCCAGGCGCGCCGGCGCGTCGGCGCCGCGGCTGTGGCGGGCGAGCGCCTCGATGTCGGCGTCCGAGACGGTCTTCTTGCGGTCCGCCAGGTCCTTGAACTTGGCGAAGAGTTCGTCCACGCGCGCGTCCTCGAGCCGGAAGCCGAGGTCGGCGAGGCGCTGGGCGAAGGCGTGCTTGCCCGAGTGCTTGCCGAGCACCATCTTGCTCCGCGGCAGGCCGATCGACTCGGGCGTCATGATCTCGTATGTGAGCGGATTGGCGAGCACGCCGTGCTGGTGGATGCCCGCCTCGTGCGCGAAGGCGTTCTCGCCCACGATCGCCTTGTTGGCCTGGAGCTTGGAGCCGGTGACGTTGCACACGCACTTGCTCGCCGCGTAGATCTTCGTCGTGTCGATCCCGGTGTCGGCGCCGAAGAACGCGTGGCGCGTCTTGAGCGCCATCACGATCTCCTCCAGCGACGCGTTGCCGGCGCGCTCGCCGATGCCGTTGAGGCAGCACTCGACCTGCGTCGCGCCGCCGCGGACGGCGGCGAGCGAATTGGCGACCGCGAGCCCGAGGTCGTTGTGGCAGTGGCAGGAGAGCGTCACGCCCGCGGCGCCGGGGACGCGCTCGAGCACGTCGCGGAAGAGCGCCTCGTATTCCTCCGGCATCGCGAAGCCGACCGTGTCCGGGAGGTTCACGGTCGTGGCGCCGGCCTCGATCGCTGCCTGCACGACGCGGTAGATGAACGGGCGCTCCGAGCGGGAGCAGTCCTCGAGCGAGAACTCGACGTCCTCGCAGAGCGAGCGCGAATACCGCACGCACTCGACCGCGGACTCGACGACGGCGTCCGGCGTCATCCGCAGCTTGCACTCCATGTGGAGCGGCGATGTGGCGATGAAGACGTGGATGCGCGGGTGCCGGGCGTCCTTCACGGCTTCCCACGCGCGGTCGATGTCGGCCTTGCGGCAGCGCGCGAGCGAGGCGACGACCGTCTTTTTCGCGGCGCGGGCGAGCGCCTGCACCGCCTCGAAATCGCCGGTCGAAGAGGCGGCGAAGCCGGCCTCCACGACGTCGACGCCGAGCGCCTCGAGGTGCTCCAGGACGAGCAGCTTGTCGGCGAGGTTCATCGAGCAGCCGGGGGACTGCTCGCCGTCGCGGAGCGTGGAATCGAAGATTTTGATGCGTTTGGTTTCGGAGGTCATGGCACGGGGGAGATTGAAGGGATCAAAGAGATTGAAGGGACTTTCCATTTTGCGTTCAACCCCGGGCGCGCCGACGGCGCGTTCGGGGTCATGGCGGGACGGCGCAGGCGGTCTGCCCGATGCGTTTTGTTTCACCTCGCTACCGCACGGCGGAAAAAGCCCCGACGCCGAAGTGCGGCGCGAGGCGGGTAAGTCGTTCGCCGGCGGGAAAACGTTTCACGGGGCTTGGAGTATCCCAAAAGCGGGAACCGAATGCAAGCAAAATCTCCGTCCGGCGGTCCGCGGGCCTTGCCCCGGAACGGCGGACCGTGGTAGTATGAGGGCCGTTTCCCGCGGACGCGGGACCCCGCCACATGAACGATCCGGTCATCACCTCCCTGCTCGAGCAGGACTTCTACAAGTTCACGATGGGGCAGCTCGTGCTTCACCAGCTCCCGACCGTCAACGTCCGCGTCGAGTTCCGCCTCCGCACGCCGGGCGTGGACCTGCGCCCGCTGGTTCCCGCCATCGGCGAGCAGCTCGACCACCTCTGCACCCTGCGCTTCGCGGACGACGAGATCGCCTACCTGCGCGGCATCCGCTTCCTCGCGCCCGACTTCTGCGACTACCTCAAGCGCCTCTGGCTCTACCGCGAGCAGATCCACGTCGAGGAGGACCGGTCGAAGCGGGGCGGCGTCGCGATCTGGGCCGAGGGCCCCTGGCGCGACGTGATCTGGTTCGAGATCCCCGTCCTCGCGATCGTCCAGGAGCTCTGGATGCGCGGCCGCGTGAAGAGCCTCGCCGAGGGCCGCCGGCGCCTGCGCCGCAAGATCGACGCGTTCGACCGCCACGCGGACTGGGGTTTCAAGGTCGCCGACTTCGGCCTGCGCCGCCGCTACTCCGGCGCCTGGCAGGAGGAGGTCGTGCGCGAGTTCGCCGACCGCGGCCGCCGCATCTTCTCCGGCACCTCCAACGTCTACCTGGCCAAGAAGTTCGGCGTCTCGCCGATCGGCACCTTCGCGCACGAGCTCTTCATGGGCGTGATGGGCACGGACGTGCGCGTTTCGGAGGTGCAGCGCCGCACGCTCGACATGTGGGCGCACGAATACCGCGGCGAGCTCGGCATCGGCCTCTCGGACATCTTCGGCTTCCGCGCGTTCCTGCGCGACTTCGACCTCTACTTCGCCAAGCTCTTCGACGGCTGCCGCCACGACTCGGGCGACCCGTTCACGTGGGGCGAAATGCTGATCGACCACTACAAGAAGCTGCGCATCGACCCGCGCACCAAGACCGCGTGCTGGAGCGACAGCCTCGACACGCGCCGCGCCCTCGCCATCGCGCGGCGCTTCCACGACCGCATCAAGGTCACCTTCGGCATCGGCACGCACCTCACCAACGACATGGGCGTGGAGCCGCTCTCCATCGTGATGAAGCTCACCGAGAGCAACGGCCACCCCGTCGTGAAGCTCTCCGACTCGCCCGGCAAGTCGATGTGCGACGACGCCTCGTTCGTCGAATACGTCAAGCAGCAATACGACTGGAAGTCGATCGACGACCCGGCGTAGCCCCCCCTCCCCTTCCCCGCCCCATGCAGAGCGCGACTTCCGGCAACACGCGCGCCGCGCGACGCGGCGGCTCCGCGCTCGTGCTCGCGCTCGTCGTGGTGGCGGTGCTCTCCGCGCTGCTCGGCTCGCTCGCGTTCGAAGCGCGGCTCGAAGCCGGCTACGCTTCGCTCTCGCGCGACCGCGTGAAGGCGGCCGCGCTCGCGGAGACGGGCGTCGAGCTGGCCAAGATGCTCATGGCGCGCTCGGGCGGCTCGCAAGGCGCGCCGGACGGCGTCGCGGAGGACGAAGACCGCTGGCACGACGCCGTCGAGCGCCTCCGCGCCGGCCAGTCGCTCGTCGGCCTCGTCGAACCCGTCGGCGACGGCTTCGCGATCCTCGACATCGAGCCGGAGCCCGGCCGCCTCAACGTGAACAACCTGCTGCGCGAGGACTGGGAGACGATCCTGGAGAACGCCGGCATTCCCGAGGAATACCTCGACTACGTCATCGACCCGATCCTGGACTGGACCGACGAGGACGACACGCCCAACACCAAGGGCGCAGAGACCGACGACTACTACGCGTTGCTGGACCCGCCCTACGAGGCGCGCAACGGCGCGTTCGACACGGTGCGCGAACTGCTGCTCGTGAAGGGGTTCACCGAGCCGATCCTCACCGGCGGCGTTTGGGACCCCGCCACGCTGCGCGACGACGCGGGCCGCTCGTCCGCCAACCCGTCCTTCAACCGCTTCAGCGATACCAACGCGATCGTCATCGCGGGCATCGAGGGGATGCTCACGACCTACGGCGACGGCAAGATCAACATCCAGAGCGCCCCCTACGACGTGCTGCGGACGCTGCCGGGCGTGGACGACATCCTCGCGCGCGCCATCATGGAAGAGCGCGATTCGGTCGACGAAAACGGCGACCCGAACCCCTTCAAGAGCGCGGCCGACCTCTTCGCCCGCGTCGAGGGCCTCGATTCCGCCGTCGCCGACCGCATCACGACGAGCTCTTCGTTTTTCCGCATCACCGCGACGGGCCGCGTCGGCCTCGTCGAACGCCAGATCTGGTGCGTGGCCTACGTGGACGGCCCCGCCCTTCGCTTCCTGCGCTGGTGCGAAGAACCGTGACCCGCCCTTCGCCCTGCGACTTTCGACCTTCGACTTTCCACCTTCGACATGATTCCCGACTACGAAAAACAAGTCTACGCCGCCGTCCTCGGCAAGACGATCGGCGTCTACATGGGACGCCCCTTCGAGGGCTGGTGGAAGCGCAGCATCGAGCCGAAGTGGGGCTCGATCGACCGCTACGTGAACGAGGACGTCGGCAAGCCGCTCGTCGTGGCGGACGACGACATCTCCGGCACGTTCACCTTCGTGAAGGCGCTCTCCGACTGGGCCGGCGACCCGCGCTCGGTCGATCCCGCCTTCTTCGGCGAGACCTGGCGCAACTACCTCCTCGAGGGCCGCACGATCCTCTGGTGGGGCGGCGTTTCGCTTTCCACGGAACACACCGCGTGGATGCGCCTCAAGCAGGGCGTCCCCTCCCCCGAATCCGGCTCCATGGAGCGCAACGGCAGGGTCGTCGCCGAGCAGATCGGCGCGCAGATCTTCATCGACGCCTTCGGCATGGTCGCCCCCGGCGACCCGGACCTGGCGGAGAAGTTCGCCGACGGCGCCGCGCGCGTCTCGCACGACGGCGAGGCGGTCCTCGCCGCGAAGGTCGTCGCGCGCATGGTCGCCGCGGCGTTCGTCGAGAAGGACATGGAGAAGGTTCTCGACATCGGCGCCGCCACCCTCCCGCCGGACTCGCTCGTCGCGCAGGTCCACCGCGACGTGCGCGCGTGGTCGCGCGAGGACGGCGACTGGCGCAGGACCTACGACCGCATCTTCGAAAAATACGGCTACGACAAGTTCGGCGGCAACTGCCACGTGATCCCCAACCACGCGCTCATGGTGATGGCGTGGAGCTACGCGGGGAGCGACTTCTTCGAGGCGCAGCGCATCGTCAACACCGCGGGCTGGGACACCGACTGCAACGCCGCCAACGTCGGCACCGTCTCCGCTCTCATGGCGGGGCTCGACCACATCTGCGACCGCTACGACTTCCGCACTCCCTTCGCCGACCGCCTGATCATCCCGACCGCGGACGGCACGGACTCCGTCACCGACTGCCTTCGCGTCTCCCGCCGCATCGCCGCCCTCGGCCGCCGCGTGATGGGATGGCCCTCCGCTCCCTCCGCAAGCGTTCCGCTCCACGATTTCTCCCAGCCCGGCGCGCTCCAGGGCTGGATGGTCGAGCGGCCGAAGGCCTTGATCTTCGATCTCGACGGCACCCTCCTCGACACGCTGCCGGGCCTCGCCGCCTCCGTGAACGCCGTGTTGCGCGAGCACGGCGAACCGGAGCGCACCGAGGGCGAGATCCGCGCGTTCGTCGGCAACGGCGTGAGGCGCCTGATCGCGCGCGCCGCGAAGGGCGGCGAGGAGCGTCCCGACTACGAGACGCTTCTGGCGGAATACCGCGCGCACTACCTCGCGCACGCGGCCGACGGCTCCGCGCCGTATCACGGCATTCCGGAGTTGCTCGCCGCGCTCCGCGCCCGCGGCGTGAAGCTCGGCGTCGTCACCAACAAGGACGAGGACGCCGCGCGCAAGCTCATGGAGAAGTTCTTCCCCGGCGCATTCGACGTCGTGTGCGGCGGCAACGCGGGCCGCGCGCCGAAGCCGGACCCCGCCACGCCGAGGGCGGCGCTCGAGGCGCTCGGCGTCGCGCCGAAGGACGCCCTCTACGTCGGCGACACGGACGTAGACGCCGCCACCGCGCGCGGAGCGGGGATGGATTTGCGCCTGTGCTCGTGGGGCTTCCGCGCACGCGAAGACCTGGAGAAGCTCGGCGCGCCGATCGTGGACACGCCGGGCGAACTGCTCGCGGTCTTTGATTCCCACGCAGAGAACGCGGAGATCGCAGAGCACGAATCTCACGCAGAGAACGCGGAGATCGCAGAGCACGAATCTCACGCAGAGAACGCGGAGATCGCAGAGCACGAATCTCACGCGGAGTCCGCGGAGGACGCGGAGTTTGATTCTCACGCGGGGTCCGCGGAGAGTCCTGACGGCCGGGCTCCGTCCCGGCCAGCGCGCGCGCTCCGCGTGCGCTTCGCCGGTCCCTGCCGCCTTTCCACCCCGGTCGCGGTTCCGGCGGCGGCCGGCGGCGGCTACGGCACGCCGAACGCGCCGTGGCTCTACCGCGGAATGACCGCGACCGTGCGCGGCCGCGCCGGCGCGGACCTGCCCGCCGTCGCGACGCTGCGCGCCTTCGCGCGGCATTCCGGCGGGGCGGTCTCGCGAAGCGAGCCGCTCGCGCTCGCCGCGGACCGGCCCTTCGAGCTTCGCTGGACGCTCGACGGGCCGTCCGTTCCCGCCACCGCCATCTTCGACTTCGGTCTGGAAATCGACGCGCCGGCCGGCGCGCCGGGCTCGCTCTTCGTCCGCTCCGTCGCCTGCGGCGGCTCCGTCTCGCTCGACTACGGCGACGACTGGAACCCGGTCCGCTGGAGCGACCGCATCGACGGCTGGATCGACGGCATGGACCGCCAGCTCGGCGCGTTCTCCGACGACGCCGAGCCGCAGCGCCGCTTCGGCAGCGACTGCGACCCGTGCGTCTACGTGACCGGCAACCGCTCGTGGGGCGACCAGACGCTGCGCTGCCGCTTCAACGTCCACGCGGCCGACCGCGCGGGCGTGGTGCTGCGCTGGCAGGGCATGCGCCGGCACTACGCCTTCCTCTTCGAGAAGAAGCGCGCGCTGCTCGTCCGGCAGCGCTACGGCGAAACGGTCCTCGCGGAAAAGCCCTTCGTCCTCGAAGAGAACCGCATGGTCGATCTCGAGGCGCGCGCCGAAGGCGGGAAGCTCTCGCTGCGCGTGAACGGCGAGGTCCTCCTCGAAGCGGAGGACGCGGCCTTCGCGACCGGCGGTCTCGGCTTCTTCGCCCAGCAGGGCATGATCGGCGTCGCGAAACCTTCGATCCGCGCCGACGTCCTGTAGTCGGCCGCCCTAGCGGAACAGCGCGAGAAGCTCCGCGGGCGTGAGCGCGGCCGAGCCGGTGCCGGAGAGCAGGTCGGCGGCGAGCGAGCGCTTGGCGTCGTGCAGCTCGAGGACCTTCTCCTCGACGGTGCCCGCGGCGACCAGGCGGTAGACCGTGACGGGGCGCGTCTGCCCGATGCGGTGCGCGCGATCCGCCGCCTGGTCTTCGACCGCGGGGTTCCACCACGGATCGAGCAGCACGACGTAGTCCGCGGCGGTGAGATTGAGGCCCGTGCCGCCCGCCTTGAGCGAAACGAGGAAGAGGTCGCCGCCGTCGCCGCGCTGGAACGAGGCGACGAGGCGCTCGCGCTCCCTGGCGGGCGTGGAGCCGTCGAGGTAGAGGTGGTCGATCCCCTCTTCGGCCAGGCGCTCGCGGACGATGGCGAGGAAATCGGTGAACTGGCTGAAGACGAGCGCGCGGTGGCCGCCCTCGCGCAGCTCGCGCGCCAGTTCGAGGAAGGCGTCGAGTTTCGCGGCGGCCGGGAAGTCCGGCACGACGAGCGAGGGGTGGCAGCAGAAGCGGCGCAGGCGCGTGAGCTCGGCGAGGATGCGGATGCGGTCTTCGGGGCGGTCCGCGTTGGCGAGCGTTTCGACCGCGCGGCGGCGGCACGCCTCGTAGGCGCTCGCCTCGGCCGGCCCGAGCGGCACGCGCAGCACGACTTCGGTCTTGGGCGGCAGGTCGCGCAGGACGTCGCCCTTGAGGCGCCGCAGCACGAGCGGCGCGGCGAGACGCTTGAGGGCGGCCGTGGCGCGGCCGCCCTCGCCGACGAAGCGCCGCGCGAACTCTTCGTGCGTGCCGAGCAGCCCCGGGTCGAGGAAGTCGAAAAGGCTCCAGAACTCGGAGAGACGGTTCTCGACCGGCGTGCCGGTCGCGGCGACGCGCACCTCCGCGCGCAGGCGGCGCACGGCCTTGGCGCGCTGCGTGGCGTGGTTCTTCACGGCCTGCGCTTCGTCGAGCGCGAGCACGTTCCACGCGATGCCTTCGAAGCGCTCCGTTCGCGAGACGAGAAGGCCGTAGGACGTCAGCACGACGGAGCGCGCCACCGCTTCGGCGGGGTCGCGCTCCATGGCGTTGACGACCTCCAGCGACGGGGCGAAGCGGTGCAACTCGGCGGCCCAGTTGGAAACGACGGAGAGCGGCGCGACGACGAGCGAGGGGCCGCGCCCGGCGCGTTCGAGCAGCAGCGCGACGAGCTGCACGGTCTTGCCCAGTCCCATGTCGTCCGCGAGGCACGCGCCGAGACCGCAGGCGGCGAGACGCGAGAGCCAGGCGTAGCCTTCGAGCTGGTAGGGGCGCAGCGTCGCGCGGAGTCCGGCGGGCGGCGGCACCGGCGCGGCGAGTCGCGCGCGGAGTTCGGCGGCACGCGCCGCGAGGGCGGGCGGAAGGGCGAGTTCGGGGGCCTCCGCGCGGGAATCAATCTCCCCCTCCCTCCGCGTGAAGGCCTCCGAGAGAGCGAGCATGGCGGCGGGGGCGAAGCGCAGCGTGCCGCCCTTGCCCGGCGCGCCGGCGGCGGCGAGCGCGTCGAGGCGGCGGCGAAGCGTGTCGGTGAGGCGCAGGTAGCGGCCCTCGTCGAGCCGGACGTAGCGGCCGCCGCGTTCGGGCAGGCGCTTGAGAAGGTCGAGGAAGGAAAGGACGCGGCCGTCGTCGAACTCGAGGTCGCCCGAGAGCGAAAACCAGCGGTCGGCGCCTTCGCCGCCTTCGAGGCGCGTGCGGGCGACGCCCACGACCTGCGGCGCAGGCGAGCCGTCGCGCCACTCCAGGCGCACCGCGCTCTCGCCCAGCGCGTGCAGCGCGTCGAGCGCGCCGAGCGCCTCCAGGTCGTCCTCGAAGCGCCAGAACGCGGCGCCCTCGGCGCGCGCGCCGTCGAAGGGCGCGAGCGCCTCGAAGACGGGCGCGGCGCGGCGCGTTTCCCCGGCGAGGTCGCGCACGAGGCGCGCGGGGCGCGCTTCGTCCGAGCCGGGCGCGGCGCCGTCCTCCGGCAGGACCGTGCGCTCCGCGGCGCCTTCGCCGGGCGGCAGCAGCAGGCCGCGGCCCGGCGCGGGGCGGACGCGCACGGCCAGTTCGAGCGCGGAACCCCGCCACGCGAGGCGGGCGACGGGCGTCGGGTCGCCCGCGACGCGCGGCAGCGTGGCGGGGTCCGTCTCGGCCGCGAGGTCGCCCGAGAGCGAGAGCCGGCCGGCGAGCGACGCGGCGGCGAGGATGCGGGAGGCGCGGGCGACGCCTTCGGGGGGAACCGTGAGCGTCGTGCCGTCGCCGCCGTCGTCGCCCTCGCGGGCGAACACGGCGAGAGTCGCCTTGTAGTCCGCGTCGGGCAGGAGGACTTCGAAACGGTGGCGGCCGGTCCGGCGCAGGAGAAAACGCCCTTGCAGCGCGCGCGGCAGCTCGAAGTCGCGGATGTCCGGCTCGAGGAAGAGCGAACCGTCCGGGCGGCGCGTCGCGCGCAGGCCGGGGCGCCCGACCGAAAGCGCGACGGGCTCGAACGGCGTGCGGCGCTTGGCGTCCGGCTCGCGGACGGCGAGCGTGGCGTCGGCGTTGCCGGCGAGCGCGACGAGGACCTCCGCGTGGCCGTCGCGGTCCGGACGCGGGCGGAATGCGGCGTCGCCGAACGAGAGCGAGCGCGGATCGAGCGCGAGGAGCGCCGAGCGGACCGCGGCGTCGGCGGCGTCGAGCGGGCCTTCCCGGTCGGGATGGCGCACCAGGTCGCGCAGCGAGTAGGTGCGGCCGACGCTCCAGCCGCCGTCCTTGAGGCGCTTGCGCCAGAGCGTCACGAGCGACTGCAGCGCGTAGAGGCCCGGGCGGCCGGGAACGCCGTCCGCGAAGAGCCGCCACTCGAAACGGTGGCCGCGCGCGTCGCCGTCCGCGGCGTCCGCGGCGGGGACGAGCGCCTTTTCGAGCGCGTCGAGCCAAGGTTCGATCCGCTCGGAGAAAGACTTGAAGAGCGAAATCGCGGCGCCCTGTTCCATGACCGGAGTGCGGACGAGGCGCGTCGACGCCGTGCGGGCGAGGGCGTTGCTCTGCGCTTCGAGCGCGAAA
>JAFTHC010000097.1 GCA_017457625.1 Kiritimatiellia bacterium
ACGCCCCACGGGTTCGCGCGGGCCGCACCCGCGGGCCGGGGCCCCGCGCCGTCGGCCGGCGCGATCGCCTCGCCGAGCGCCACGGGGTAGAGCGGCCCCTCGCGCCCCGCGCGCGCCGCGCGCTCCCACTGCGTCTCGGTCGGGAGCGCCCAGCGCAGCCCCTCCTGCGGCGCGACCGCGGCGAGCCTCTCGGCGAAGGCGGCGGCTTCGTCCCAGCTCGCGGCGACGGGCGCGTCGGGCGCGCCGTCCCCGGGCGCGTCCCCGCCCATCGCGGCCCTCCACTGCGCGCGCGTGGTCTCGCACCGCGCGATCCAGAAGCCGCGCGTGAGCTCAGCGGTGCGGCGCGGGGCGGGGTTCTCGCCCGTCCAGCCCTGGCGCTCCAGCTCCCAGAACCCCTCCTCGAACGAACCGGCCGGGCACCACGCCAGCTCCAGCGGCACGCCGCCCGGCAGCAGCACGGTCCGGAAGCGCGGCGGCGCGCCCTCCGGCTGCTCCTCGCCCGGCGCCGCGCCGAGCGGCGCGCGCACGGCGAGCGCGCCGACGACGACGCGGTCTCCGTCCAGAGAAACATCCGGGTCGCCGGTCGCCAGCTCCGGCAGACGGCTCCCTTCGGCCGCGGGCGCGCGCTCGTCGCCAAGATAGACGGAAACGACGCCGTTCCGCCACGTGACGCGGAACGGGATCCGACCGTCGGGCCATCCGGCCGTGGGACGCTCGGCCGTCGCCGGGTCCTTGCCGTCGTAAACCGATCCGATCTCCACCCGAATCGTCTCCGGGCCGAGAATCAGACGCGCCTGAATCTGGAACCGCCCTTCGTCGGATCGCTCTCCCGCGCGCCGCAGCAGGACGAGCCTTCCCGTCGAATCCGGCGGGGCGTTCGTCGCGAGCGCGATCCATCCGCCGACCTCGAGATCGCCGCGGGTTCCCGACTCCACGGTCATGTCGATCCCTCCCGTTCCCGACAGGAGGGCCTCCGTCTCGGACCGCGCGTCCGCGGACGAACGCACCCAGGTCGCCGGCTCGCCGGCGACGCGGAACGGAATGGAGCGCGGAGCGCCGGTCGGATATTCCGTCCGGACCCAGGCCTTCGTGCCCGTCCGGAAGGCCCACTCCCGCTCCCACCGTTCGTGCCTCGCCGACGAACGGGTCGTGGGCCTCGACCGGAAGAGCGCGTCGGAAAGCTCCAGGACGCGCCGGAAGTCGCCCGCCCGGACGAGCCGTTCGATCCGCAGGACTTCGTCGAAGCGTGGGCCGGCGGTCGCCCAGAGGAAATCGTCGTCGAACCAGTGGCGGAGACTGACGCCCGACGAGATCCAGAACCGGAAACGCCGGTCCGGGTCGAAGCACGGATCGGGATCGTTGCGCGCCTTGGCGCAGAATCCCGCGGCGGCCTGCGCCACGTCCGCGAGCGAGGCCGCCGCCGCGTCCGTTCCGCGGATCGCGTCCCAGACGGCGCGGATCCGCCGGCAGTCCTCGTCGGAGTCCCAGACCGGCGGCGTTCCCCGCGGACCGCGGCAGCCGTCCAGCATCAGTTCGCACGCGAACGCGCCGAGCTGCGTGTCGTTCCGGCCCAGGTCGGCGAGAGCCCTTCCGAAGGCCAGGAGAGCCGCCCGGACGCATTCGGGCCGGTCTCGGACGTCCGCCGGGACGAGAAACGGCTTCGCGAGCCGGAGCAGGTCGGCGTTGTCGGATTCGGCGTCCAGGCCCCGGCGGAGCCACTCGACGGACTCTTCCTCCCCGAGCCGGTTCTTCCATCCGCGCAGCAGCTCGACGGCCTGTTCGGGACAGTCCGGATGGATCGCGAGGGCCTTCTCGAAGGCCGTGCGCGCCGCGCCGAAGCGGCGGCCGGGCTCGAGGGCGTCCTCCGGGCTCCCGGACTTGCGCCACTGGGCGTTCTCCGCCTGCGCGGTCTCGGCCGCGCCGCGCGCGACGAGCGCGAGCCACGGGTCGGCGCCCGACGCCTCGAGGAGCGGCGCGAGGCGTGCGAGGTCGAGGTCCTGGCGCAGCAGGTGGAGGACCGCGCGCGAGTCCTGCGGACGGTCCGCGAGCGATTTGGCCCACGCGACGCCGAGGCGCTCGGCCTCGTCGCGCGCGCGGCCGTCGACGCGCCAGTCGGCGAGCGCGGCGAGGTAGCGCAGGAACGGCGTTCCGCCGTCGCCCGCGACGGCCTCGCGCAGCGCGCGGACCTGCTCGCGCGCCTCGTCCCCGCGGCCCTGCGCGGCGAGTCCCATCGCGCAGCCCCAGCGCAGCGCGGGGTCGGCGGCGCCCTTCCCGAGGACGAGCCGCACGGCGGGCTCCCACTCCCATTCGTAGCGGCGCGAGAGCGCGTCGTACCAGCCGAGCCGCACGCACTCCCCGAGGAAGGCGCGCGCCTCGTCCGCCCACGGCGCGGACGCCTCCGGCCCCGCCTCGAACGGCTCGACGAGCTCGCGGCGCAGCAGCGGCGCGAGGGAGTCTCGCACGAAGCCGGACCAGGTGCGCGCCGCCGCGTTCGTTCGTGCGTTCGCGAGAATCCCGCAAGGGTCCGCGAAGGCCGCGGACTCCGCCGGCCGGTCGATCGGCGGAAGGTCCGGTTCCGGCGGACGGGCGTCGTCCGCGGGAGCGGGCCCCGCCGGGTTCCGTATCTCCAGGCGCGTCAGCCGGACGGCGCGTCCGTCGATCGTCAGGCGACGGTCGCGCGCGCCGCCGGAGCCGGCGCCGCCCCACCGGCGGGCGACGAACGGAGTCGGATCGTCGCCGAGCCAGACGGAGAGGGCATCGTCGCCCCAGACGATCCGGAAGTCGAACCTGCCGGGAAGATCGCGGAGCACGTATTTGCCTTGCGCCGCCTCTTTCGGCTGGTGGCCCCAGTAGGCGCCGTTCAGGCTCAGCATCGTTCCGCCCCATTTCGGGTCGGGATCGACGAACACCTCGTGCAGCCGGTCCTGGAAGAAGGGCGCGCCCTCCGGGTCGAGGTCGAACCCCAGGTTGGACTGGCAGCCGCGCTGCGTCCGGTCCCACTCGGCGGTCCCGCGCAGTTCGAGCGCGCCGGGCACGGGGACCGAGAATCGCAGCACGTCGTTGTAGCGGCCGGGGCGTGCCGGGGCCGCGCACCAGCCGTCGCCGGCGAACCAGTGCGCGTCCGAAAGGACGGGACGGGAGGTCCCGAACCAGCCGCTCCCCGACCAGCCGTTCGCGAAGACGCCGTTCGCCGAGAAGCGGACCGGGATCCACGCGCCCGAGTCCCATTCGAGCGCGACGCGGGCGTCGTCCGCGCGCCACGCCGCGAGCGCGGTCTCGTCCGGCGAGAGCCCCGCGGCCGGGTCGAGGAGCCGCTCCGCCTCGCGGCGGACGCCCTCCGGGTCGCCGGCGCGGCGCAGAGCCTCGATCCGGAACAGCGCGTCGGAGTGCGGGCCGACGAGCCCGCGCAGGACGGTTTCCAGATCGGCGGCGCGGACGAAGAACGGATCGTCGAACACGATCGTCGCGTCCGGGGTCCTCAGCCGCTGGCGCGCGGCGGCCCCCGCCTCGTCCCCGCGCAGCAGGGCGATCGTCGCGGCGAGCCGGGCGGCGAAGGCGCGGATGCGCCGGGGCTGCCCGGGATCGTCGCGGACGCCGTCGGCGATCCGTTCGCACCGGTCGGCGAACGCGGCGTCCGCGAACAGGTCCCGCTGGTCCCGGTTCGCGAGCTTCGCGAGGCGGAGCTCGGCGACGACCCACCACAGGCCGGGCGCGGACTCGTCGTGTCCCGCGTCGCGGCAGGCGTCCGCGAAGGCGCGGAGGCGCGCCGCGCCGCCCGGCGCGTCCGGACGGCAGACCGCGGACAGGTATGCTTCGTAGGCGTGGTGGAAATCGATCTCCGCCTCCGTCGCGCGGGCGAGCCAGGTCTCCGCGTCATCCGGGTCCGCGGCCGCGGCGACGTCGATCATCAGGCCCGCGGAAACGGGGTCGCGCCGCATCTCCCAGGCCGCCTCGAGGTTCCGGCGGGCGGACGCGAACAGTTTGCGCGCGGCATCGTCGCCGTCGCCGGATGCCCCGCCGCCGCGGTTCCAGCGCAGCCGCTCGGCGGCCTTCTCCAGATCGCCGCGACCGCGCGCGACGAGCCGGAACCAGGGGTCGATATCCTCGTTCGAGCGCTCGAGCGCGTCGGCCAGGACGGACGCCGCGCTGCTTGCGGAGACCAGCCCGTTCGGATCGCGGGGGGAGAATATCTCGGCGAGCAGCCATCGGGCGGCCCTCGCCTCCTCCGGCGCGGGCCTGCACGCCGCGAGCCACTTCGCCGCGAGATCCGCCGCGTCCTTCAGGCCGGCGGCGTCGACGTGGACGTTCCGGCCGTGGAAGCGGGCGCCCCCGACGAGGAAGCGGACGAGCTCCGCGCCCGGCTGCTCCGAAATCGCGCGCCTCAGGGCGCTCCGCTCCTCCCGCGGGGCGCTCGGATGGCTGTCGGACCACGCGAGCGGATTCGGCTGGGCGCGGACATGCCGCTCCCAGAACGCGACCATCCGCAGAAAGAGCAGGAACGGGTCCTTCGTCCGCACGCGCTCGACGAACTCGATCAGGTCCGACCGGTCGCGCGCGTCGCCGAGGCCCGCCGGATCGATGCACGGCGGGACGAGCGAGGTGTTCCAGAGCTCGAAGATCTCGCGCTCCATCAGGCGGACGGCCTCGGGCGCCCAGGGCTCCCGGCCCTCGGGGCCGGCGAGGAACGGCTCGACGGTCTGGCGCCGCCAGAACGGGAGGAAGACCTCGTCGCGGAACTGCGCCTGCGTGCGCGGGTTCGCGTTTGTCCGCAGCCCCTCGCTCCACGCCGCGAGGCGTGCCGCCCGCGCGGCGTCCTCCGCGCGCGCGGCCTTCGTCGGGCGCGCGGAGGGAACGGCCGCGGCGGCGGCGAGCGCCGCCGCGGCGACAAGGACGAGGGACGAAAGACGGGTGACGGGCGTTTTCATTTCGTGGCGGGGTCCGATGGCGGCGTATTCTACCAGAACGCCCCCCGGGAAATGTCAAGCCAATGTAAATTATTCGGCGGCCCGCCGACTCCGCGCGGCGGAGAGGAGGCGGCGCAGGGCGGAGGCGGGGAGCGGGGGCGGCGGGACGGACCAGGCGAGGTTGGCGGCGCGGACGTCGCGGCGGTCGCCGTTCGCGAAGACGAGTTCGGCGCCGGGCGGACGCGGAGGGAGGAAGAGGGCGGCGACGAGCCGCGCGACGCGCACCGCGCGGTGGCGCCGCGGCCTCAGGGAGAGCTGCACGAGCGGCGTGCCGTTGCGCAGGTACGTGCGCAGCAGCTGCTCGCCGTAGTGCTGCGTGCCGCCGCGCCGCCGCTCCACCGCGACGGCGGGCTTGCGCACGCGCCCGAGGTCGGACACGTCGTAGGGCGCGCCCCAGCCCTCGAGCGGGCGCCACGTTTCGCCCGGCCGCCTGCCCGGCCGCAGGTGGTGGCGCGTGCGCCGCGCGCGGGGAGCCGTCGGATCGGACTGGATGGCGGATCGTTTGTTCATCGGTGGTTTCCTTCGTAGCCGGGGCGCGCGACCGACGGGGGTTTGGGGAGGGTGAGTTCGAAGACGGAGCCGCCGCCGGGGCGGGGGCGGTAGGTCAGGTCGCCGCGCATGCCGCGGGCGAGGCGGCGGGCGATGGAGAGCCCGAGGCCGCTGCCGCGAGTTTCGGCGGTGGTGGCGTCGTCCGCGCGGTAGAAGCGGTCGAAGATCCTCTTCGCGGCGCGCGGCGGGACGCCCGGGCCGCGATCGGCGACGGCGAGCGCGACGACGCCGTTCCCGGCGTCGCGCACGGACACCTCCGGCGGACCTCCCGCCGCCGCGTATTTCTCGGCGTTGTCGAGCAGGTTGAGCACGATCTGGCGGACGGCGTCGCGGTCGGCGAGGGCGACGGCTGCGTCGTCGCAGTGACGAGTGACGAACGACGAGTGACGAGTGGTGGGGCCGCCTTCGCCATTCTGCATCGTGCATTGCGCGTTCTGCATTTCGTCGAGGAGTTCGGCGAGGTCGACGGGCTCGAGGACGTATTTGCGGCGGCTCTGCTCGAGGCGCGAAAAGTCGAGGACGCTGTCGACGAGGCGCGAGAGGCGGGCGCTTTCGGCGGCCATGGTCCCGAGCGCATGGCGGCGGCGCGCGGGGTCGGGGATGCGGTCCTCGGCGAGCAGCTCCGAGAACATCCGGATGCTCGTGAGCGGCGTGCGCAGCTCGTGCGAGACGTTCGAGACGAAGTCCGTCTTGCGCAGCGAGTCGAGGCGTTCGCGGCGCGCGGCGCGCAGCAGGACGTAGCCGCCGGCGACGAAGGCGAGCAGCAGCAGCCCGAGCAGGACGCCGTTCGTCCAGAACGCGAGGCGCGAGGCCGCGTCGGGGTCGGCCGACCGGACGCGGACGCGCCACCGCGGGAAGAGCGGCGCGAGGGTCGCTTCGCCGGCGTCCGCGCCTTGGACGGGGACGAGCCCGTCGAGGAGCGACGGCAGCAGGACGGCGCCGTCCTCGTCGAGCAGTTCGGCGGCGAGCGCCGGCCCGGTCTTCCGCCCCGGCGGAAGGGGCGGGTCGAGCGTCCGCCGGTCGGCGAGCCACGCGACGGTCTCCAGCTCGATGCCGGCGACGGAGCCGTCGTCCAGGCGCACCCAGCCGAGGAGCGCGTCGCGGCCATCGACGGGCCACGGGCGGACGCCGCGCTCGGGCTCCCCGGCGTCCGGCGCGCCCCACGGGTCGGCGTCGGCGAGGCGCGATTCGCAGCGCGCGAGGAAGGCGCGCCGCTCGGCGGTGGCGCCCTCGCGCGCCGGATGGACGAAGCCCTCGCCCGGGCGCCACAGGAAGGCGTTGCGCACGAAGCGGTCCGAGAGTTCGAGGATCTGGATGGCGACGAGGGTTTCGCCGCAGCTGCGGTCGGAGCGGATGCGGTCGAGGCGGTCGTCGAGGATGTTCCGGATCCCGTCCAGGGTCTCCGCGGCGGTCCGGCCGGCGGCCTCGGCGAGGCGCTCGGCGCGCTCGCGGCGGAGCAGCTCGGCGTGGCGCGCGATGAGCGCGGCGCCGAGCAGCGCGAGCAGCAGCGCCGGCAGCGCGATGCAGAGCAGGTAGGTTCGCAGGAAGCTCTTCACGGGGTCATCTCGGTTCGGAGAAGGTGGCGGAGAGGGTGGCGGTGGCGCCGCCGATTCTGCCGTCGGGCAGGATCCAGCTCGCCTCGGCGCGCGCGAAGGGCGCCGTCTCGCCCGGCGCGCGGGCGGGAAATTCGACGCGGATGTCGAGCGCGGTTTCGCGCCCCAGGACGACGGGGCCGAGGATGGCGCGGACGGAGTCCTCCCCGGCGAGCGCGCTTTCGGCGAGCGCGACGCCCGCGCCGGAGGCGGCGACCGGGCGCGCGCCGCCGCGGAAGCGCACGGCGAGCGTCGCGGCGGTTGCGGCGACGCGCAGCGCGGCGTCGATCTCGGCGGCGGCCGCTGCGGCGGCGGCGGCCGGCGTTCCGGGGGCGGGGAACGAGCCGCCGGAGCCTTCCGCAAGGGCGGCGAGCGCGTCCGCGGGGCAGCCGGGCGCCGCGCCGACCGCGGAGACGGCGAACCCTTCCTTGGCGAGCGATTCGCCGAGGCGGTGGAAGTCGCCGGGCGCGTCGGGGCCGGCGTGCCCGGCGCCGGTCGGACTGCCGGAAACGAGGACGAGGCGCGGGACGGCGCCGGCGGCGCCGGAACCGAGGAGCGCGGCGCCCTTGCGCAGCCCGGCGGCGCCGGCCGCGACGCCGCCGAAGAGCGCGGCGACGGGGTCGGCGGCGTCCGGCTCCAGCGCGCGGAGGCGCGCGGCGAGCGCGGCCCGGGTGCGCGGCGTCGCGGGTTCGGCGTCCGCGAGGATCTCGGCGCGGCGGCCAAAGGCGACGACGGTGACGACGTCGCGCTCGCGGAGCCTCGGCAGCGCGTCGAGGACGGCGTCGCGGGCGCGCTCGAACGGTTCGCCGCGCATCGCCGCGGAGCGGTCGAGGACGAGCGCGAGGTTCGCGGGAGCGCGGTCGACGTCCGGATCCCCGATGCCCGCGAGCGAGACGCGCAGCGTCGCGCACGACGGCACGTCGGGCGGCAGCTCGAGCCTCGCCGGGGCGACCGCGAGCGCCGCGACGGAGTTCGCGTCCTCGTCGCTGGACTCGAGCGCGGCGGGCGGTCCGAACGGATCGGCCTCCGGCGCGTCCGCCGCCGCCGCGCCGTCCGCCGCGGGCGCGAGCGGCGTGCGGTCGAAGGCGCGGGGGCCGACGCGCGTGCAGCCCTCCGGGAGGTTCGGGCGTCGCCACGGCGAGCAGCCCGCGGAGGGGTCCGTGCCGAAGACGCGCAGCGCCGTGCAGCCCGCGAAGGCGTCGGCGCCGAGGACGCGCAGCGACGGGGAGATCCAGACGGCGCGCAGCGACGAGCAGCCGCGGAACGCGCCGCGCCCGATCGAGCCGACCGGCAGCTCCATGTCGTCCAGCGCGGTGCAGCCGGCGGCGAAGAGGGGCGGGAGGGCGTCCGGCCCGCCGAACCGCCCCGCGCCGACGCGCAGCGAGCGCAGCGCCGTGCAGCCCGCGAAGGCCGCCGCGCCGAAGCGCCGCACGCCGCGCGCGTCGAGGCGCGCGAGCGCGGTGCAGCCGCGCAGCGCCTCCGCGCCGATCGAGGCGACGTCGCAGTCGGCGTCCCACGAGAGGTTGGTGAGCGCGGAGCAGTCGCGGAAGGCCAGGTCGCCGATCTCGAAGTCCCGGCGCGCGCCGCCGACGCGGACGCTCCCGATCCGGTCCATCCCGAGGAACGCGCACGGCGCGATCCCGCCGACCGGCAGCCCGCCGAGGCGCTCCGGGATTTCGAGCGCGCCCGCGGTCCCGGGCGGGACGGCGGGGCGCCCCGGCCCCGCGCCGACCCACGCGCGCCCGTCGCGCACCGAATAGGTCCAGCGCACCCCGAGCGCCTCCTCCTCGCCGACGAACGCTCCCTCCGCCGCGCCCGCCGCCCCGGGCCGCGCCGACGGCAGCGGCGGGTCGAGCGCCGTCTCCCACTCGCGCGCGAACGCGGCGGGGTATTCGAGGTAGTCGAGCGGATCGTCGTCCCCCGGCTCCCGCGCGATCCACTCCGGGTCGAGCGCCGGCGGCGCCCCCGCGAACGAGAGCCCTTCCAGCCCCGCCGCGGCGATCGCCCCCGCGCCCACGCGCCGCACCGACGCCGGCACCGCGACGCGCATCGGCCCCAGCCCCCGCAGCGCGCCCGGCCCGAGCGCCGCGACCGGCATCCCGCCGAGCGTCTCCGGCACCGTCAGGTCGCCCTGCTCCAGCAGCCACTCGATCGCGCCCTCGGGGAAGTCGCGGAAGAGGCCCGCCGTGAGTACCGGCTCCGCCCCGACGATCTCCGCGCCGTCCCCCTCCGGCGCCGGGCGCCATGACCAGAGCACCGGCCCGACCCTCTCCGCGCCCGTGGCCGCCGCCGGCCCCGCCGGCGCGGCCCCGGACCGCGGCGCCCCCGCCACCATCCCGCGCGAGGCGAGCTCGCGCGCCGGCACGCCCGCCGCCGTGGCGGGGTCGTCCGACGGCCACGCGACGATCAGCGCGTCGCACCCGGCGAGCGCGTCGCGGGCGAAGCGAACCTCCGCCGACGGCAGCTCCAGCCGCCGCAGCGCCGTGCACCCGCGCAACGCGCGCGCGCCGACCGAGACCAGCGTCGGCGGCAGCCGCAGCGACACGAGCGCGGAGCAGTCCGCGAAGCATTTCTCCGGCAGCTCCGTCACGCCCGGCGGAACCGTCGCGGCGCACAGCGACCGGCACCCGCGGAAGACCGCCGGCGCGAGCCGCCCCGACGACGCGCCGAACCGCGCCTCGCGCAGCGCCGTGCAGTCGCGGAAGGCGCCCTCCTCCAGCTCGAGCGGGCCCGTCGCGCCGAACGCCGCCGCCACGAGCGCCGGGCAGCCCTCGAACGCGCCCGCGCCGATCCGCAGCGCGCGCGCGCCGCCGCCCTCCCCGGCCGGCATCGACGCGACGCGCAGCGCCGCGCACCCCGCGAGCGCCCGTTCGCCGATCGACTCGACCGTCGGCGGCAGCTCCACGCCCTCCAGCGCCGCGCAGCCCTCGAACGCGCTCGCCCCGACCGCCGCCGCGCCGGCGCCGAGCCGCGCCTCGCGCAGCGAGCGGCAGTCCGCGAGCGCCCGTTCGCCGAGCGTCGCGCCGGGCGCCTCCGGGAAACGCACGCGCTCCAGCCTCGCGCAGCCCGCCAGCGCCTCCGCCCCGACCTCCGCGCACCGCCCGAGGTCCGCCTCGCGCAGGTTGGCGCAGTCCGCCAGCGCGCGGCGGCCGAGCGACCGGACGCCGTCCGGCAGCGCGATGCGCCGTAGCGCTGCGCAGCCCTCGAACGCGCGCTCCCCGACCGACTCCGCGCCCGCGGGGATCGCGACCCCGCGCAGACGACGGCAGCCGCGGAAGCAGTCGTCCGGGATCGCCGCGAGCGACGCCGGCAGCGCCGCCTCCGCGAGGTTCGTGCAGCCCGCGAAGAGCCCCGGCGCGAGCGCCGTCACCGGCCGGCCCGCGAGCGTCGCCGGCACCTCCGCCCGCCGCGCCCCGCGCAGCGCCGGCGGCAGCTCCGTCGCCGTCACCCCGCCGCCCGGCGCCGCCGAGCGGTCGTCCACGCCCCACCCGTCCGCGTGCGTCGTCGTGAACGGCCCCGCCGCCGCCGCGCGCAGCGCCGCGGCAAGGGCGAGGAGGGGGAGGAGGAGGGCGAGGCGTTTCATGGCGGGGGCTGACGGCGGCGGATTCTAGCGGATTCCGGGAATCGAATTGTCACCGAATTGTAAAAAACGCGGGTCCCGCTCCGCGGCGGGCGGCGGCGTTGCCGCGCCCGCACGGAGCGGGATGGTGCTAAGGCGTGACGGGGTTCGCGCGTTCATTTCCCTTCGAAGAGAAGTTCGGTTGTCCGGTGGTTTTCCACCCGCCACCAGTCAAAGGTTCCGTCATCCGCCGGATTCCGTTCGCAACGCAATTCGAGGGTTTCGCCGACCATCCCAGACCAATGCGAAACCGCGCCGGTCGCCGGGTTCGTCGTCACCGTCCGCGAATCCATTCCGACGTAGTAGTCGGAGTTGAAGAATCCGTGCGCGGGACGATCCCCGACGGCAGTCGAGACCGGCGTTTCGACGCGAAGGCGTTCGCCCGACCCATCCCGGCGGAAGAGTTCCAATACGAGCCGGCCGGCGTCATTGGTCGAAATGGAGCCTTCCCACGTGTTCTGGACGATGGCACCGTGGAGGATGTGGCGGACGCCATCCATGTCTTTCTTCGTCTTGTCGCCGGGAGCGGCGGCGAGGCGCGATTTCGCCAATGCGTCCAAGTCTTGGAGAAGCCCCAGTTTTTCGACAGCCATGCACAGCTCTTCGGTCCATCCGGCGTCCGACGCGGGAAACACGTCGAGGAAGAACTCCATCTGCTTTTCCCGGCTCCAATGCGGGAAATGGTCGCGGATGATCTCGAGGCTGCGCACATCGGGATAGTGGGCTCGGCGGTTCTCCCACGCGTAGAAGGACGCGGGCAGGCGGGAGCGGAATATCCATCCCACGCCGCACGCGGCGGCGAGGGCGAGGAGGGGGAGGAGGATGGCGAGGCGTTTCATTGCGGGCGGGGCGGGGTCAAGGGCAGTGGTTAGTGGTTAGTGGTTAGTGGCGGGGGGCCGGCTGCGGCCGGGTGTCGCGGCTGCGCCGCTCGCGGGCAAGAGGGTTCACGGGGCGGGCTCCTTCGCGCCCTCCGCGGACTCTGCGTGGGGTGCGGGCGCGTTCGTGGCGGGGATCAGAGGGCGGCGGCCATGTAGAGCGGGAGGCATTTCAGGCCGGCGGTTTCGCGGACGTCGCCCTCGTGGAAGAGGAACGGTTCGGCCAGCCAGTCGGAGAACTTCGCGCGGAACTTGTCCAGCGACGCGTGCCGGACGCGCTTGCCGCTCTTCACTTCGACGGGGCTCACGTTGTTCTTGCGCGCCAGCTTCGACTTGGCGACGAGGAAGTCGATCTCGATCCGCTCCTTCCGGTCGGACGGGTCGTTGCGCGAGTAGAAGTAGAGCTTGCGGCCCGACGCCGCGAGCAGCTGCGCGACCGCGTTCTCCGTGACCATCCCCTCGTTGACCGAGAGGTCGCCCGCGAGGAGCCGCCGGTGGATCTGCTCCGAGGCCAGCTCGCTCTCGTCGAACGCGTGGCTCACGAGCAGCCCCGTGTCGCCCAGGTAGCACTTGAACGTGGCGTGGTCCGCGCTGAGCGCGAGCCCGAGGTTCGGCTCGGTCGCGTTGTAGCAGAAGTTGCACGCCCCGGAGTCCTTGAGCCAGAACGCGGGCTCCTCGTATTCGCGCATCCGGGCGTTCTCCCCGAGGTCGGCGAGGTTGTAGCGCTTCTCGTGGCGCGAGAGCTGCGCGGGGATGGCGTCCCACATCGCCTGCACCTTCGGCGCCTGCGATCCGGCGTGCTTCGCGATGTCCGCGCGGTAGAGGGCGAGGATGTCGCGCTTGGTCCGGTCGACGGCCGCGAGGTCGCGCGTCGAGACCCATTTCGCGACGGCCTGCGGCATCCCCCCGACGACCGTCCACGCGCGGAAGAGGTCCATCGCCCGCCGGTGCAGCGGCCCGAGCGATTCGCGCCGCGCGAACGCCTCGCGGATTTCGTCCATCAGCCCGTCCGCGCCCTCGGCCCGGAGGAACTCCCCGAAGTCCATCGGATACATGTTCACGTGGCGCTCCTCGGACGGCACGAGGATGCCTTCCACGTTCCGTCGGATCGAAAGGAGCGAGCCGGTCTCGATGTAGTGGTAGCGGCCGTCCGCCACCAGCGGCTTGATCGCCTCGCGGGCCCGCGGGAACGCCTGGACCTCGTCGAAGACGAGCAGGCCGCCCCGCGGCAGGGGCGCGATCCCCAGCACGAGGAACAGCCGCCGGAAGAACTCGTCCGGCCGCGCCAGATACTCCGCGAACGTCTCCTTGACGTCGCTCCCGGCGTATTTGAAGTTGATGACGGCGTAGCCGGGGAACTCCGCCTTGGCGAACTGCTCGACGATGAAGCTCTTGCCGACGCGGCGGGCGCCATCGATCAGGAGCGCGCACTCGGCCTTGTCGCGTTCCTTCCACTGCCGCAGGGTTTCGGTGATTTTTCGGTGAAAAACCATGTCTTGTCCTCCGTTTCGGCGCAGAGACTATCACCCTTTTGACGATTTTTCAACCACAAAATCGCACGGTTTTGACACTTTAAATTCGTTCACTTCTCACGTCTTGACGATCACGCGCATCCTCGGAACGGGGGTTGGGCGGCCTTGCACGGCGTGGCGGGGTGCCGACACGCCGGCTGCGGCCGGGTGTCGCGGCTTCGCCGCTCGCGGGCAAGAGGATTCACGGGGCGGGCTCCTTCGCGCCCTCCGCAGACTCTGCGTGGGGTGCGGGCGCGTTCGTGGCGGGGTGGGATGCCGGATCGAGCGGATTGGTTCCGGCTTTGACTTCGTCGCCGTCGAAAACGCCATCGCCATTGGTATCCGGGTTATGGAAATCCGTTAAATGGATTCGGAGCTCGTCACGATCCAGAAGTCCGTCTCCGTCCGAATCGGGACGATCGCCGAACGGCCGAAGCCGATAAATTCCGTCCTCGGGTGGTTCCGGAACGGATCGCGGGGAGGATAGCTCCGGATATGCTGGATCGTAGAAGTAAGGGCCCGTGCTCCAGTCGTCGGGCTCATAGCCGTCCGCCTGGATTTCGACCGAATAGAAAAAGCGCGTCATCCCGTCCCCATCTTGGAAGAGTGCGAAGGGAAGGCACGTTCCACTTGATGGCGTTCCCACCCAGACCCCGAAATGGATGTCCCAATCGGCGGGAACGCGGAACGAACCGTCCTCTTTCGTCGTCGCGTAACGATCCGGGCAATTCACCGATTGGGAACGGACCAGGACTTTCGCGCCGTGGATCGGTTTTTCCGTTCCGGCTTCGAGAACTTTTCCGCGCACGCCGGGGCCGTGCGTGTAGTAGACGGGAATGGGAAGAACGCAGCACCCACACGCGAGCGCCGCGAGGGCGAGGAGGGGGAGGAGGAGGGCGAGGCGTTTCATTGGGTTGAAGGGGTGAAAGGGTTGAAGGGGTGAAAGTGTAAAGTGCAAAGGGGGAACCCGCGTGGCGGTGGCGTCAGGCGAGCGTCGCGACAAAGTCGCGGAAGCATTCGATGCGCTCGGCGTTTTCGCGGTGGAAGAGCAGGTGCTCGACGTCGCGTCGCTTGAGCGCGAGGTCGGTCGAGTCCGCCTCCGTCGCGAGCGCGGCCTTGAGCGTGGCCGCGTCGCGGATTTCCGGATGGCGGCGCGCGAGGAACGCGTAGTCGGGCGGCGTGCGCTGGAGCAGGAACATCGCGTCGTAGAAGTCGCGTCCCTTCCCGCGGGAGAGGAGCGCGGAGAGCTTCATCGCGCAAAGGACGGGCTCCGGCGGAACGGGGACCGGGAAGAAGAAGCCGCACCGGCGGATCGTGGCGTTTCGCCGTTCGTAGGCAACACCCTGGTCCTGCGCCTCGATCTTCATCAGGAAGCGCTCTTCGCGGAAGGCCGAGAGCCCGAGGTCGCGCAGGAGCCCCGGAAAGACAATGCTCCGGCGGAACGCGGAGAGGCGCGGGCTTTCGCGGTCGCGGGCGGCAGCGGGGAGGCCGTTGTTCGCGAGATGCGCGACGAGCGCATCCGTGAACGCGCGGAACGAGTCCGCATCCATCCCCTTGCAGTCGAAGTCCAGGTCTTCCGAGAAGCGGTCGACGTCCATCGTCAGGCGCAGGCACGTGCCGCCGATGAACGTCAGATGGCGCGCCCACGGGCTCCGCGCGATCCAGTCGAGCGCGAGGCACTCGACGTATTCCTTGAGGACGTGCCGAGAAAAGGCGGGTGCTCGGAGTTCGGGCGGAAAGAATCCGCGGATGGAGTCGAGAGGGATCATGGCGAGACAAGCTCCTTCAGAAGGCCGATGCGGGCGGAGAGGGCGTGCGAGCGGAAGCGGGCGGCGGTGCGCTCGAGCGAGCCGTCGGCAAAGAGACCGGCGAGGACGTCCTCGTCGAGCCGGAGCCCTTCCAGCTCTTCGCGGGAGGAATACTGCGGGTTGAGGTAGAGGAAGTCGCAGAGCGCCTTGGCGGGCGAGGCGACAAGAACGGGCAGTCCGCCGCCGACGGTCTCGGCGTCGTAGCCGAACATCAGCTCCGGCTTCACGGAGCGGTAGACGAACTCGCCGAACGCGTTGCGGAACGAGGCGGTCTTGAGCGACGTCGCGCTGGTGATCTGCACGACCGATTCCGGGACGAGCCCGCACCGCGCCATCACGTATTCGAGCGAGAGGTAGCTCGGCGAGTAGATGCGGCCCGCGAAGTAGTCGCCGACGCCGGGGACGTCCGCCGCTTCGGCGAACGCGTACCACCCGCGCCGGAGCCGCAGCAGGTAGCCGTGGCGCACCCATTCCGCGTAGTTGTCGCGGTTGAACCCCGGGAACGCCGCCTCGACCTGGTCGGTCGAGACGCACGCGAACGGCGCGAAGCGGGTTCTGAAGGTTTGATAATTCATTTCCGAAATGCTGAAATTCTCCCACGTATCGGAATTGAAGTCAAGCAAAATCCGGACGGACGCGGGAGCGGTCCGAACGTCGAATCGAGCGCGAACGCCGTAGCGTGGCGTCCGCGGCGGGCGCGTTCGTGGCGGGGTCAGTGGATTTCGGATTTCAAGACAAGGATGTCGGCTTCGGGCTGCGGCCGGGTGTCGCGGCTTCGCCGCTCGCGGGCAAGAGGGGTCACGGGGCGGGCTCCTTCGCGCCCTCAGCGGACTCCGCGTGGGTGGCGGGCGCGGCGGGGACGACGATCCTGCCCGAGCGGTCGAACCAGTTCATCAGTTCGTCGCCGTTTTTCCAACCGCTCAGGAATGGCCCGACCTCCCAGCCGTCGTCGTCGTAGACCGGCGGCACGAGGAACCGGCCTTCGCGGAGGAACGGGCCCCAGCGGCCGCCTTTCGCCTCGCACCACGCGATGCCGTCCTCGAACGGCGATGTGGCGTCGAAGCGATCGGGAAAGGCGGGCGAACCGTCGGGACGGACGAAGAGCCGGTCGCCGTCGGAGAAGAAGCCGGATTCGTCGCATTCGCCCGTGAAGACGGCGAACAGGCCTTCCGAGAAAGAATCCACGCAACCGAATCGAAACGGCAGGACCGTCCGTCCTTCGCGGTCGATCGCCCCCCACTTGTCGCCGCGGCGCGCGACGGCGACGTCATCGTGGAAGGGTTCGACGTAGTCGGCGTCCGGCGCGAACACGGTCCGCCCCTCGCGGTCGAAGAAGACCGTCGGGCCCTCGTCCGCCTCGCGGTGCGCGCAGCTCCACCCGCGTTCGTCGAAGCCGTCGATGTTCCCGAACTCGGGCGGGACGACGAACCGGCCGTCTTCCGCGGCAATGCCCCAGCGGCCGTCCTTCTCCACGGCGAGGAGGCCGAAGTCGAGCGGGAAGAAGTCTTCGTCGCGGGGCGGGAGAATCTCGTTCCCGTCGAAGTCGTAAAGCGCGTGGCGGCCGTCCTTTCCGTCAGTTTTGAAGACGTCGCGCCCCTTCCATTCGTCGTGGTCGACCCATTCGAAGCGCGGTTCGAGGGCGAACGAGCCGTCGGGGCGGACGGCTCCCATTCCCGTTTCGGTCTCGACCCTCGCGCGGCCCTTCCCGAAGTCGTACGCGTGGAGGAACCGGAACGGGAGGGCCTCCGAGCCGTCGGGCCGGACATAGCCCAGGAAGGCGCCGTTGCCGACGAGCGCGACGCCTTCGGAGAAGGGCGAGGCCGAAGCGAAGCGAGGCGGCAGCGCCCACGATCCGTCGGGGTGGAGGTAGCCCCAGCGGCGCGAAGCGACGGATTGCGGAAGGAGAATCGGGGCGTCCATCGGCGCGGCGGGGCGTGCGGAAGGATTCGACCGTGTTCAGGACGGTCCCAGACTTTCCAGATCGAAATACAGGAGCCGGGTGTCGGCGCCCTCGTCGGATTTGGAAAGCGGCGCGAATCCCTGCTTGAAGTAGAAGTCGAGCGCGTCCGCGTAGGCGTCGACCGTGATGAACCGGCATCCGGCCTTGCTGTCGTTTTTGTAGGACGCGACGATCAGGTTGACGAGCATCGCGCCGACGCCCTTGCCGCGGTACTTCCGGTCCGTCGCGAGACGGCAGATCTTGAGGGCCGGATAGCTTTTGAACATCTTGCCTTGCGCGAAGAACTGTTTGCGGAAGCGGTTGTAGGCGGAATGGCTCGGGAAGTCGGTGAGCGAAATGCGGTCGTGGGCCAGGCTGAAATAACCGATTACGTCGCCGGTCTTCGCGTCTTCGAGGACGTAGCTCGTGGCGAGGCGGACGCGATGGTAGAGCGGCGCGTCCGCGAGGAGGAACTCGTTGAGGTCCTCGTCCCCGCAGTCGAACCGGGTCACGGCGTCGTCGACGCCGAGCCGGCGGATCCGCCAATCGTCCTTGTCCATCGGATCAGAAGGAGCAGTTGACGCACTTGCCGCGCAGGAATTCGTAGTCGCGCCGGATGCGCTCCGCCTGCTTCCGGGGAAGCGGCTTGGGATGCAGCATCTTCACCTCGAACTGCCGCGCTTCCTCGCCGAAGAGAATCGGCGTCTCTTTCACGGGTTTGGCCATTGTTTTTCCTTTCGTCTCGCTTGTGCCGCCCATTATGCCGATTCCCGGCCGGAAATCAAGCCCAATCTTTCAAAAAACAACCGCCTTCGGCCGATGCGCGCTCCGCGAGGGCGAGGAGGGGGAGGAGGAGGGCGAGGCGTTTCATCGGGTTGAAGGGTTGAAAGGATTGAAGGAGTTTAAAGTTGAAAGGGTAAAGGGAAAAGTGGCGGAGCGTGGCGGGGGTTGATTGGCATTTGCGTTTGTGGATGATGTCAAGGCTCTGCGGCCTCTGCGCTCTCTGCGTGAGATTCATCCTCCGCGCCCTCCGCGGACTCCGCGTGAGATTCCTTCTCCGCGAACTCCGCGTGAGATTCAAACTCTCCGCTCTCGGCGTGAGTTTCTTCCGCGGGGCTCGGCGTGGCGGGGGAGGGCTTTTCGATCGTTCCGAGCAAAGCCCCGTTGAAGTAGACGGAGAGACTCCGCGGCAGCGGCGGATCGAACCGTTTCGCCGGAAGGTCGAAGGCCTCGGAACCGATCGTGAACACGACCGTTCCGTCCGGTTTGCGCGCCACCGTCCGCGCGGGAATGCCGGGCTCCGGCGGATGGAGGCAGTCACCGTTCTCGTCGAACTCGAGCGGCTGAGGAGCGGACACGACCGTAAGGCCCAGACCGCATTCGCCGGGCACGAACGATTTGTCGGTCGAAATCAGGAACTCCCATCGGTTTTCCGGGGGAAGGCTCTTTTGGGTGACGATCATCTTCCCATTCTTGCGCCTCCCTTCGACGGAGGTCTCTTCCATGCTGATTGCCCACCACTCCCGGTAGAACAGCGGCTTGTCGGTCTCCTCGAGCCGGATGCGGACGGAATACGACCCGTCGGCATTCACTCCTTTCGAGATACAGGTCCCGACCGCGCGCCCGCGATGCGGCTTGAACGGGTTGCCGAACAGGACCATGCTGAGGACGACGATCAGAATGGCGAGCGGGATGCGGACCCACTTGCTGCAGATTGCATCGGAGAGGAAGCTGCAGACGAGAAGCAGCACAAGCAGCAAAACGGTCGAGACGTTGATCATCGGTTTCCTTTCGGGGAGGCGGGAGGGGG
>JAFTHC010000098.1 GCA_017457625.1 Kiritimatiellia bacterium
GTAGTCGGCGACGTAGCCTTCGTCCTTGAGGACCTTGACGATCGCGGCCTTGAGGTTGGAAGCGGGCATCTCGACGATGTCGTGGCCGGCTGCCTGGGCGTTGCGGATGCGGGTGAGCATGTCCGCGATGGGATCTGACCAGCTCATTGTGTCTTTCTCCTTTTCCTACCAGGACGCCTTGGTGACGCCGGGGATCCGCCCGGCGAGCGCGAGCTCGCGGAAGCAGATGCGGCAGAGCTTGAACTTGCCGATGTAGGCGCGGGCGCGGCCGCAGCGGGTGCAGCGGTGGTAGCCGCGCACGCCGAACTTGGGCTCGCGGGCCGCCTTGGCGATGAGTGATTTCTTGGCCATGTGGAAGTCTCCGGTTAGCGGCCGACGAACGGCATGCCGAGCGCTTCGAGCAGCGCGTAGGCGGTCTTGTTGTCCTGGGCGGTGGTCACGATCGTGACGTCCATGCCCTGCTCGGGGAATCCGTGGCGCGAGAGGTCGATCTCGGGGAAGATCGTCTGCTCCTTGATGCCGAGCGAGTAGTTGCCGCGGCCGTCGAAGCCGCGCTTGGGCACGCCGTGGAAGTCGCGGATGCGAGGGAGCGTCACGTTGATCAGGCGGTCGAGGAAGTCCCACATGCGCCGGCGGCGGAGCGTCACCTTGGCGCCGATGACCATGCCTTCGCGCAGCTTGAAGTTCGAGACGGACTTCTTGGCTGGGCAGAGGGCGGGCTTCTGGCCGGTGATCTTCTCCAGGTCGTCGACGACGGACTTCTGGGTGTCCTTGTCGACGATGCCGAAGGCCATGTTCACGACGATTTTCTCGACTTTCGGGACCTGCATCGGGTTCTTCAGCCCGAACTTCTCCCGCAGCGCGGGGGCGACGGTCTCGTCGTAGGTTTTCTTGAGGTCTGCCATGGCGGTTCCTTTACAGGCGGGTTCCGGTGCCCTTGGCGACGCGGACGGAGCGGCCGTCTTCGCGCACGTAGGAGACGCGGACGCCCTTCTTGGCCTTGGCGTCCCAGGGCATGAGGTTGGAGAGGTGGATCGGCGCGGGGATCTCGACGATCTGGCCGTTGGGGGCCTGCTCGTTCTTGCGGATGCACTTCTTGTGCAGGTTGAGGCCGTCCACGACGGCGACCTGCCGCTTGTAGTCCACCGCGAGGACCTTGCCGGTCTTGCCGGCGCTCGCGCCGGCGCGGACGAAGACGACGTCGTCCTTCTTGATGCGTTGCGTGCTCATTAGAGGACCTCCGGCGCCAGCGAGATGATCTTGGCGTAGTCCATGTCGCGGAGTTCGCGCGCCACGGGCCCGAAGATGCGGGTCCCCAGCGGCGTCTTCTTCGCGTCCACGATCACGCAGGCGCTGTTGTCGAACTTGACGGTCGAACCGTCGGGTCGGGTGATGGGGTAGCCGGTGCGCACGATGACGGCGTGGCAGACCTGCCCCTTCTTGACGGTCCCGCCCGGCTGCGCTTCGCGCACCGAGACGCGGATCAGGTCGCCCAGATAGGCGTATTTCTTGCGCTGGCCGATGATGCGGAAGCAGCGCACGGAGCGCGCCCCGGTGTTGTCGGCGACCGCCAGATAGGTTCCTTCCTGGATCATGGCCTACTTCCCTTCTGCCGCGGCTTCTTCCGCGGCGATGACGGCCTCGGCGGCTTCCTCCGCCTTCTTTTCGGCGGCGGCGGCGCTGCGGAGGATCTTGACGAGGCGCCAGCGCTTGAGCTTGCTCAGCGGGCGCGTCTCCTGGATGACGACGAAGTCGCCGGGGGCGGCCTCGTTCTTTTCGTCGTGCGCATGGTATTTCTTCGCGTCGACGAGCTGCTTGCCGTAGACGGGGTGCTGGTAGCGGCGCTCGACGAGGACGACGATCGACTTGTCGCCGCTCTTCTTGACGACCGTGCCGCGGCGCGTCTTGCGGTTGTTGCGCGCGGCCTGCGCGGGGGCCCCGGACGCGGCCTCCGCGGGGGCGGGGGCGGCGGCGGACGCTTCGGCGGCGGGCGCGGTGTTGGTTTCTTCTTCGCTCATGGGGCTACTTCTCCACGGTCTTGGCGGCGGCGAGCTCGCGCTCGCGCTTCACGGTGAGCATGCGGGCCACGTCGCGGCGCAGGGTGCGGCGCTTGAGGGGGTTCTTGGTGGCCTGGGTCGCCGTGGCCTTGATCTTCATTTCGAGGATCTCGCGCTTGGCGGACTTGACCTGCGCGTCGAGCTCCTCGTCGGGGGTCTCGCGGACTTGCTTGATTTTCATGTCGTGGCTCCTCACAGGGCTTCGCGGGTGACCATGCAGGTGTGGACGCCGAGCTTGGCGCTGGCGAGGCGGAACGCTTCGCGCGCCAGGCTGTCCGGCACGCCGGCGAGCTCGAAGAGCATCGTGCCGGGCGTGACGACGGCGCACCAGAACTCGGGATCGCCCTTGCCCTTGCCCATGCGGACTTCGATCGGCTTCTTCGAGACCGGCTTGTCCGGGAAGATGCGGATCCAGAGCTTGCCGCGGCGCTTGAGGTGGCGGTTGATGCAGACGCGGCAGGCCTCGATCTGGATCGCGGTGATCCAGCCGCGGTCGAGCGTCTTCAGGCCGAAGTCGCCCTGCGCGAGCTGCGTGTTGGCGGTGGCGAGCCCCTTGCGGCTCCCGCGCTGGACCTTGCGGTGCTTGGTCCGTTTAGGCATGAGAGGCATTGCGGTCCCTCCTCTCCCGCTTGATCATGCGGGGCTGGTAGTTGTCGGCCTTGCAGATCCACACCTTCACGCCGATCTGGCCGGCGGTGGTGAGGGCTTCGGCGAAGCCGTATTCGATCTTGGCGCGGAGCGTGTGCAGGGGGACCTTGCCCTCCTTCATCCACTCGGTGCGGGAAAGCTCGGCGCCGTTGATGCGGCCGCTGGCGAGCATCTTGATGCCCTCCACGCCCATGTCCATCGCGGTCTTCTGCGCGCGCTTCATGGCGCGCTTCAGGGTGATGCGGCGGACGAGCTGCTGGGCGATCGATTCGGCGACGAGTTGGGCGTTGGCGTCCGCGTCGCGCACTTCCGTGACTTCGATGTAGACTTCCTTGCCCGTCTTCTTCGAGAGCTCCTTGCGGAGCGCCTCCACGTCGGCACCGGCCTTCGCGCCGTCCTTGCCGCCCTTGCCCATGACGACGCCCGGGCGCGCGGTGTGGATGTTGACGCGGACGCGGTTGGCGTAGCGCTCGATGCGGATTTCGGAGACGGCCGCGTCCTTGAACTTCCCGCCCACGACGTCGCGGATCAGGTTGTCCTCGGCGAGCAGGTCGCCGAAGGCGCGCTTGTCCGCGAACCAGCGGGAGCGCCAGTCGTGGTCGACGCCGACGCGGAATCCGATTGGGTTGACTTTCTGTCCCATGGTGTTTACTTTTCGTCGGTGAGAACCACGGTGACGTGGCTCGTCTGTTTTTCGATGGGAGACGCGGAGCCGCGGGCGCGCGGCCAGAACCGGCGCATGCTGGCGCCTTCGTCGAAGACCGCCTTGCGGACGACGAGCGCGTCGGCGTCCAGGCCGAAGTTGTGGCTCGCGTTGGCCGCGGCGCTGCGCAGCGTGGCGCCGAGGATCCGGGCCGCCTTGCGCGGGCTGAAGTCCACGGTCTTGAGCGCGTCTGCGAGGGTCTTGCCCTTGAGCGCGCGCGCCAGGTCGCGGCCCTTGGAGGCCGAGATGCGGACGTTGCGGGTGATGGCTTTGACTTCCATGTCGCTCCTCCGTTACTTGGTCGCCTTGTCCGTGGTCGCGCCGTGGTGCTTGAAGGTGCGCGTCGGGGCGAACTCGCCCAGCCGGTGGCCGACCATGTTCTCGGTGATGAAGATGGGAAGGAACGTCTTCCCGTTGTGGATGGAGAAGGTCAGCCCCACGAAGTCGGGGGTGATCATCGAGCGGCGCGACCAGGTCTTGATCGGCTGCTTGCGCGTCGACTTGTTCATCGCCTCGACCTTGCGGGCGAGCGAGTCCTCGACGTAGGGTCCTTTTTTGATCGAACGTGGCATGGGTCTTTACTTTCTGCGCTTGAGAATGACGCGGTCGGAGGCCTTGCGCGGCTTGCGGGTCTTGCCGCCCTTGGCGAGCTTGCCCCACGGGGAGACGGCCGGGCCGCCGCCGGAGCTGCGGCCTTCGCCGCCGCCCATCGGGTGGTCCACCGGGTTCATGGCGACGCCGCGCACCGTCGGGCGGACGCCCAGCCAGCGCTTGCGGCCCGCCTTGCCGAGCTTGAGGCCTTCGATTTCGCCGTTGCCGACGACGCCGACCGTGGCGCGGCACGCCGCGAGGAACTTGCGCTCTTCGCCCGAGGGCATGCGGAGCGTGACCCAGCCGCCGTCCTTGCTCATGACGGTCGCGGCCGAGCCCGCGGTGCGGACGACCTTGGCGCCGCGCCCGGGCACGAGCTCGAGGCAGTGCACGGACATGCCCAGCGGGATCTTGCCGAGCGGCAGGCAGTTGCCCACGTGCGGCTCGACGGAGTCGGAGGCGACGACCTTGGCGCCGACCGCGAGCCCGTCGGGCGCGAGGATGTAGCGCTTGTCGCCGTCCTCGTAGCTCAGGAGCGCGATGCGCGCGGAGCGGTTGGGATCGTATTCGATCGCCGCGACGGTCGCGAAGACGCCCGCCTTGTCGCGGCGGTAGTCGATCAGGCGGTAGCGGCGCTTGGCGCCGCCGCCGCGCTGGCGGATGGAGATGTGGCCCCACGCGTCGCGCCCGGCCTTCTGCTTGCGGGCCTTGGTGAGCGAGCGCTCCGGCCGCTTCTTGGTGATGTCCGAGAAGGTCGAGCCCGTCGCGGTGCGGCGGCTCGGCGTGTAGGGTTTGTAGGATTTGATGCCCATGTCGCTTCTCCTAGATCAGGTCGATCTTGTCGCCGGCCTTGAGCGTGACGATCGCGCGCTTCCAGTCCGGGGCCTGCACGACGCGGCGCGTGCGCAGCATGCGCTTCTTGCCGACGTGGTTCTGCGTGTTGACCGCGAGGACGGTCACGTTGAAGAAGTCCTCGACGGCTTTCTTGATTTCGGCCTTGTTCGCGGCGCGGTCCACGCGCAGCGAGTAGCGGTTCTGCTTCTCCTGGAGGGCGAGGCCCTTCTCGGACTGCAGCACGGCCTTGATGATTTCGCTGGGGTGCTTCATGCCACCGTCTCCTTCTTCGCGGGCGCCGCGAGGCGCTCCTTGAGTGTCTCCCACGCCGGGCGCGCCACCACGACGGTCCCGTGGACCATCAGCTGGTAGAGGCCCGCGCCGGCCGCGGTCGCGACTTCGACGCCGGGCAGGTTGCGGGCCGCGCGCGTGAGCGCTTCGTCCGCCGCCGCCACGACGAGCAGCGCGTTCTCCGCCTTGAGGGCCTTGAGGACCGAGACGAGCGCCTTGGTCTTGGCCTGCGGCAGCGAGAGGTCTTCGACGAGGACGAGCGACCCGTCCGCGATGCGGTCCGACAGGACGCGGCGGAACGCGAGCTTCGCCACCTTCTTGTTGACCTTCACGGAGAAGTCGCGCGGCTTGGGCCCGAAGGCCACGCCGCCGCCCCGCCAGACCGGGGACTGCTTGAGGCCCGCGCGGGCGCGGCCGGTCCCCTTCTGCTTCCAGGGCTTGCGGTTGGAGCCGTTCACTTCGCCCTTGGAGAGCGTGGACGCGGTGCCGGCGCGCAGGTGCGCGGCGCGGCCCACGATGACGTCGCGGACGGCCTGCTCGCCGCGGTCGAGGACGAGGTCCCCGTCCGCGACGTCGACGCCGCCCTTTTCCCGGCCGTCGAGGCCGAACAGTTTGATCGTAGCCATTACGCCTTCACCGCCTTCTTGAGAGCTTTGCGAACGATGACCAGCGAGCCGTTGGCGCCGGGGATCGCGCCCTTCACCAGAAGGACGTTGTCCTCGGGGCGGATGCCCGCGAGCCTGAGATTCTGCACCGTCGTCCGGCGCGCGCCGGCGTGGCCGCCCATGGGGTGGCCCTTTTCGACCGAGCCCGGGCTCTGGCGCATGCCGATGGAGCCGGGGCGGCGCTTGACGTGGCCGCCGTGGCCGTGCGGGCCGCCGGCGAAGCCGTGGCGGGCGACGACGCCCTGGAAGCCGCGGCCCTTGCTCGTGGCGATCACGTCCACGAACTCGACGCCCTCGAAGAGCTTCACGTCGAACACCTGGCCGGCCTCGACCTTCTCGCCCGCGTCCGCTTCGAACTCGCGCAGGACGCGCACCGGGGTCTCCAGGCCCGCCTTCTTGGCGTGCCCGACCTCGGCCTTGGCGAGGCGGGAGGCCTTCTGCGGGCCCCAGCCCAGCTGCACGGCGTCGTAGCCGTCCTTGTCGGCGGTCTTCACCTGCACCACGGGGCAGGGACCCGCCTCGACGACCGTCACGGGGACGCGGACGCCGTCCTTGTCCCAGATCTGGGTCATCCCGATTTTCTTTCCGATCAAGCCTTGCATGGACTCCTCCTCTAGATCTTGATGCTGATGTCCACGCCGGCCGGCAGGTTGAGCTTCTTGAGCTCGTCGACCGTCTTGACGGTGGGGTCGAGGATGTCGAACATGCGCTTGTGGGTGCGCATTTCGAACTGGTCCATCGACTTCTTGTCCACGTGCGGGCTGCGGTTCACGGTGAACCGCTCCACGCGCGTGGGCAGCGGAACGGGGCCGACGACGCGGCTGCCGGTTCCCTTGGCCGTCTCGACGATCTCGTGGACGGCCTGGTCCAGCACGCGGTGGTCGTAGGCCTGCATTTTGATTCTGATGCGTTTGCTTTGCATTGCTGCGTTTACCTGTTCAGGATTTCTTCTTTGACAACGTTGGGGACGATCGCGAAGCCTTTCGGCTCCATGGAATACGACGCGCGGCCCCTCGAAAGGGACCGGATGGCGGTGGCGTAGCCGAACATCTCGGCCAGGGGCACGTCCGCGCGGATGGTCTGCATGTCGCCGAGCGACTCCATCTCGCGGACCTGCCCGCGGCGCCCGTTCAGGTCGCCCATGAGGTCCCCGGTGAATTCCGGGGGCGCCACGAGCTCGACCGCCATGATGGGCTCGAGCAGCTCCGGCTTGGCCGCTTGCGCGGCTTCGCGGAACGCCAGGATGGCCGCCGTGCGGAACGCCGTTTCCGTGGCGGAGTCGGGATCGAGGATCCCACCTCCGGTGACGCGGACGCAGACGTCCTGCATCGGGAAACGGGCGAGCACGCCGGTCAGGATTGCGTCCCGGACCCCTTGTTCGATCGGGGCCCAGAACTCGGGCGGAATGGTGTTCCGGGGCGGTTTGACTTCGATGGAGCCACCTTTCCCGCGCGCCCCGGCCGACACGTGCAGCTGCACGGTCGCCGCCTGGCGCCTGCCACCGATTTCGCGGTCGAACGTGTGCCGCCCGTCCGCTTCGCCGGTGACCGTCTCGTAATACGAAACCATCGGTTTGCCGGCGTTCGCCGGCACCTTGAACTCCCGCAGGAGGCGGTCGCGGAGGATCTCGAGGTGCAGCTCCCCCATCCCGCTCATCACGGTCTGGCCAGTCTCTTCGTCGACCCGGACGCGGCACGTCGGATCCTCGTCGGAGAGCATCTGCAGCGCCCCTTCGAGCTTCTCCTTGTCCGCCCGGCTCTTCGGTTCGATGGCCATGAACATCACCGGCTCCGGGAACTCGATGCGGTCGAGCGCGATCTGCGCCTGCTCGGAGCAGACGGTGTCGCCCGTCGTGAACTTCCCGATGCCGCCCATGGCGCCGATTTCGCCCGCGTGGAGGGCCTCCGCGTCCTGCTGCTCGTTCGAGCGCATCCGCAGCAGCCGCATCACGCGGTCGCGCGACTTGGTGCGGGGGTTCCACACGTTCATGCCGCGCTTGAGCACGCCCGAGTAGACGCGCACGTAGAGGAGCTTGCCCAGATAGGGGTCGGCCGCGACCTTGAAGATGAGGGCCGCGAGCGGCGCCGCGTCGTCCGCGGGGCGCTGCACCGTCTTGCCGGTGCGGATCTCCGTCCCTTCCACCGGCGGCACGTCCAGCGGGCTCGGCAGGTAGCGGACCACCGCGTCGAGCAGGGGCTGGACGCCCTTGTCGCGCAGCGCGGTCCCGCACAGCACGGGCACGACCTTGCGGGCCGTCGTGGCGCGGCGCAGGGCCGCGTGGAACTCCTCTTCCGGAATCTCGCCGCCGCCCAGATAGAGGTCCGCGAACGCCTCGTCGGCGTCCGCGAGCGCCTCCACGAGCGCGTCGCGCGCGGCTTCGGTTTCGCCCGCCAACTCGGCCGGGACCTCCGAGACGACCGGCTCCGCGCCGAGATCTTCGTCCTTGTAGGTCACCGCCTTGCGCGCGATGAGGTCCACCGCGCCGCGGAACGTTTCCGAAGCTCCGATCGGCAGCTGCAGCGCCACGGGGTTGGCGTGGAGCTTCTCGCGCAGCTGCCCCACCACGCGGCCGAAGTCCGCGCCCATGCGGTCCATCTTGTTGACGAACGCGATGCGCGGAACGCCGTAGCGGTCGGCCTGGCGCCAGACGGTCTCCGACTGCGGCTGCACGCCCGCGACGGCGCAGAAGACGCCGACCGCCCCGTCGAGCACCCGCAGCGCGCGCTCCACCTCGACGGTGAAGTCCACGTGTCCGGGCGTGTCTATGAGGTTCACCTGGCGGCCCATCCACTCGCAGGTGATGGCCGCCGACGTGATCGTGATGCCGCGCTCCCGCTCCTGCACCATCCAGTCCATCGTCGCGGTGCCTTCGTGCACCTCGCCGATCTTGTGGATTTCCTTGGCGTAGTAGAGGATGCGCTCGGAAACCGTCGTCTTGCCCGCGTCGATGTGCGCGATGATGCCGATGTTCCGGACGTCGGCGAGCGCGTGCGACCGGCCTTCGGGGGCCGCCGCCGCGTTCTTCTTCGTCTGGTTCTCGCTCGCCATGGCGCAGGCAGGGGAAAATGGTTTCGTATCGTTGCGTTGTCAAAGATCGAAAGGGGTCCGCAAATGCGGATCGCCGCGCGGCGCCCCCGGAGCGGAGGCGGCGCGCGGCCGGACGGCTAGAAGCCGTAGTGCGCGAAGGCGCGGTTGGCCTGGGCCATCTTGTGCGTGTCGTCGCGCTTCTTGATCACGTTGCCCGTGTTGTTGTAGGCGTCCACGATCTCGGCGGCGACCGCCTTGCTCATGCCCATGCCGCGGCGGCCCGCCGCGTAGGTCGCAAGCCACCGCAGCGCCAGCGCGAGCTGGCGGGCCGGCTTGATCTCGACCGGAACCTGGTAGGAGGCGCCGCCCACGCGGCGGCTCTTCACCTCCACGCGCGGCTTCATGTTGTTCACCGCCGCGTCGAGGACCTCGAGCAGCTCCTTGCCTTCCACCTTCGCGGCCACCTCGTCCAGCGCCGCGTAGACGATGCGCCGGGCGGTCGTCTTCTTGCCCTTGCGCATGAAGTAGTTGATCATGTGCGAGACGAGCTCGCTGCCGTATTTCGGATCGGTCTGGGCCGGGCGCTTGGCGGCGGCGCTGTTGAATCGACGGGACATTTCTTACCTCGGAATTACTTGCCGTGCTTCATGCCGTATTTGGAGCGGCCCTGCTTGCGGCCGTTCACGCCGAGGCAGTCCAGCGCGCCGCGCACCACGTGGTAGCGCACGCCCGGAAGGTCGGCCACGCGGCCGCCGCGGACGAGCACGACGCTGTGCTCCTGCAGGTTGTGGCCCTCGCCGCCGATGTAGGCGGTCACTTCGTAGCCGGACGTGAGACGCACGCGGCAGACCTTGCGCAGCGCGGAGTTCGGCTTCTTGGGCGTCTGCGTCTTCACGAGAAGGCAGGTGCCGCGGCGCTGCGGGCAGTTCTTGAGCGCCGGGGACTTGCTCTTCTTCGCAAGCGTGCGGCGCCCTTTTCGGACGAGCTGGTTGATGGTGGGCATGGACGGGATTTTTTCCTGTTTGTCGCAAAAGCGGCGACTAGGCTAGCAAAAAACGCAAACGAATGCAAGCGGTTTTTTTGCGGAAATTTCCGGGCGCCCCCGCGGACGCCCGGAACGGGGGTCTACGCGTTGTAGGTCGAGGCCGAGGTGGCGCCGCCGTGGCCGGTCCAGTCGGTGTGGAAGAACCGGCCGCGCGGGGCGTCGAGCCGCTCGTAGGTGTGCGCGCCGAAGTAGTCGCGCTGCGCCTGCAGGAGGTTCGCCGGGAGGCGCTCGGAGGTGTAGCCGTCGAAGTAGGCCAGCGCCGAGGACATCGCCGGCGCCGGGACGCCCGCGAGCGCCGCCTGCGCCACGACCTTGCGCCACGCCGGCACGAGCGCCTCGACCGTCTTCTTGAAGTAGGGGTCGAGGAGCAGGTTCGGCAGCGCCGGGTCCTTGTCGTAGGCTTCCTTGATCTTGCCGAGGAAGACGCTGCGGATGATGCACCCGCCGCGCCACATCAGCGCGATGCCGCCGTAGTTGAGGTTCCAGCCGTAGGTCTTCGCCGCGGTCCGCATGAGCGTGTAGCCCTGCGCGTAGGAGACGATCTTGCTCGCGAAGAGCGCCTGGCGGATCGCCTCGACGAACGCGGCCTTGTCGCCCTCGAACGCGGGGATCTTCCGCCCGTAGGCCTTCGCGGCCTCGACGCGGTCCGCCTTCATCGCGGAGAGGCACCGCGCGAACACCGCCTCGCCGATGAGCGTGAGCGGCACGCCTTCGTCGAGCGCCGCGATGCCGGTCCACTTGCCCGTGCCCTTCTGCCCGGCCGTGTCGAGGATCTTCTCGACGAGCGGCGAGCCGTCCGCGTCCTTGCGGGCGAGGATGTCGCGCGTGATCTCGATCAGGTAGGAGTCGAGCTCGGTCTTGTTCCACGCGGCGAAGACCCCGTGCATCTCGTCCGCCGACATGCCGAGCAGGTCGCGCATGAGCTGGTAGCTCTCGCAGATCAGCTGCATGTCGCCGTATTCGATCCCGTTGTGGACCATCTTCACGAAGTGGCCCGCGCAGTTCTCGCCGACCCAGTCGCAGCAGGGGGAGCCGTCCTCGACCTTGGCGCAGATCGCCTGGAAGATGGGCCTGACGATCGGCCACGCGGCGGGCGAGCCGCCGGGCATCATGCTCGGGCCCTTGAGCGCGCCCTCTTCGCCGCCGGAGACGCCGGTGCCGACGTAGAGCAGGCCCTTCTCCTCCACGAGCTTCGTGCGGCGGATCGTGTCGGGGAAGTGCGAGTTGCCGCCGTCGATGATGACGTCGCCCGGCTCGAGGATGCCGAGGAGCCTGCCGATCATGTCGTCCACGGCCGCGCCGGCCTTGACCATGAGGAACACCTTGCGCGGGCGCTCCAGCTTTTGCGCGAGCTCCTCGAGCGAGTGCGCCGCGAGGAAGTTCTTCCCGGCGCCGCGGCCGTTCACGAACGCGTCGACCTTCTCCACGGTGCGGTTGAAGACCGCGACGGCGAAGCCCTTCGACTCCATGTTCATCACGAGGTTCTCGCCCATCACGGCGAGTCCGACAAGACCGATGTCAGCTTTGTTTTTCATTTCGGGTTGGGTTGGGATGTGGGGGGAAGGCTACCAGAACGCGCCCGCCGTTTCAAGGAAGAACGCGCTCGAGCGGAACCGTGACGTCCCCCATCCACGGATGCGCGAACCAGATCGGCGTCCGCGACCGGAAGCGGGACGCGGCAAGGTCGAACTCGAGCGTGAAGAAGGACGTGGAGCAGGGAACGGCCGCCGTGATCCGGAGACGCGCCGGCGCGATCCACGCGGCGCGGGCGAACGCGCCGAAGGAGCGGCCGGAGGCGAGGCGCCGCAGCTGAGAGGCGCGCGGCGCGTCCCAGCCGGCGCGGAGCAGGTCGACGAGGCCGTCGCCGAACGCGAACTCGAGCGTCGCGCCGCGCCCGTCCTGGGCGAGGGACAGCGCGGAGAGGCCGAACGGATTCGGCGCGCACGCGAAGCGGCGCGGCTCGCCGAACGGAAGCGCGTCGGGGCGGGGCCCGCCGGCGGGCCCCAGGTCGAAGCGCTGCGAGGCCTCCGCCTCTCGGAGCCGCGCGAGGCCGGACGGATCGGGCGGCAGGGGCGCGGCCGCGAACGCGGGCAGGAGCGTCTCCCAGATCGCGTCCAGCTCCTCCTGCATGCCGCAGACGCCCGCCGTGGCGGCGACGACGGCGTCCTGCTCCGGGAGCATGACGGCGAGCTGGCCGCTCGCGCCGTCGCCGCGGAACGCGCCGTGGCGGCACCGCCAGAACTGGTAGCCGTAGCCCTGGCACCACTCCGGCGTGCGGCCGGGGCCGTCGTTGTCGATCTGTTTGGCGGTCGCCTCGGCCATGTAGGAGGCGGGAATCAGGCGGCGGCCGTCCCGCAGGACCCCGCCGCAGAGCCACAGGTCGCCGGCGGCGGCGATTTCCCGGACCGCGAGGCTCAAGCCCGCGCCGCCGAGGGCTATGCCGGTGCCGGGCAGGTCGTCCCACACGACGTCGCGCGCGATGCCGAGCGGATCGAAGAGGCGGCTGCGGAGGTAGTCGGGAAGTCGCCGGCCCGCGACCTTCTGCAGGACCGCGGAGAGCAGGAACGTCGCGCCCGTGTTGTATTCGAAGCGCGAGCCCGGTTCGTCGCGGAGTTCGTCCTCGAGCAGGTGTCGCACGGCGGGGATGCCGTCGTCGAAGAACTCGAGCCCGGACGCGAAGCGCTCCGCGACGGCGCGCATGTCGGACGCGGCGGGCGAGGCGTCGAATTCGCGGTGCAGGCGGTCGTAGCGGTCGCCCCAGAGCCCGCACGAGGCGCGGCCCATGCCCATGCAGAGCAGGTGCCGCAGCGTCACGCGACGCATGCGGTCCGTGACGCGCGGCGAATCGTATTCGGGGAAGAACGAGACGAGCGGCGCGTCGAGCGACGGGATGAGCCCCTCCCCGAGCGCGATGCCGACGGCGGAACTCGTGAAGCTCTTGCTCAGCGAGAAGAGCTGGTGGCGGTCGGCCGGGGAGCAGAGCTCGCGGTAGCACTCCGCCACGATGCGGCCGTGGCGCAAAACGACGAGCCCGTGCGTCCACCGCAGCGAGAAGAAGCGGTCGATGAAATCGGCGAGCCGCGCGGACGACACGCCTTCGGATTCGGGGGTTGTGGCGAGGGGGATCATGGCGGAAACGGGCGAAGGCCGGAACGGGGCGGAATTCTAGCCGAACGGCGTAAAATAATCCAGCGGGAGTCCCGCGTAAGATTGCGGCACCCGGCGGCAAGGGACAAGCGGAATCCTTCCCCGGATTCCCGCTTGGAGCGCGTCTCCTTCCGTGTTTTCAAGCAGGGCTTTCCAAGGAGCCCAGGGGAAGACACCGACCGAGGCGCGCTCCCTTCTTGACACACGCAACAGAACAGAACCGTAGCATCGGCCCGGCCGCCGGGGGCGGCCGGGTGCCGGGTTCTGGGATTCTCGGGATCCGGGAATCTCGCGCCGGAATCTCGGAGGCGGCTTCGCCGCCGCCGGGGTCTCGCGAGAATCCGGCCGCGCGGCAACGCCGCGCGCCGAGAATCCGACGCCAGAACCCGAGAATCCAAGAATCCGAGTCCCGATACCGGGCGCACAGCGCCCGGCCCGAGCCGGCGCTCGGGCCCGGCCGCCTCGGCGGCCAGTGCCGGATTCTGGGGTTCTCGGGATCTGGGAATCTCGCGCCGGAATCTCTGGGCGCCGGAATCTCGCGAGAATCCGGCCGTGCGGCAACGCCGCGCGCCGAGAACCCGACACCAGAACCCGAGAATCCCACAATCCGAGAATCCGGCACCGGGCGCGCAGCGCCCGGTCGGCCCCTCCCCCGCCCGCGTAAGACCGCCGCCTCCGGCGGCAAGTGACAAGGAAAGTCCTGCGCGCACACCAAGATATTTCCCGAACCAACAACCCAACAACCAACGCCATGAAAAATCAAAACGGATTCACCATCATCGAACTGGCCATTGTCGTGATAGCGATCGGCATCGTCGCGGGGCTCGTCGGTTTCGTCGGCTGCTCGCGCGAAAGCCGCGACGACGCGATCACGCGAGTCTCCGACGCCGCCCGCGCCCTCAACGGCGATCCGGACGAACCCCGCACGCCGGA
>JAFTHC010000099.1 GCA_017457625.1 Kiritimatiellia bacterium
GCCGGCATCGTCCTCGCCGCCCAGCCCGCCGCCACCGGCGCCGCTGGCGCCGGCGCCCCCAAGGCCAAGCTCGCCCAGATCACGGTCAACGCGCCGCTCCCGAAGGAAGTCCCGTTCGACGCCAAGCCGTTCGGCTGGGACGCCAACGCCGGCTACGCGCTCACCTACGTCGTCAAGGGAACCGGACTCGCCGAGATCGACGGCGCCTCGCTCAAGATCGACACCGCCACCGTGGGCGGCGCCAGCATCGCCACCACCTCCGCCGGCAAGCCCGCGTGGCACGTCGGCCGCTCGCCCTCGCCCCGCATCGCCGCCGGCGGCGAATGGGGCAGCTTCACCGTCGAGCTTGCGCCCGAGGGCGGCGTCAAGAACGCGCTCCCGACCGTCCACGGCTCCATCGACGTCGTCTGCTCCACCGGCGTCTCCGAAAAGAGCGCGCCCTTCGCCGTCGCCCCCGGCACGACCGTCTCGCTCGGCGGCCTCTCCTTCAAGTCCTCCAAGGCGCAGAACTTCTTCGGCGGCGGCGAATCCTTCGGCATCGACGTTGCGGGCGACCTCACCAAGCTCGCCTCCATCGAGATCGTCGACGGCGGCAAGACCGTGAAATCCAACGGCCGGATGCAGATGGCGGCCGTCACCTACCTCTTCCCCACGCCCTCCTCCGACACCGTCACCCTCAAGGTCTCCGTCCGCGAAGGCAACTCCCGCCACACCGTGAAGTTCTAGCCGCCGCCCGCCGCGGAGCGGCCTTCCCGAATTCCCCGCCACGCCGCATTCATCATTCATCATTCAGCATTGACCCCGCCCCCGCCACGCTCCGCCACTTTTCCCTTTACCCTTTCAACTTTAAACTCCTTCAACCTCTTCAACCCCTTCAACCCGATGAAACGCCCGCTCCTCCTCCTCCCCCTCCTCGCGCTCGCGGCGCCCCTCAATTCGACGGCGGAATCCTACGGCTTCTTTACGGAAACCGTCGAAATCTCTCCGGCCACCGAAACCGACTACGGTTTCTGGTTGCGGGAGGAATATGGCTCCATACTCAAGAATTATTCTTTCTCGTGTTCGTTTCCGCTCGAACTCGAATCCCGGAAATTCGTCGCCGCGAAGTTCATCGGCCTGTCGGACGAGACCCGCACGGCCGGTTTGCGCGGCCCGTACGGCGGCTATGGCATTCGGGATCTGCGTGAACGTGCCATTGAAATCGAGATGCGTTCCCGTGTCGTCGGCGACGTTTTCGGCGAATGCAGGTTCGAGGTGAAATCAAACGAAACCGCGCGTTGCTACCTCGTGCTATGCTATACGGCTCCAGACAACACGGGGCTCATACTCGACGACGAGTGCGATTTTTACGTGTTCCCGCTTCGGACGTATGCGTCCGAGCGCCCGGCCTACAGGATTCTGAGTTTGGTTCCGCATTTCTGCCAGCCGGACCACTTGCGGGATTTCTACGTTCCCAGTCAAAGGGAGAAATGGGACGAAAGGGAAAAGGATGTACTTGCCGCGCTGGAAAAAGCGCGGGCCGCCGAGACAAGGCCCGATGTGTCGGAGCAACTCCAACTGCTCCAACGCAAATGGACCCGC
>JAFTHC010000016.1 GCA_017457625.1 Kiritimatiellia bacterium
CCTGCGCCGTCTACCGCCCGCCATCCAGGGGCGACCTCCCGTTCCGCCAGCGCCATCTCGCGGCGTGGCTTGCGGCGCAGCCGCGGCCGCTCGCCGTCCTCGCCGCCTACGACTCCGAGGCGCGGCGGGTTCTCGACTCCTGCCGCGTCGCGGGGCTCGGCGTTCCGGAGGACGTCGCCGTCCTGGGCGTCGACAACGACCCGCTGCGGTGCGAAACCGCGCTCCCGGCGCTCTCCAGCGTGGAGATGGGCGGCGAGGAGGCGGGCTTCGCGGCGGCGGCGGCGCTGGACGCCGCGCTGCGCGGCCGGCCGGGGGCGCGGCGGCGGATCGTGCTCGGAGGCGTGCGCGTCGAGGCGCGCGCCTCGACCGCGCGGTTCCTCGGCCGCGACCCGCTCGTCGCGAAGGCGCGGGCGGCGATTGCGGAGCGCCTCGGCGAGCGGCTGCCCGTCGCGGCTCTGGCGAAGGCGCTGGGCGTCTCGCGCCGGACGCTCGAACTGCGCTTCCGCGCCGAGGCGGGCGTCCCGATCGGCGAGGCGATCCTGGGCGAGCGCCTCGCCCGCGCGAAGGACCTGCTGCGGACGACGACGCTCCCGTGCGACGAAATCGCCGCCGCGTGCGGCTTCGGCGACGCGAGCCACCTGGCGCACCTCTTCCGGCGCAAGTTCGGCGCCTCTCCGTCGTCGTTCCGGAAAGGAAGTTAGGGCGGACCGTCGGCACGGCGTCGCCGCGCCGCGATCCGCCCGGCGCTTCGGTGCGGACGCGCTCGCAAGGCCGACTCGCACGCGACCGTGGCGGGGTGCGCCGCACCCCGCCACGTCCGCGGGAGGGGGACTCTAGCGCAGGACCATGATCGTCGGCTGGACAACCTCGTCCGTCATCACCTTCACCCAGCCGGTACCGGAGAAGTGGCGGTCGTCGACGAAGGCCGGATGGGCGCGGTCGGCCAGCGCCTCGATCGAGGTCTTCGCGTCGCTCGAGCCGTAGTAGCCGCGCGGCATCGAGACGCCGTCGACCCACATCTTGTGCACGACCTCCTCCGTCCCGGCCGCGGGGACGAATTTCGAGCCGGGCGTGCCGTGGTCCCAGAAGTGCAGGTCCTGCTTGCAGAAGGAGCCCTGCTTCGCGATCGCGAGCGTCGAATAGGCGCCGTGGAGGTGGACCGGGACGTCGATCTCGCAGCCGGTGGTCTCGCTGCCGAGCTTGAGGTAGGTGCCGTTCACGGCGATGTGGTCGTCGATGCCCGTCTGGTCGCCGCCGAGGTCGAGGTAGCCGGGATACGAGAAGACCGCGCCGTTCGGAGAGACCATCGCGGCCCAGATTTCGGGATGGTAGTTCTTGCTGGCGTTGACCACCGGGGCGAAGACGTAGGCCTTGTTCGGGAAGACGAGCGTTCCGGCCGTGCCGGCGCTGTAGCCGCTCTCGTCGCCGATGTAGGCCGTGTTGTTCCAGTTTCCGTTGCCCATGATGAGGCCGCCCGACGTGATCGTGAGCGTCCGCCCCTCGCCCAGGTTCTTGCCGGCGGTCCGGTTGTTGACGAGGCGGAGCGAGTTCACCGTCCGGTCGGCCGAGAGGGCGATCGTCTTGCCGTCGACGCAGGCGTTCATCGTCGGATCCGTCACCTCGTCGAGGACGACCGCCGTCGGGTATCCCGCCATGACGAGTTCGCCGTCGGGCGACGCCCCGGGGAAATAGAGGGTGGAGTGGGCTGCGACGGGCGTGACGATCCACGGGACGATCGGGGCGGTCTTCTCGAGGATGTTGGTGGGGTTGGCGCCGTGGATCGCGTCCGCCGCGCCGGTTCCGCCGATGGCGTGGTCGTGGAAGCCGCCGAGCGCGAGCCGGACGCGCCAGTTGGAGCCCTTGTTGCTGTTGTTGTATGAATACCAGATGCGTTCGTTGCCGGCGACGAGGACGCCGTCGCCCGCGTGTTCGAGGCTCGCGAACGCGAGGTTGTTCGTCGGGCGGTCCGACTCGCCGTTCTGGCCGAGATAGACGTAGGAGAAGCCGTTGCTCACGCAGAGCGTCTCGGCGCCGTTCCGGACGCAGATCGGCTGCGTCGCCGTCGTGCCGTCCTCGCGCCAGGTTGCGGCGTTGTTGTTCATCGCGGCCTGGTAGAACGCGCCTCCGTTCAAGATCCACTTCCTCCCGGGCAGGGCGTTGGTGGTGTAGCCCCAGGAGCCGAAGCCGTGCGCGTTGCCGTAGGAGACGACGCCGTAGGAGCGGTCCAGCGCGAGGCCGCTGTTGTAGCCGACGTCGCCCTCGATTACGAGCGTCGCCTTCGCTGGCGCGCCGTTCGACGCCCAGGGCTGCGTCCAGTTGACCATCCAGAACGAGCCGCCGCGGCTGCCGAAGGAGAAGTGCGAGTAGCGCTGCTTGTTGCGGACGGCGACGGTGCCCTCGAAGGAATGGAACGGGTTGTTGATGCAGGCCGAGCCGGGGCCGTCGTAGAGGATCTCGCCCGAGCCGGTGAACGGAAAGTAGGGCCCCATCCAGAACTGCGCGTTGCCGCCCTGGTCGTCGCTCCAGTTCTTGTAGCCTGTCACGTTGAAGATGCGCAGGGACCTGCCCGCCGGGACGTTCCAGCCGGCACCGTATTCCATGCCCATGCGGACGCGGCAGTAGATGTCGCGCGTGGCGGTGTCCGTGTAGTCGACGACGGCGCCGCCGTCCCAGTCCATGTCGCCCGTCTGGACGATGGAGAGCTGGCAGGCGGCGGTGGTGTTCCAGTATCCGAGATAGATGTGGGGCGTGGAACCGCCGGGAAGCTTCACGTTGCCGAAGTTGCACATTCGCAGGAGGGCCCGGTTCCCGCCGGACGCCGCAAAGGAAAGCGTCGACGAGTTCTTGCC
>JAFTHC010000100.1 GCA_017457625.1 Kiritimatiellia bacterium
AGAAGCGCAGGCCCACGGTCTGCAGGCCGAAGAGGTGCGCGTAGACGTGGGCGAGCAGCTCGTCGCTCTTCTTCGTGGCGGCGTAGAGGCTCACGGGCGCGTCGACGCGGTCGTCCTCGGAAAACGGCATCTTCGCGTTGCCGCCGTAGACGCTCGAACTGGACGCGTAGACGAGGCGGGGCAGCCCGTGGTGCCGGCAGCGCTCCAGAACGTTCGCGAAGCCGACGAGGTTGCTGCGCACGTAGGCGCCGGGGTTCACGAGCGAGTAGCGGACGCCGGCCTGCGCGGCGAGGTTCACGACGACGTCGAACGGCCGCGGGGCGCCGCGGGCGCCGAAGACGGCGCCGAGCGCCGCGTCGTCCGCGATGTCGGCGCGGACCATGCGGAAGCCGGGGCGCCCCGCGAGGCGCGCGGCGCGGGCCTCCTTGAGCGCGGGATCGTAGTAGTCGTTGAAATCGTCCAGGCCGGTCACTTCGTGGCCGTGCGCGAGCAGGCGCCCGCAAAGCGCGGCTCCGATGAAACCGGCGGCGCCGGTGACGAGGACCTTCATCGCCGGGCGCTACTTGGCCGGGGCGTCGGGCGCGGGCTCGTCCTCCGGCGGAACGGGGGCGGGCGGCGGGGGCAGGCGGTCGGCGAGCTCGCGGATCGCGGCCAGGCGCGGGTTTTCCTCCGCCTTGAGGCCTTCGACCCGGATCGAGTAGCCGTCCGCGGTCTCGGCGCCGGCGGCCGTCAGGTCGACCTGGAAAGTCTGGCGGCCGGAGCGGAGCATCGCGGTGCCGAGGTAGGCGCCGTCCTCGCCCTCCTCCATCGCGAGGGATTCGACCGACACGTCGTAGCCCTCGGCGCGCCAGTCGGCGACCATCGCGTCGAGCGCCTTGCGGGCGACGCGTTCCTCGAGCGAGCCGTGCGGCATGAAGACCGCGGTGAAGAGGAAGAGGACGACGAACCCCGCCACGTAGCCGGCGGGCCTGGCGACGCGGTCGCGGAACGCGACGGTCCAGACGGCGCCGAGGAAGAACGCCCAGAGCGAGAGGCAGCGCAGCCACGAGGGGCAGGCGAAACCGTCGCCGGCGAAGATCCACGAAGCGAGCGCCCAGCCGAGCAGGAGGGCGAAGAGGTAGAACGGCGCGAGCGCGACCTTGTCGAAGAAGCCGGTGCGGCAGCGGTCCTTCTTCGGCTCCGCCGGCGCGGGCGCGGGGGTTTCGGGGACGGGCGCGGGCTCCGGCGCGGGCGCGGGGGCGGGCGCGACGGGCGTTTCGTTTTTTTCGGGGGCGGGGGTGTTGTCTTCCATGGGTGACCTCATTGGCGCACAGTGTATCCATTCGCGCCGTCCGTGTCCAGCGCTTTCTTCGCCGCCGCGGCCTAGCCGAAGAACTCGTGGTAGAGGGCCGTCGTGGCGGGCTGCAGGTCCGCCTCGCGGATGCCGAACATGATCGAGATTTCGGACGAGCCCTGGTTCACGATCTGCAGGTTCACGCCCGCCTTCGAGAGCGCGGAGACGACGCGCAGGCACGTGCCGACCGTCATCTTCATGCCTTCGCCCACGACGCACAGGAACGCGAGGCCGGAGGAATACTCGAGCTTGTCGGGCGCGAGCTCTTCGCGGATCGCCGCGAACACGCGCTCCTTCACGCCTTCGTGCGCGAAGCATTCGTCGCGGAAGACGACGGTCACCGAGTCGACGCCCGCCGGGATCATCTCGACCGAGACGCCTTCGCGGGCGAGGATGGCGAGCAGCCGCGCGAGGAAGCCGACTTCGCGGTTCATGAGCCACTTCTCGACGAAGAGCGCGCCGAAGCCCTTGCTCGAGGCGATGCCGTTCACGCGGCCGGGGACCGTCTTGCGCGAGCGCAGCACCATCGTGCCGGGCTCGTCCGGGTGGTTCGTGTTGCGGATGTTGATGGGGATCCCGGCCTGGATCGCGGGCATCACCGCTTCGTCGTGGAACACGCCGAAGCCCGCGTAGGAGAGCTCGCGCATTTCCGCGTAGGTCATCTGCGCGATGCCCGGCTTGCCCGCCGCCTCGGGCACGAGGCGCGGGTCGATCGGGTAGACGGCGTCCACGTCCGTGAAGTTCTCGTAGACGTCCGCGCCGGCGGCGGCCGCGAGGATCGCGCCGGTGATGTCCGAGCCGCCGCGCGAAAAGGTGGCGATCCGGCCGTCCGCCGTGTAGCCGAAGAAGCCGGGGAACACGACGGTTTCGCCCGCATGCGCGGCGAGCGCCCCGCGGAGCTTCGCGTAGGAATCCGGCAGCAGCTGCGCGGCGCCGAACTCGTCCGAAAGGACCATGCCGGCGTCCTTCGGGTCGAGGTAGACGGCGTCGAGGCCGCGCGCGGCGAACGCGGCGGCGCAGAAGCGCGCGGAGAACTCCTCGCCCATCGCCTTCACCGCGTCCATGAACGCGCCGGCGTCCTTGGCGGGGCGCGCGAGGCGGCGCAGCAGTTCGGCGCGGACGCCCTCGACGAGCGCGGCGTCGAGCCCGAGGTCGGCGCGGATCTCCTCGTAGCGCGCGACGACGCGGTCGACGGGGATGTCGGTCTCGCCGCCGGCGAGGGCGCGCGAAGCGCAGTCGATGAGAAGGTCTGTCACCTTGTCGTCGCCCTTGCGGCGCTTGCCGGGGGCGGACACGACGACGACGCGCCGCTCCGGGTCGCGGCGGACGATGTCGAGGACCTTGAGGATCTGTTCGGCGTTGGCGACGGACGAGCCGCCGAATTTGCACACTTTCACGGGACGGTTCCTTGGAGCTTGGTCCGGCGCGGTCACGCGCCGGCGGTTGCGGCCTCGAGCGCGGCGAGCCGGGCGCGGAGCGCGGCGACTTCGGCCTTGAGGTTGTCGACGGCGCGCGGCACGTGCATCTGGCGCAGCGCCTCGCGCTTCGGCACGGCGGGCGAGCCGAAGTAGAGACCGGGCGCGGGCAGGTCGCCCGCGACGCCCGACTGCGCGAGGACTTCGACGCGGTCGCCGATTTCGAGGTGCCCGGCCAGGCCGACCTGCCCCCAGAGCATGACGCCGGCGCCGAGGTGTGTCGAGCCGGCGATGCCGACCTGCGAGACGATCCCGCAGTAGGGGCCGGTGCGGACGTTGTGGGCGATCTGGACGAGGTTGTCGATCTTGGTGTGGTGGCCGATCGAGGTCGCGCCGAAGCGCGCGCGGTCGATCGCGACGTTTGCTCCGATCTCCACGTCGTCGCCGACCTCCACGATGCCGAGCTGCGGGATCTTCTCCACGGCGATGGAGCCGTCCGCGCCGATCTTCGTGTCGTAGCCGAACCCGTCCGAGCCGATCACCGTGCCGTTGTGGACCGTGACGCGTTTGCCGAGGCGGCAGCGTTCGCGCACGGAGACCATCGGGTAGAGGTGGCAGTCCTCGCCGAGCACCGCTTCGTCCGCGACGGCGACGTGCGCTTCGAGCACGCAGCGGTCGCCGACCACGGCGCCGGGCCCGATCCAGCAGAGCGGGCCGACGTGGACGTCGCGCCCGAGCCTGGCGGAGGGGTCGACGACGGCGCTGGGATGGACGCCGGGCGCGCGGACGACGGGCGGCCGGGTGAAGAGCGGGACGGCTTTCGCGAAGGCGAGGCCGGGCGACGGGACGCGCACGAGCGCGCCGCCCGCCGCGGGCGGCGGCAGGCCGCAGTCCTCGGCCACGAACACGGCGGAGGCCTTCGTCGAGGCGAGCTGCTTGGCGTATTTCGGATTCGCGAGGAAGGAGACGTCGCCGGGCAACGCGTCGTGGAGCGAGGCGACGCCGGTGATTTCGGCGTCGGCCGCCGGGCCGTCCGCGCGGCCGCCGGCGACGGCGAGGAGTTCGGAGAGCTTCATGGCCGTGGCGGGGTCTGGTCGGCGTCGGACGCGGCGGCGCCGGACTGCGTGCCCGGGAAGGCGCGCGCGGCGCCGCGCGCGAGGGCTTCCTCGGCGGCCTTGCGGTCGCCGCCGACGGCGGCGATCAGCTCGTCGGTGATGTCGACCGAAGCGGACGACCAGACGACGAGCGGGAGCGGCAGGCCGGAGCGGGTGGCGGCGGAATCGAGCACGGCGTCGAGGCCCTTCTCGGCGGCGATCGCGGCGAGCTTTTCCGCGACGTCCTCCTTGATGGCCGCGAAGCGCGCGAGCGCCTCGCCGCGGATCTTGCGCGACATCGCCGCGTCGAACTCGCGCAGCTCCGCGAGCTTCTTCTCGGCCTGGGCGCGGAGCGCCTCGGCGTCGGCGCGCGCCTGGCTGCGCGCCTCGGGCGAGGAGGTCGGGCGCTGCGCGTCCATGGCGGCGGCCTTGATCTTTTCCGAGAGCGCCTCCAGTTCGCCGCGGCGCTGGTTGTGGCCCGCTTCGGCCTCCTGCTCCATCGCGGAGACCTTGTCGCGGTTGTCTTCGGTCTTGGGGTGGGAGAGGATCACGAGGTCCATGTCGGCGACGGCGAACTTCGTGTCGGCCGCGGCGGCGGCGGCGAAGGCGAGGAGGGCGATGGCGAATCTGGTTTTCATGGTGCTGTTGTCCGTTTGTCGGGATTGAAGGGGAGGGGAGCGGGGAAGGGCGCCGCATTCTAGCGCAAGGGGCGCCGCGGGGCAAGCGGCGCTAGCGGCCCGTCGCGTCCTTCCGCTGCGCGCGCGCCGCGCCGGCGGGGCGGACGGAAATCTTGTGGCGCGCCAGGTAGCGGCGGATCGCCTTGAGCGTGGGGGGCGAGAGCACGTGTTCCATGCGGCACGCGTCCGCCTCCGCGGTGTCGGGGTCGACGCCGAGACTGCCGAGGAACGTCGTGAGCAGCTCGTGGCGGTCGAGGATCTCGACGGCCTTCTTGAGGCCGGCGGGCGTGAGCTCGACCGAGGCGTAGGGCTCGTGCGAAACGAGGCCCTGGCGCAGCAGGCCGTTCACGCCGTTCACGACGGACGGCGTCTTCACGCCGAGCGCGGCGGCGATGTCGCGCACCCTCGCGGGCTTCTTGGCGAGGATGAGCATGTAGATGCATTCGAGGTAGTCTTCGAGGCTCGTTGAAATGCGCATGGCGGGTCTCCTTTCCGCGGTCGCGGCGTCGGGGGCAAGGATAGCCGAAAGCGGTGCGCGCGCGCAAGCGCTTTCGCGCGGGAGGCGGCGAAAAAAGGAAGACCCCGGCGCGCGGCCGGGGCCCTCCGTTTCCTTGCAGGAAGGAGAAACTACTTCGCCTTCTTCGCAGGGGCCTTCTTCGCGGGGGCCTTCTTGGCGGGGGCCTTCTTCGCGACGGGCTTCTTGGCCGGAGCCTTCTTGGCGGGGGCCTTCTTGGCGGGGGCCTTCTTGGCCGGAGCCTTCTTGGCGGGGGCCTTCTTGGCGGGGGCCTTCTTCGGGGTGGGCATGTGGATTTCTCCTTGTGCTTTCGGGCCGTGTGGAGGCCCTTTGTTTTGTTCTTGAAGGCGACCCCCACTGTGGGGGTGCGTAACCTTCGGATTGGATGTATACCGCACATCGCGTTCTTTTGCAAGAACTTTTTTGGAAAAAAATTCCGCACCGTCCGCGGCGGGAATTTCCTCCTTGCCTTCCGGGGCGTTTTTTGCTTCAATGAAGGCGTCCGCGCAACCCGCGGTTCCGACATGGTCCCGAAATACAAACGCGTCCTTCTCAAGCTCAGCGGCGAGGTTCTCCTGAACCGCGCTTCGGGGCAGTGCATCGATCCGGACGTCGTCGCGAAGATGGCCGCGAAGGTGAAGGCGCTCAAGGACGCCGGTTCCGACGTGGCGATCGTCCTGGGCGGCGGCAACATCTTCCGCGGCGCAACGGGCGAGGCGCTCGGTATCGACCGCTGCGCCGGCGACTACATGGGCATGCTCGCCACGGTGATCAACGCGCTCGCCCTGCAGAACGCGATCGAGAAGGCCGGTCTCCCGGCGCGCGTGATGACGGCGTTTCCCTGCCAGGGCGTCGCCGAGCCGTTCATCCACCGCCGCGCGCTGCGCCACCTCGAAAAGGGGCGCGTCGTGCTCTTCGCCGCCGGCACCGGCAACCCGCTCTTTTCCACCGACACGTGCGCCGCGCTCCGCGCCCGCGAAATCGGCGCCGACGTGCTCGTGAAGGCCACGAAGGTCGACGGCGTCTACACGGCCGACCCGAAGAAGGACCCCAAGGCCAAGAAGCTCGACCATCTCACCTACGCCGAAGCGATGCACCGCGGCCTGCGCGTCATGGACGCCGCCGCCTTCGCCCTCTGCCAGGAGCACCAGATCCCCATCCTCGTCCTCGACTTCTTCGCCGAGGGCGCGCTCGAAGCCGCCGTCGCCGGCGCCAAGGTCGGCACGCTCGTGGACGGCGCCGACCCGCCGCCCGTGTTCGGGTAGCCGCCTGCGGCGGCGTTCGTAGGTTCGCAGGTTCGCACGATCATTTCCACGTTCAACACAAGGAACACAGACATGGCCAATCCAATCCTCTCCGAAGCACAGTCCAAGATGGACGGCGCGTTCAATGCCCTCTCCGGGCAGCTCGACGGCCTTCGCACCGGCAAGGCGTCGCCCGCGCTCGTCGAGAACATCACCGCGCTCTACTACGGCGCGCCGACGCGCATCCGCGAGCTCGCGAACATCGCGACGCCCGAGCCGCGCCTCATCACGATCACGCCCTACGATCCGTCCGTCGCAGGCGAGATCGTCAAGGCCGTCCTCGCCGCCAACATCGGCGTGACGCCCGTGTCCGACGGCCGCAAGATCCGCGTCCCGATCCCGGAGCTGAGCGAAGAGCGCCGCAAGGAAATGGTCAAGGTCGCTTCGCGCATGGCCGAAGAGTCGCGCGTGGCCGTCCGCAACGTCCGCCGCGACGCGAACGAAAAGGCCAAGGCCTCGCAGAAGAACTCCGAAATCACGGAGGACGACCTGGACCGCCTCCTCGCCGACATCCAGAAGGCCACGGACGCCGCGATCGGCAAGATCGACGCCGCGCTCAAGGCCAAGGAAGCCGAAGTGATGGCCGTCTAGCCGCGTCGCGGCGACGACGGGCCGCTTCGCGGCAACGACGAATTGACAAACGACGGTTCGACCGTCAGGCCTTCAGACCGAAAGACCGACCATGGCAGACGCACCGAAAATCACCCCGATCACCATCAAACCGATCGCCATCAAGCCGATGGCGGCCAAGCCCGCGCCCGCCGCGGCAGCGCCCGCCGCGGCGCCCAATCCCGCCGCGCCCGCGCCGGCCGCGGCCGGTCCGGCCATCCGACCGATCGTGATCGCGCCCGGCGCCGCCGCGGGCAAACCCCTCGCGGCGGACGGCAACACGGCCACGATCCGCCTCTCGCCCTCGCGCAAGCCGGCCGCGCCCGCGCCGATGCCCGCGCCGGCGGCGTCCGCGCCCGCGCCCGCCGCGCCCAAGCCGACCGCGCTCAAGCCCGCGG
>JAFTHC010000017.1 GCA_017457625.1 Kiritimatiellia bacterium
CTTCCGCTTGTGGCCCTTGCGGGACATCTGGCCCTTGGTGCCCTTGCCGGCCGAGCCGCCCTTGCCGGACGCGTCGCCGCGGCCGAGGCGCTTGGAGGTCTTGTGGGAACCGGGGGTGCTGTAGAGTTCGTGGAGTTTCATGTGATTTCCTCCTAGGCCTGCTCCGCGGCGGCGCGGTCGGCCTTGATGGCTTCCTCGGTGCGGAGCTTGGAGAGCGCGTCGAGCGTGGCCTTCACCACGTTGAGGCGGTTCTTCGAGCCCTGGCTCTTGCCGAGGACGTTGCGGACGCCGGCCATTTCGAGCACGGCGCGCATGCCGCCGCCGGCGATGAGGCCGGTACCGTCGCTCGCGGGCATGAGGAGTACGCGGCCGCCGTCGCACTGGCCGGTGACGGCGTGCGGGATGGTGGTGCCCTTCATGGTGACGAGCATGAGGTTGCGGCGGCCGTGCTCGCCGGCCTTGCGGACGGCTTCGGAGACCTCGTTGGCCTTGCCGAAGCCGAGGCCGACGCGGCCCTTCCTGTCGCCGACGACGAGCGTGGCGCTGAAGCTCATGCGGCGGCCGCCCTTGGTGGTCTTGGCGCAGCGGTTGATGAAGACGAGGTGCTCTTCGAATTCGGGCTCCTCGCGCTTGCGGGTGTCGCGGTCGTTTTCGCGTGCCATGGCTTGCTTAGGCCTCCTTCTCGGCGGGGTTGTCGTTCACCTTGAGTCCGTTGGCGAGGGCGGTTTCGACGACCTCGCGGACGATCCCGTGGTATTTGTGGCCGCCGCGGTCGATCACGACGAGCGAGATGCCCTTCCCGGCGGCGGCCTTCGCGGCGGCTTCGCCGACCTGCTTGGCGGTCTCCTTGTTGAGCTTCGCCTTGAGCGGAAGGCTGGAGGCGGAGGCGAGCGTGACGCCCGCGTCGTCGTCCACGAACTGGACGTAGACGTTCTTGTTGGAGACGGCGACGGCGAGACGGGGGCGCGCGGCGGTGCCGGCGATCTTCTGGCGAAGGCGCAGGTGGCGGCGCTTGCGGTAGTCTTTGCGGTTTTCGAGTTTCATGTGAAAGCTCCCCTTCCGTTAGGCGACGGTCTTGCCTTCCTTGCGGCGGATCTTCTCGCCCGTGTAGCGGATGCCCTTGCCCTTGTAGGGCTCGGCGGGCTTGAAGGCCCGGATGTCCGCGGCGACGCGGCCGACGAGCTGCTTGTCGATGCCGCTCACGTCGAGGTGCAGGCCCTGGTTCTCGACCTTCACCGTGATGCCGGCGGGGATCCTGTAGGGCTTGGGGGCGGCGTAGCCGATCGAGAGCAGGAGCGTGTCCTTGCCCTGTAGGTCGAACTTGAAGCCGACGCCCTCGATGTCGAGCGCCTTGGCGTAGCCCTTGGAGACGCCCTCGACCATGTTGGCGACGAGGGCGCGGGCGAGGCCGTGGTTGGCGCGGCTCTGGCGGTCGTCCGCGGAGCGGGCGAAGCGCAGCAGGCCGTCCTTCTGTTCGGCGACGATGCCGGCGGGCAGGGTCCAGGAGAGTTCGCCCTTGGGGCCCTTGACCGTGACGGCGGGCCCGTCGAGCGTCACCGTGACGCCGCTTTCGACCTTGACGGGTTCTTTTCCGATTCTTGACATGTGCGGCTCCTTGTTACCAGACGCTGCAGACGATCTCGCCGCCGAGCTTGCGGCGGCGGGCCTCGAGGCCGGACATGACGCCGCTCGAGGTGGAGATGACGGCGACGCCGAGGCCGCCGAGGACGCGCGGGACGTCCTTCCAGCCGCAGAAGCGGCGGAGGCCGGGCGCGGACTCGCGGCGGATGCCGCGGATGACGGGCTTGCCTTCGGCGTTGTATTTGAGGGCGACGCGGAGGACCTTCTTGACGTCCCCTTCCACTTCGTAGTCGGCGACGTAGCCTTCGTCCTTGAGGACCTTGACGATCGCGGCCTTGAGGTTGGAAGCGGGCATCTCGACGATGTCGTGGCCGGCTGCCTGGGCGTTGCGGATGCGGGTGAGCATGTCCGCGATGGGATCTGACCA
>JAFTHC010000101.1 GCA_017457625.1 Kiritimatiellia bacterium
CGACGGCGCGCTCGTCCTGCTCCAGCGCGAGGACTCCGGCTACAACAAGCAGCCGCAGGTCTGGGGCGACTGGACCGCGACCACGACCGGCTGGGTGCCGTTCAACGCCTGGATCTGGGACTGGACCGGCGGCAAGGCGACCAAGGACTGCTACTACGCGCTCCAGTTCAACACGGCCGCCGTCAAGAACGATTTCGGAAACGCCTCCAAGTGGTCCCGCTTCGAGGACCCGCTCGATATGAGCCTCCTGCGCTCCACGACGGACGAGGTGTTCACGACGCTCTCGTCGTTCGCGAAGAACGGCGACGACCTGGACATCACGGTCACGGCCGCCGGCCTGCCGTCCTCCGCGACGATCGCGGCCTGCTGGGGCGCCGTCGACGCGGGGCTTGACACCAACGCCTGGGAACACGTCGCGCCGCTCGGCTCGATCGCGACGAACGACGCGGGGACCGTGACGGCGTCCTTCACCGTTCCGGGCGCCGCCTCCGCCGCGGCCTTGCGCCTCTACCTCGAGGGCGAGTCCGGCACGACCGGATACTTCGTCGAATGGACCGAGGCGGCCGCGACGTCGGTCGATCCGGTCCTCTCCGTCGTCTCCGTCGATCCGGGCTACACGAACGCCACCGTCACCGTGAACCTGAGCGGCTTCGGCGTGGGCGCGACGGAGAACACGCTTACGGTCGAGATCGCGGCCTCGGCCGACGGCTTCGCGACGCCGGTCGCGACCTACGCCTACGCCGGAAACCCCGCCACGGGCGCCGGCGTCTACGCCGTCTCGGGCAGCGGCCTCGAGACCAACACGACCTACTGGGCGCGCGCCGTCTCCGCGAACGACGCCGGCGGCTCGGGCGCCTCGACGCCCGTGTCCTTCACCACGCTGGACCCCGGCCTCGCCTCCGGCGTCGCCTCGTTCGCGGGGCGCGGCTTCTCGACGCTCTCCGCCACGGCCGTCGTCTCCGACTTCGGCGAGGGCTCCTCCCTGGCCGACATCCGCCTCGAGGCGTCGACTGCCTCCGACTTCGCCACGCTCGCGTCCGTCTCGGCCGAGTCCGCCGCGACGCTCGACGCCGCCGCGACGCTCGTCTGCGAAAACCTCGCGCCGGACACCGCCCACTACCTGCGCCTCCGCATCGTGAACGAGTGGGGCCTCGCCACCTACGTCCCGATCGCCGGCACGTTCTCCACCCGCTCCGTCCCGATCTCCGCGACGGGCATCGGCTACGTCTTCGCCGCCGACGGTTCGACCGTGGACATTTCCTTCGGCGTCTCCGAGGTCTTCGACGGCGCGACCTGCGTCGCAACCCTCGAATACAACGGCCGGACCTATACGGTCCAGTCCTTCTCCGAGTCCGGTCCGGTCTCCTGGCCCGCCCTCGCCGCCGCCTCGGGCGCCGCCACCGCGAACGTGACCGTGAGCGCCACCGTCGGCGGCACGGACTACACGCAGACCTGGACCACGACGGTGACGCCCGGAACGACCGCCTACGCGCTCTCCGCCCTGGCGGACCTCCGCACCAAGATCTTCCATGTCGGCGACTCGGCCGTCCTGCCCGAACTCACGGGCGCGACCGACTACTACCTGCTCATGGACTGCCGCGCGTTCTCGCTCGGCGAGGACGGCCTCACGCTCACCGCGCTGGAGCCCGGCTTCGGCGGCGTCGTGGCGATGGAATACGACGCCGGCAGCGACGCCTTCGTCCGGAACGCCACGATGGGCTTCGGCATCGTCGTCCCCGAGCCGAACGGCTCCGGCCGCGTCTGGCTCTACACGTATTCCGCCTCGAACCAGAGTTTCGACTGGACGACCGTCGCCTGGGAGAACCTCACGGACGACGCGACCGGCTACCCGGACGGCGTGGACGACGTGGCGATGATCGCCCTGCCCGCCAACTCGACCTTCTACGTGAACGCGTCCGTTACGGTCGGCGCGCTCTACTTCGGCTTCGACTCCGAACTCGCCCTGCCCGGCGTCCGCACCGACAACGGGCAGGCCAACCAGGCGATCCGTCTCGCCGGCAAGAACTCGTCGACGCTTTCCTTTGCGGCGTCCGGCGGGAACCGGGCCCTCCTGCGAATGTGCAACTTCGGCAACGTGAAGCTTCCCGGCGGTTCCACGCCCCACATCTATCTCGGATACTGGAACACCACCGCCGCC
>JAFTHC010000102.1 GCA_017457625.1 Kiritimatiellia bacterium
CCGATGGCCATCACCTCGCCGACGGCCTTCATCTGCGTGCCGAGCGTGATGTCCGCGCCGGGGAACTTCTCGAACGCGAAGCGCGGAACCTTGACGACGACGTAGTCCAGCGCCGGCTCGAAGCACGCGGGCGTCTTGCGCGTGATGTCGTTCGGGAGCTCGTCGAGCGTGTAGCCGACGGCGAGCAGCGCGGCGATCTTGGCGATCGGGAAGCCGGTCGCCTTCGACGCGAGCGCGGACGAGCGCGACACGCGCGGGTTCATCTCGATGATCACGCGGCGGCCGCTCCTCGGATCGACAGCCCACTGGACGTTCGACCCTCCGGTGGCGACGCCGACCTTCTCCAGGACGCGGATCGAGTCGTCGCGCATCGCCTGGTATTCGCGGTCCGTGAGCGTCTGGATCGGGGCGACGGTGATCGAGTCGCCCGTGTGGACGCCCATCGGGTCGAGGTTCTCGATGGAGCAGACGATCACCGCCGTGCCGGCGCGGTCGCGCATCACCTCCATCTCGAACTCCTTCCAGCCCTCGAGGCATTCCTCGACGAGCACCTCGCCGTTCAGGGACGCGGCGAGCCCGCGCGCGACGATGGCGTCGAACGAGGCCGCGTCGCGCGCGATGCCGCCCCCCGTGCCGCCGAGCGTGAAGCCGGGGCGCACGACGAGCGGCCACGAGCCGATGGCGCGCGCGACGGCGCGGGCCTCCTCGGGCGTGTGCGCGCTGCCGCCGCGCGGCAGGTCGAGCCCGAGCTCGAGCATCGCGCCCTGGAAGAGGTTTCGGTCCTCGGCGCGCGCGATGGCGTCCGCGTCCGCGCCGATGAGCTCCACGCGGTAGCGGCGCAGCACGCCGCTCTTCGAGAGCTCCATCGCGAGGTTGAGCGCGGTCTGGCCGCCGAGCGTCGGCAGGAGCGCGTCCGGGCGCTCGCGGCGGATGACCTCGTGCAGCACGTCGGCCGTGAGCGGCTCGATGTAGGTGCGGTCCGCGCGCTCGGGGTCGGTCATCACCGTGGCGGGGTTCGAATTGGCGAGCACCACCTCGTAGCCCTCGCGCTTGAGGGCCTTCACCGCCTGGACGCCGGAGTAGTCGAACTCGCACCCCTGGCCGATCACGATCGGCCCGGCGCCCACGACGAGGATCTTGCGGATGTCGGTTCTTTTGGGCATGGATCGGTGGTTTAAAGTTGAAAGGGGAAAGGGAAAAGTTGAAAAGGTTGAAGGGGTTGAAAGGGTTAGCGGGCGGCGGGAGCGCGCGAGGCGAGGAGGACGCGAAAGCGGTCGAAGAGGGGGACGGCGTCGTGCGGGCCGGGGCAGGCCTCGGGGTGGTACTGGACGGAGAAGGCGGGGAGGGTCCGGTGGCGGAGACCCTCGATCGTGCCGTCGTTGAGGTTGAGGTGCGTGACCTCGAGCTCCGGCGGGAGGGTATCCGCGAGGACCGCGAAGTTGTGGTTCTGCGATGTGATCTGCACCCGGCCCGTCGCCAGCTCCTTCACTGGATGGTTGCACCCGTGGTGCCCGAACGCGAGCCGTCCCGTCTTCGCGCCGCAGGCAAGGGCCAACAACTGGTGCCCCAAGCAGATGCCCATGACGGGCGGCCGCGGGCCGCCCGTCATGGGAAGGACGAAGGACGAAGGACGAAGGACGGATTGGTCGAGCGGAGCGAGCCCCAGGATCTTGCGGATGTTCTCGATCGCGTAGGGAAGGGCCGCCGGGTCGGCGGGGCCGTTGGAGAGGAAGACGCCGTCGGGCTTGAGCGCGAGGACCTCCTCCGCGGGCGTCTTCGCCGGCACGACCCGCACCCGCGCGAACGACGCGAGCGACCGCAGGATGTTGAGCTTTCCGCCGAAGTCGTAGACCGCGACGAGCGGCGCGGCGGTTCCGCCGCGCCGCTCGTCGAATGACGGGTGCGCCTGCGGCGCAAATGACGGGTGCCGCTTCGCGGCAAATGACGGGTGCGCC
>JAFTHC010000103.1 GCA_017457625.1 Kiritimatiellia bacterium
CTTCGGCCGCGGCCGCCGCCGCGAGGGCTTCCGCCGTGGGCGGGGGCGGCCCGAACGGCGAACGGTCCAGGATGATCTCGTAGTCGGCGCGGTCGCGCGGCGCGTCGGCGCCCGCGGCGGCCCGCGCCGCGAGCGCGAGCGCGGAAAGGAGCGGAAGCGCGCGGCGGGGCCTCGCGGCCTACTTGACCGTGAAGCGCGTCGCCTTCGCGAGCGCCTTCCACAGCGTCTGCGAATCCTTCGCCTCGAGCGCGGCCTTGCGGTTGGGTTCCTTGAGGAAGGACTCCGTCAGCCCCGCCAGCAGCCGCAGGTAGAACATGCTCACGGCCGTGGGGATCGTGGAAAAGAAGACGAAATGGACGGGCTTCGCGTCCGCCCCGCCCCACTTGATCCCCTTGCGGCTCGTGCCGAACGCGAGCGAGAGGCCGCCGCCCTCGACGCCGCGCACGTGGGGGAACGCGAGGCCGTTGCCGACGCCGGTGGGGACCGTGTTTTCGCGGGCCATCGCGGCTTCGACGAGCTTGGCCGCGTCGTCCACGAAGTGCCCCTGCTGGAGCGTCCCGGCCAGTTCGGCGATCGCGGCTTCCGGGGTGGTCGCCTTCAGCTCGGGCACCATCAACTCGGGGGCGGAAAAGCGCGCCACGCCGGACTTGTGTTCGCCGCTGGAGCGTTTGGGGCGCTCGCCGACCCACTTGGCGCCGTCGGGGTCGTAGAGGATGCGCGCGCAGCTCGGACACGTCACCAGCGTCCGGCACAGCTTCACGGCCTGCACGACGGCGATCGCGAGCTTCATTCCGCAGACCGAGCAGCTGCCGTCGTTCATCGGGGCCATCACGATGTGGTCCTTCTTGTAGAGGCGGTCGCGGACGACTTTCACGGCGGGGTCGAGCGAACCGGCCATCGAGTCGATGGAGTCGTTGAGGCCGCCGAGGTCTGCGGCGGCGCCGCGGATGGAACGCTGTTCGTCGCGGATGAGGGTGAGCTCCTGGAGTTGGACGAGGTGGTTGATCGTGCTGCGCATGTCGATTGGTCCGGGCGGAAACGGGGCCTGCGCGCCCGGCGCGGGTCCTGACGGGGGTTTACGGGGGCCGAGTATGCCCTTTCGCAAGGGAAAAGTCAACCGATTCGCGCGCGGCCGCGGTTTTCCCGAAATTCTCCTTGACAGCCGCCCCGCGCTCAAGTAACTTTCCCGCCATCCGCCCGTCACTTTTCCCGGCGCACGCCGCGCCGGCGCGAAAACAAGAAGAAACCCCGAAGAAAGAGGCCTGCCATCAGCCCGCTCCCCTACCGCCCTCCGATGGGCTCCCGTCCCAACAACAACCAGCGCGACATCCGCGGCCGCCGGCCCGGCGAAGAGTTCACGCGCACGAACGGGCAGATCCGCGTCCCCGCGGTCCGCTGCCTCCTCCCGGACGGGACGCAGCTCGGCGTGGTTTCCACGCGCGAGGCTCTCGACAAGGCCCGCCAGATGGGTCTCGACCTCGTGGAGGTGAGCCCCAACGCCCAGCCCCCGGTCTGCAAGATCATGGACTACGGCAAGTGGAAATACGAGGAGGACCGCCGGAAGAAGGAGGCGCGCAAGAACCAGGCGCGCACGCAGCTCAAGGAGGTGAAGTTCCACGCGAACACGGACGTCGGGGACTACCAGCTCAAGATGCGCAACATCCGCTCCTTCCTCGCCGAGGGCAACAAGGTGAAGCTCACGCTCATGTTCCGCGGCCGCGAAAACGCGCACAAGGAACTGGGCGAGGAACTCATCAAGCGCGTGTGCGCCGAGCTGTCCGACGTGGCGAACGTCGAGCAGGAGCCCAAGGTCGTCGGCCGCAGCTGCACCGGCATGCTCGCGCCGAAGTCGCAGAAGGGCAAGTAGCCGGCGGCGCGCGTCCCGCGCCGGCCGCGGGGCGCGCGCTAGGTCAGGCGCCCGTACATCGCCACCCCGACGCAGAGGAAAACCGCGTCGGGCAGCCACGCCGCGAGCGCGGGGGACATCGCGCCGCCCTGTCCGAAGTAGGACAGCGCGATCGTGAAGAAGTAGAAGCCGAAGAACGTCGCGAGGACGAGGATCACGCCCTTGAAGACGCTCTGGCGCCCCGTCGTGATGCCGGCCGGGATCGCGAACAGCGTGATCACCAGGCACGCCCACGGCGCGGCGACGCGATACCAGAAGCCATACCAGTCTTCCGGTTCCGCGTTCTCGCCCTTGGAGCGGATGAGCCGCAGCATGTCGCGGAGCGGGAGCGTGGCCGATTCGCCGGCCTTGCGCGAGAGCACCATGTCGTGCGGGGTTTCGGTCAGTTCCGGAAACGGCATCCAGTCCGGCAGCGGCGCGCCGCCAAGGTCGGAACCGCTGATTTCGGAGCCGTCGGCGTCGAAGTGCATGAACACGGGCTTTTCGAGCCACCACTCGCCGTCGAGCCATTCGGCGCGGGCGGCGCGGACGCCCCAGCGCACGTCCGGCTCGCCGCCGCGCCCGCGCGTCTCGCTGCGGATCGCCACGCGGCCGGGCGGATGCGCCATCGCTTCGTCGCTCGTCCAGTCCGCCGCCTCGAACACCCACTCGCGGTCGCCGAACGTGAACGGCCGGTCGCGGCGCACGGGTCCGTCCCCGTCGAGCCGGTAGTCGTTGTCCTTGAGCCGGTCCGACCACGTGGCCAGGCGCGGCGAAATCCATTCGAGGTTGGCGAACGTGAGAAGGCTCATCGCGAACGCGACCGAGAAGAACGGCAGCGTGAGCCGGTGGAACGAAATCCCGCTCGCGCGCATCGCGGTGAGCTCGCTGTGGTGCGAGAGCTGCCACATCGAGTAGAGCGTCGCGAGCATGCAGGAAGCCGGGATGAACCAGTGCGCGTAGGCGCTCGCGACGCCCGCGTAGTAGCGGACGACCGCGAAGAAGCCGAGTCCCGCGTCCAGGAACTTCGACAGGTGCCCGAACAGGTCGAACAGGATGAAAATCCCGTTGAACGCGACCAGGCAGACGAAGAGCGGCCCCAGGAACTGGCGCAGCAGGTAGCGGAAAATCAGCGACACGGCGTTCGCAAGTTCGCAAGTCCGCAGGTCCGAAGGTCCGCAGGTCCGAACTTGGAACCTTGGAACCCGCGAACGCGCGCTAGAGGCCGAGGGTCTTGAGGTAGGCGCGGCTGATGCCGTATTCCTTGAAGGGGTCCTTCGTCGCGATCTGCGTGTCCTGCTCGACGATGAAATCCTTCACGCCCGCCTTCTTGCATTCCTTGAGGAGCGTCGGCCAGTCGAGCGAGCCCTCGCCGAGCGCGCGGAACTCGGGCGTCTGCGCGTCGTCCCAGATGCCCCAGTCCTTGAAGTGCACCTGGTCCATGCGGCCGGAGACCTTGCGGATCCAGTAGACGGGATTGTAGCCGCCGCGCGCGCACCAGCCCAGGTCGAGCTCGGCCTGGATCGCCTTGGTGCCGTCGTAGAACATGTCCAGGATCGTCTTGCCGCCCTTGCCGGCCTTGATCCCGAACTTCTGGAACTCGAAGGCGTGGTTGTGGTATTGGACGGTCACGCCTTCCTTGGCGAAGCGCTTCGCGTAGCCCTCGAACTCGCGGAAGAGCGCCTTCCAGTCGGCGAGCGTCTTCTGGTCGGAGGCCTTGAGCCACGGGATGGCCACGTAGGAGATGCCGAGCTTGCGGCAGTCCTCGAGGACCTTCTTCTCGTCTTCGCGGAACTGCGGCAGGCCGATGTGGGCGCCGATCGGCGCCACGCCCGCGTCGTCGCAGACGCGCTTCAGGTCGGCCATGTCCATCGGGCCGAAGCCGGAGACCTGGCAGTAGTCGTAGCCGATCTTCTTGACGCGCTTCATCGTCTTGGCGGCGTCTTCGAGGGTCTTGGTGTATTCGCGGAACCCGAACATCTGGGCCGCGACGCGGTATTTGGACGGCATGTCGTTTTCTCCCGTGGTTGGTTGTCGTGGGACGCGGCCGGAGTCTACCAGAACCGCCCCGCGCGCGCAAGGCGGACGGCGGCCCGGATTTTCCTGTTGACTCTATTGATAGAAACATCTAGAATCCCGTCCCCGTTCCCGCGACACGCGGAAACGAGACTCCCATGATCATCTCCGAATTCCCCTCAGAAATCCCGTCCGCGCCGGACGCCGTCGTGCCCGTCGGCGTCCAGGTGCTGGCGGACGCCGAGACCCCGGTCTCGGTCCTCGCGCGGTTCGACCGCCGCGGGACGAACCTGTTCCTGCTCGAGTCGGCCGAGGGCGGCGAGCGGCGCGGCCGCTACAGCTTCCTCGGCCTCGACCCGCGCCTCACGGCCACGGTCTTCCGCGAGGAGGTCGTCGTGCGCCGGGGCGTCGAGGAGAAGCGCATCCCCCACGGCGGCGACCCGATGGCGGTCCTGCGCTCGCTCGTGGCGCCGGTCCGGTTGGCCGACGTCCCCGGCCTGCCGAAGACGTGTGCCGGGCTCGCGGGCTACGTCGCCTACGAGATGGCACATTTCTTCGAGCCGCGCGTTCCGAACAAGCTCCCGGCGGACCGCCCGCTCGCGGAGTTCGTGATGCCCGGTTCGATGCTCGTCTTCGACAACGCCCGGCAGGCGCTCTTCGTCATGAGCTTCGCGTTCCCGGACGACGCGCCGGACCCCGCCGCGCGCGTCGCCGCCGCCCGCGCCCGCGTGGCGCGGCTGCTGGAGGTCCTCGCGGAGCCCGCTCCCGCGCCGGACGCCGCCGGCGAGGATCTCGGGACGCTGCGCCCGACGCACGCGCCGGACTACTTCGAGGGCATCGTCGCGAAGGTGAAGGAGCGCATCGTCGAAGGCGACCTCATCCAGTGCGTGCCTTCGCAGAGTTTCGTGGCGAAGGCGCCGCGCGATCCCGTCGCGCTCTACCGCATGCAGCGCTTCGTGAACCCTTCGCCCTACCTCTACTACTTCAAGCTCGAGGGCTGCACGCTCGTGGGCTCCTCGCCCGAGACGATGATCAAGCTCGAGGGCCGCACCGCCTGCCTCAAGCCGATCGCCGGGACGCGCCCGCGCGGCGCGGACGAGCGGGCGGACCGCGCGCTCGCCGACGAGCTTCTCGCGGACGAAAAGGAGCGCGCCGAACACCTGATGCTCGTGGACCTCGGGCGCAACGAGCTCGGGCGCGTCGCGATCCCCGGCACGGTGCAGGTCGTGGACCTCATGTCCGTGGAGCGCTATTCGCACGTGATGCACCTCGTTTCGAAGGTCGTCGCCGAAATCGAGGACGGCCGCGACGCGTTCGACCTCTTCCCCGCCGCGTTTCCCGCCGGCACGCTCACCGGCGCGCCGAAGGTGCGCGCGATGGAGACGATCGCCGAGCTCGAGGACGAACCCCGCGGCCCCTACGGCGGCGCCGTCGGCTACTTCGCCTTCGGCGGCGACATGGACTTCGCGATCTGCATCCGCACCGCCGCGATCGACCACGGCCGCATGACGGTGCGCGCCGGCGCGGGCGTCGTCTACGACTCGGTCCCGGCGGGCGAATACCGCGAGACCGTCAACAAGGCAGGCGCGATGGCGCGCGGCGTCGCGCTGCTCGGCTCCGCCAGGACGCTCCGCGCCGGGATCGCGGCGCTCCGCGGGGAAGGAGGCGCGCAATGATCGCGATGATCGACAACTACGATTCGTTCACCTACAACATCGTCCAGGAGCTGCGAGGCATGGGCGCGGACCTGCGCGTCTTCCGCAACGACGCGATCGCGGTCGACGCGCTCGACGCGCTCGCACCCGCGGCGCTCGTCGTCTCGCCCGGTCCCGGGCGCCCGGCCGACGCAGGCGTCTCGATGGACGCCATCCGCCGCTTCGCCGGGCGCGTCCCGATTCTCGGCGTGTGCCTCGGGCACCAGGCGATCGGCGAAGTCTTCGGCGCGCGCGTCGTGAAGGCCGGGCGCATCATGCACGGCAAGGTTTCGGAAGTGACGTGCGACGGCGAGGGCGTTTTCCGCGGCCTCGGCGCGCGGCCGTTCAAGGCGATGCGCTACCACTCGCTCTGCCTCGACCCCGCCACGCTGCCGGACTGCCTCGCCGTCTGCGCCACGGCGGACGACGGCTGCATCATGGGCGTGCGGCACCGCGAGCTGCCGGTCCACGGCGTCCAGTTCCACCCGGAGTCGATCATGACGCCGTCCGGAAAGCGGATCCTCCGCAACTTCCTGCGCATGTGCGAATGAGGAGCGCGGCGCCGCCGCGCCGCCGCGCGGTCACGCCTTGGCGGGCAGGCTCGCGCGGCCGGTCGTCCGGCCGCGTTCGTCCACGAAGCGGACCGCGATCGCGCCGTCCGCGCGGATGTCGACCGCGCCGCACGTGTAGGCGCCCTTGCCGTGGTCGACCAGCGAGGAGCACACGACCGGGCACGGCGCGCCGTATTGGTCGTGCGCGCCGCCGGGCGGCTCGAGCCAGCACTCGTGCAGGTGCCCCGTGAGCATCGCCTGCGGGCGCAGTTTCGCGATCATCCGGCACCAGCGCCGCCAGCGCGGCCCCTCGATGTCGAAGGGCGGGCGGATGCGGTGCGAGAAGGGGTTGTGGCACACGACGATGCGCCACCGCGCGCCGCGCGGCGGCCCGCGCCGCACGACGCCGCGCAGCCAGGCCTCCTCCTCCTCCCGGAACGCCTCGCAGCAGACCGTGTGGCCGTATTCGTCGCACTCGTCGACCTTGTCCTCGCCCGTGTCGAGCGCGAGGCCCCAGACCGGCCCCGCGCGGAACTCGCAGTAGGAGCGGCCGCCGTCGGTCGGCGTGAGCTCCGCGTACTGCTCCGCGAAGACGCCGCGCAGGTCGTGGTTGCCGCGCGCGAAGACGCACGGATACGCGCCGCGCGTGATGCGTCCGGCGATCAGGTGCGGCACGGCCATGCGCTCGGGGCTGCCGCAGTCCTCGGGGATGTCGCCGTTGAGGAGCAGCAGGTCCGGCCGCTCCCTCAGGCCGGCGGCCGCGCCGACGGGCCCCTCGACGAAGCTGTGCGTGTCGGCGACGTTGAGGAGGCGCAGGACGCCGCCGCGCGGCGCGACGGGACGGAACCGCGCGATCTCGAGGCGCTGCACGTCGAGCGTCTTCGTGAAGTACGCCTCGCGCTTCACGATCGGGCGGAGGCAGACGGCGTAGGCGCGCGCGCGGTCGAGGTCGCGCTGCGGGAGCGACGCGACGTGCACCGGGCGCCCGGAGCGCAGAATGCCGTTGGCGTGGTCGTAGTGCGCGCGCCCGGCGCATTCGACCCACATCGTGCACTCGGCGGTCACCGGCACGCAGATGCGGTATTCGCCGCCGACGGCGTAGACCGAGGGCGGCGCGGCGAAGAGGGGAGGGAGGTTCGTGTTCATGGCGGGGGGGGGGCGTGCAGGTCATGCCGCGGCGCGCGCGGGGCGGGGGACGGCGAGGGCGAAGGCGCTGTTGGCCAGGGCCATCAGGGCGGCGAAGGCGAAGAGGACGCCCGCGCCGAAGCGGTCGAAGACGAGGCCGCCCACGAGCGCGAAGCAGACCGTGACGACGTGGTTCACGGAGATGCCCGAGGTGAGCGTCGCGGTGAGCTCCTCCTGCGAGTCGGAGAGCGTGCGCGCGTAGAGGTTCGTCGCCATCGAAGCGTTCGAGAGGACGGCGTCCAGGACGTAGTTGACGCACACCACCGCCGTCGCGACCGGGAGCGGGAACCAGTCCTTCGCGAAGCCGTAGAGCAGGCACACGAAGAACAGCACGACCGTGTCCCAGATCATCACGTTGCGGTAGCCCCAGCGGTCGACGAGCCGCCCGACGAGCCGCCCGCCCCACAGCGCGGTGATCAGCGCCGAGACGGCGAAGAGCGCCGCCACGCGCTGCGTCGGCATCCCGTAGAGCTTCACGAGCACGAACGGCCCGAACGTGAAGAAGACCTGCTTGCGCGCGCCGTAGAAGAGCTCCAGCACGTAGAAGCGCCAGTATTTGCGCCGGAAGTAGAACGACGGCCGCGCGCGCCGCGCGAGTCCCGGCTCGCGCACGGACGAGGCGACGGCGAGGCTCGCCGCGAGGAGCAGCGCGACGAGCGCGAAGACGGCGTCGTAGAGCGGCCGCGCCCGCGCCGGGCCGAGCGCGCGGGAGCCGAAGAGGAACACGGCCGCCACGGCGAGGGACCCCGCCACGGTCCCGGCGCTCACCGCGCCCGTGACGATGCCGAGCGATTCGCCGCTGCGGCCCTCCTTGGCGATCGAGAGCGCGATCGACTGGCGCACGGGCATCACGAGGTGCTCGCCGAGCGCCCAGACCGTGATGAACGCCACCGCGCCGGCGAACGGCACGGGCAGGAGCAGCAGCAGCGCGGCGAGGAGCGAGCAGGCCGTTCCGATGCGCAGGACCTTCCAGTCCGAGAAGCGGTGCAGCGCCGCGAGGATCGCCACGAGCGCCACGCCGGGCGTCTCGCGGAGGAACTCGAGCAGGCCGCGCTGCGTCCCCGAGACGCCGTGGATCTCGACGAGGAAGTTGTTGAACACCGCGCCGAAGCACCCCATGCCGACGCCCCACACGAGGATGCTCGCGAAGAACGCGCCGGCGCCCGCGCCGGGCCGGCAGACGGAACCGTAGGAAGGAAGCTTCACGGCGCGGCGATCGTCTTGAAGGAAAGGCCGAACTTCGCCAGATACTTCGCGAGGCGGTCGGTGTCGTTGGTCGTCTTCTTCGCCGCGCGCGAGACGGCGAAGAGCTTCTTGCCCGCCTCCGCCGCCGTCCGGCTCTCCCGGCACGCCGCCACGACCTCCCGCAGCTGCGCCAGCTCGAACCGGTCGAACCGCTCCGCGAAGTCCGCGCCGAGGAGTTCCGCGAGCGGATACGCGGCAACGTCGCCGGAAAGGCTAGCGGCTCTAGCGGCTCTAGCGTCGCTAGAATCGCTAGCCAGCCTCGTCTCGGCCGAACCCCGCTTGATCTCCTCTTCGACGTCCGCTTTCGTCACGCGCCCGCCGTCGGCGAGCGTCGCGAGCCGCGTCACGCACGCGTTGAACTCGCGGAAGTTCCCGCGCCACGGCGTGGCGGGGTCGAGCGCCCAGGCGAGGAAGCGCCGGCGCGCCTCCCGGTTGAAGGAGAGACGCTTGCCGGTGCGCGCGTTCCACTGCTCCAGCTCGTAGTCGAGGTTCGGCTCGATGTCCTCGCGCCGCTCCGCGAGGCCCGGCAGACGGAAGCTCCACAGGTCGATGCGCGAGAGCAGGTCCTCGCGGAAGCGCCCCGCCGCCACGTCCGCGCGCAGGTCGCGGTTGGTGCCGCAGATGAGCTGGAAGTCGCTCTCCGTCTCCTTGTCCGAACCGAGCGGCAGGAAGCGTTTCTCCTCGATCGCGCGCAGGAGCATCGCCTGCTCGTCGGCGCCGAGCTCGCCGATCTCGTCGAGGAAGAGCAGCCCGCCGTCGGCGGCCTTGAGCAGGCCCGGACGGTCCGCCGCCGCGCCCGTGTAGGCGCCCTTGCGGTGGCCGAAGAGCGCGCTCGTGGCCTGGTCGCCGCGCAGGGTCGCGCAGTTCACGTCCACGAACGCGCCCTTGAGCTGCCCCTTGGCCCTCTTGAGGTCGTAGACGCGCCGCGCGAGCTGCGACTTGCCCGCGCCGGTCGGCCCGGTGAGCAGGATCGGGTCGCGCGAGCGCACGGCGACGCGCTCCACGGTCTCGATGAGCGCGTTGAACGCGGCGTTGCGCGTCTCGATGCCGCCCTTGAGCGACGCGACGTCGTCGCGCTTCTCCGTCGCGAACCGCCGCGCGAGCGCGTCGTAGCGCGAAAGCTCCAGGTCGATCACGCGGTAGGTCCCGCGCGGGCCGCAGCTGCGCTGCGACTTCTTCCCGCCGGGGGCGGTCTGCACGAGCCGGCCCGGCAGGTGGTGCGATTCGTTGAGGAGGAAGAGGCAGATCTGCGCGACGTGCGAGCCGGTCGTGATGTGGACGTACCAGTCGCGCTCCTCGCGGTCGAACCGCCGCGAGAGCGCGTAGTCGTAGAGCTTGCCGTAGACCTCGCCGAAGTCCCACGGGTCGTCGAACTCCATGATCTCGGGGATGACCACCGTGTCCGGCGAGGCCGTCCGGATGTCGCGAATCACGCTGTCCGCCAGCGACTGGAACTGCGACTGGTAGAGCAGGTGGAACTCGTCGAAGTGCAGCGTCTCCTGCATCGCGAGCGCCACGTTCGGCCGCCAGGCGTTCCAGCGGTCCTTGCCGCGCGGCCCGTGCGCGTCCAGCGTCGAGCCGAGAAGGGAGATGATCGATGATTTCATGGAGGAAAGGGGGCGGTCAGCGGAGTTCGAGCAGGGCCTTGAGGTCGCCGAAGCGCGAGTGGCGCAGTTCCTTGCGGTGCGAGGGGTTCGGTTCGCCGCCGTGCTCGGCGGCCCACGCCCGGGCGCGGCGCGCGAACTCCTGCCGGAGCGAGGGGCGGAGCAGCTCCAGCGCCTCGAGACGCCGCGCGAACGTCTCGGCCGAGACGCCGTAGCGCTTCTTCTCGCGCAGCAGCAGCTCCCAGTTCCAGCCGTCCGGGCGGACGGCGAGCCGGTAGCACAGCTCGCGCAGCGCCGCGGCGGGCATCAGGAACGCCGCCGCGAACGCCTTCGCGAAGGCGCGGTCGGCCGGCGCGTCGCCGACCGGCCTGCGCGCGCCGCCCGCGACGAACCGCAGCGCGTCCGCCAGCGCGCACATCGCGCGGAACTGCTGCCGCTCGTCGGTCGCGGCCTTGCGCACCATCAGCCAGACATTGCGCGCGGACTCCTCCCAGAGCGCGAACGCGTCGACGCCCTCCGGCAGGTCCGCCGCCACGACGCGCAGCCCCTTGTTCTCCAGCAGCTGGACCGAGTCGAACAGGATCGCGTCCGCCACGCCGGCCGCGCGCCGCACGGCCGCCGCGAGCGCCTCCGCGTCCGCCGCCGCGATTTCGGACGGGTAGTCCAGCGCCAGCGACGGCAGAGTCGGCACGCCCGCGCGCTTCTCGAGTTCGCGGTAGTCGAGGATGCGCCGCCGCACCTGCGCCCGCGCCGCCGGCGGCAGGTCCGCGAGCGACGTCGCCCCGCACGGCCGCAGCGAACCGACGAAGTCCGCGTCGTCGTCCCCCGCCGTCGCTTCCGGTTCCGGCGGGGCCGGCCGCTCCGCCGCTCCGCCGGCGGACGGTCCCGCCGCGAGGTCCGCGAGCGGCACGTCCAACGCGTCCGCGATGCGCTGCAGCGTCCGCACCGACGGCGCATTGCGGTCCTTCTCGATGTGGCAGAGCTGCGCCGCGGACATTCCCGTCCGCTTCGCCAGGTCCCCCTGCCGCAGCCCGAGCCGCTCGCGGAGGGCGCGGATCGCCCCGCCCACCGCCGTCGGCTGCTCGTCTTCCGTCCTGTCCGCCGTTCGTTTCATGCGGCGGATTCTAGCAAATTTGTCAATTGACACGCAAGGGGCGCGGACAGCGGTCCCGACGATCCGCGTGGCGGGGTGCGCGCCACGCACCCCGTCACGTAAAAGGCTCCTCGCGGGGTTTTCGAACGAGGCCGAGTCTAGCACACGGCCGCGCCCGGGGCAAGCGCGGGCGCCCCGGAAAGTGTGTCAAAAAATATATATTGACAAATTGATAAAAATCTGCTAGCGTCCTGTCCCGTCCCCCGCGGAAAGGCCGCGAAGGGCGGAAAGGAGAAACGATGGACCTCGAAGAACGGATGAAGGCGCTCGCGGAGCGCGGGCACGCGGGGCAGCTCCGCAAGGACGGCAGGACGCCCTACATCGAACACCCGCGGGCGGTGGTCGCGCTTTTGCGGCGCTGGCGCGTCGCGGACGCGGAAACGTTCGCGGTCGCGTGGGGGCACGATCTGCTGGAAGACACGGATGTCACGGAGGCGGACATCCTCGAAGCCGCGGGACCCCGCCACGGCGCCGAAGTCCTCGCCTGCATCAAGACCCTCACGCGCGACAAGGCCGTCTGGCCCGTGAAGCGAGACTGGCTCCGCGCGCAGGCCGAAACGGCGGACGAACGCGCGCTGCTCGTCAAATGCGCCGACCGCATCTGCAACACGCGCGACTTCGTGCCCCTCTCCGGCGCCGCCCGCGCGCGTTCCTACCTCGCCGACGCCTCCGCGATCTTCGCCGCCGCGTCGCGGACCGCCTTCGCCGCGCCCATCGCCACGACCCTTGCTGCTCTCCGCGCCGAACTTGGAGCAATACCGGCATGAAACGCCCGACCGGAATCGGCCCGAATTTCGAATACGAACGCCTGAAGAAGCGCCGCGAGACGCTCCGGGAACGGTGCGCCTCCCTGATCGAGGCGTTCGCGACCCTCGTCGACGTCGTCGTTCCGGACGTCCGGAGCCGCTACATGGTGGCCGTCGGCCAGCTCGAGAGCCGCGTCTACGAACTGAAAGTCGAAATCAACCGGTGGCGGCGCCGGTTCGCGATGCGCCAGGCCGCCCTCAACCGCGGCGGCGCGCCCGACTACCCCGCCATCGAGGCGGCGCTCGACGCCGAGTTCGCCGACTACATGGAGACGATCCGGAAGAACCTCGAGGAAATCAGGAAATCCGTCCTGCATTGCGCGTCCGAGACGCTGTCGGAGGAAGAGACGGCGGCCCTCCGCCGCGCCTACCACGACGCCGCGAAGAAACTCCACCCCGACCTGAACCCGGACCTTCCGGAAAGCGCGAAGGCCCTCTGGCTCCAGATCCAGAAGGCCCACGCCGACAACGACTGGAAGGTCCTCTCCTTCCTGACGGGGCTGGTCGACGACGTGGTTTCCGGCGAAGATCCGTTCGAGTCCGCGGAAGAAGATGCTATGGAGGATCTCGCGAAAAGCGTCGCGGCGATCGAACGGAAATGCGAAGACCTCCGGAAACGGATGGACGAAATCGAGAACCGTCCGCCGGTTTCGTATCGCGGATTCCTGGCGGACGCCGCCAAAGTCGAAGAACGCCGGGCGCAGCTCCGGGCCCAAACGGAAGCGCTCGAAAAGATCGTCGGAGAATACGAGGAGCTCTGGAACAATGGCCGGTGAACTGCAACCCGTCGAAACGAACTGGATCGAACTCAAGGACCGGCTCGACGCCCTGGTGCCGCCGTTCGCGCACGAGATTTTCCTGATGGAATGCCTCGTGGCCGGAACGACGCACGTCCGGAACGTCGGGGAAAAGACGGAAAAACTCGCGCCCGGCGACAGGCTGACGCTCCTGCGCGACCCGGACAACGAATACGATCCACAGGCCATCGGCGTCTTCGTGAACGGCAGCGTTCGCGTCGGTTGGATTCCGCAGGACCGCAACGAGGTCGTTTCGCGACTCATGGACGCCGGAAAGGTCGTCTACGCAAAACTCCAGTCGAGGGAGACGACCGAGAGCGGCTGGCTGAAAATGGAAATCGGCGTGTTCCTGCATGACATTTGAACCTCCCCTACATCATCCCCTCCATGAAACTTCCCCGCGAAAAATACCTCGGCCTCCTCTGGGGCCTCGTTGTCGGCGACTGCCTCGGCTCGCCGATCCAGTTCACCGGCAAGGACGCCCATCCGCACATCACGGAGATGGTCCCGTGCAAGATGTTCGGCACGCCGCCCGGCTACTGGACGGACGATTCGTCGATGGCGTTCTGCGTCGCGGAAAGCTTCGCGCGGCTCGGGCGCTACGACCGCGCGGACATCGCGAGGAACTTCGTCCGGTGGATCGACGAAGGCTTCTGGTCGAGCCTGCCGAACGCGTTCGACATCGGCGGCGCAACGGCTCTGGCGTGTCGCGAGATCTCGCAATCCGGCTCGCTCGAGAATGGCGAGGAGTCTTCGCAGGGCAACGGAAGCGTGATGCGCCTCGCGCCCTCGTACCTGATGGCCCGCGCGCTCGGCCGCCCGGAGATCCTGCACGAAGTGAGCGACATCACGCACCGCTCGCGGCGCGTCCGCGAAACGGTGGACCGCATGGCCGGCGTCCTCGACGAACTCTTCGCCACAGGCTCAACAACGGCCGTTTCTCTATATGCCTCGCGCAAGGAGTGCAACAACTCCGGCTGGTGCGTGTCCACCGTCGAGAGCGCGCTCTGGGCGCTGAACTCGACCACGTCTTTCGAGGACGCCCTCGTCGCGGCGGTGAACCTCGGCGGCGACGCCGACTCGATCGGCGCCGTCTGCGGCCAGCTCGCCGGCGCAAAGTACGGCCTCTCCGCCATCCCGGATCGCTGGCTCGCGGCAATCAAGGACCGCGACCGGATCGACGACCTCTTCGCGCGGTTCCTCGCCGAGCTCTCCAATTCGGTTTGATACTTACGCAGACGATTCTCCTTGACAATCGGGGCGGCATGATTCAGCATTGAACCATCTTTTGAAACGAAAGGAAACCATGCCCGCCGCGCTGATTCTCCACACGATGGCCCCCGCCCTTTCCTCCCGGCTCGCGTCCTACGCGCGCCGGGAGAAGAAGAGCCTCAACCAAACCGCCAAGGAACTGCTTTCTTCGGCGCTCGGTCTTTCAGCTCCTCGGAAGACCGACCACTCGGACGACCTCGCGCGGTTCATCGGGGCGTGGGACGACGAGACCGCCGACCGGCTCCGCAAGAACCTCGCGAACTTCTCGACCATCGACGAGGCTCGCTGAAACACCAGAGCCTCCGCGTCTGGACGCCGAAAGCATGACCGTTTCCTTTCACGCAAGAGCAGAGCATGGCAGACGCAAAACGAAGGACCATCATGGGCAAATACCTCAAGCTGAAAATCGACTTCCGGGGCACGGCAAGCTCCCGGACGCTCGTCCTGCCGGACGACTGGACCTTCGCGTTCCTGCACGAATGCATCCAGAACGCGTTCGGATGGCTGGACTACCACGCCTACACGTTCACGTTCGCGAACGGGGACGAATGTCTCGATCCCGATAACAACTGGCCCGACGTCGAAGGCCCCGAAAAGGAATTCGGCCACCGATTCTTTGATTCCGACCGCGTGCCCCTCCGCAAAGAGTTCAAGAAGGCCGGCGATTCCGTGGAATACGAATACGACATGGGCGACGGAAACCAGTTCGAAATCCGGCTCCTGGGTTCGACGACCCGGCCGGAGGCCGCCTGCATCGCTTCGACCGGCACCGACGCCGTCGAGGACTGCGCTGGATTCGGCGGCCTTTCCGGACTGATCAAGATTCTGAAAGCGGGCTCCCGCTCCTCCCAATACAAGGATGCGGTCGGCTGGTTGTCCGAAGCTTTCGGAAAAACGCCCGAAGCCGTTCTCCGCGAACCGTCCGCCGGCGAGATCGACGCCCGCATCCACCATCTGGTCAAACTCGTCGAAACCGCCCGGCTTCGCTGATTGAAATGGATCGCCCGCCCCGACTGGGACAGTACTAGGGTGATTTTCTAGAAAATTCGCAATATTTCTAGATTGTTTCTCCGCGCCCCTTGCGGCGGGTTCGCGGGCAATCCGCCCGCTCATCCCGCCGTTTCGTCTTGCGTCTCGCATCTCGCGCCTAGCCCGACCCAAGGCGCAAGGCGCAAGACGACATGGCCGGAACGAACGGTTCCCGCCGCGTGGCCCTTCCGCGTTTCCGTTCTTCGCAATCCGTTGAAATTGCAACTCACCGACCGTGTTGCAAGTTTCGATTCCACCGTGCGTGATTTTCAGTTGCACCGTGGAAAAAGTTACCCTCGTGCCGGCTCATAGGAGGCACGCAGGAGGTC
>JAFTHC010000018.1 GCA_017457625.1 Kiritimatiellia bacterium
CGTCGCTGCAGTTGAGCAGGAAGGCCGTGTCCGCGGCGGTGCTGCTGAACGTGCCGCCCGAGATCGTCGCGGCCGAGCCGGCGGTCTCGTCGGTGTAGAGAATCTCGCCGGCGCTCTCGTAGGCGCCTCCCGTGATCGCGACCGTGCCGCCTCCGTTGACCAGGAAGAGCTTCGTGTCCGTTCCGGTCGCCGTCGTCTTGGCAATCGTGCCCGTCCCGGCTTCGGAGTCATCCTTCACCGTCAGGCCGCCCTTGACGTTCATCGAGCCCTTCGTCAGCGTGAGCGTGTAGCCGTTCAGGTCAAGAACGACACCCGACGCGGAGGTGACAATCGCGGACGTCCGCGTGATGTCGCGGAGCATCGTGTAGGTCGCACCAGCCGTGCTCATCGTCGGGAAGGACGACGTCGAGTAGGTGACCGTCGTTCCGTCGTCGATCTTGACGTACGGGGCTCCCTGGCTTTCGCACGTCACCGTCGTGACGCCCGTGGCGGCGTCCTTCGAGGCAATGGCCTTGTACCAGTCGGTGTCCGTCGTTGCCGGGACCGTGACCGCCGACGTCCAGAAGGACGCCTTGCCGCGATTGTCGGCGGGCTTCCAGCGAATCGACTCGTCCGCGCCAAGGGCGACCTTGGCGTAGCCGGACGCATAGTAGTAAACTTCGAGAACCTTGTCGCCGGTCTTGGCGGCATTCAATGCGTCCCCGAACTGCGCCGACGCGTATTCCACGCCATCGACGACCGCGGCGACGTCCTTGACCGTGACGTTCGCGGTGAGAACGGCGATCTGGGCGTTGTCGTTCGTGACGGTCACCGTGATCGTGCCCGTGCCGCCCGGCTGCTTGCCATACGGCCAAGCCCAGCCTTCGGTCTTGCTCCATCCCGGAGGATTGGCGAGATAGGAATCCGCCCCGACCTGGCCGGCGAACTTGTAGGTGTAGGTCGATCCCGCGGGGGCGCCGACGACCTGGACGTAGTTCGAGCAGTTCGGGTAGAGCTCCAGCGAGGCGGGCGAAAGGGAGACCAACGAGAACTGCGCCGTGTAGGTCGCGCCCGCGGCGGTCACCTCGCCGAGAGCGGGCGACCAGCCGGTGAACACGTAGACGGACGAATCGGTACCGGCCTTGGTCGGGGTCGCGCCCGGATACACGGGCGTGGCGCCGATGTCGTAGGTCTCCTCGGTCTGCGTTCCTTCGACGACCCAGATGACCGTCGCCGTGGTCGGCGTCCACTTGGCCGTGAGGGTGAGGTCGGCGGCGATGGCGGTGTCGAAGTCGAACGCCTCCTCGGCGCCTTCGGCGAACCAGCCGTCGAAGCGGAAGCCGGCGACGGCAGCGGGGTCGGCCGGCTCGGTCGCCGTCTTGCCCTTGCCGATCACCTGCGCCTCGGGCGCCGCGCCCTTGTCGTTCACGAACGTGACCGTGACGGCCTCGTAGACGGTGAACCAGCCGGAGGACGGATCGTCCGCGACGGAGACGTAGCCGGTGGCGGGCAGGAAGCTCGTGCCGGCGCCCTCGGCGACGTTGTCCGCGGGGTCGAAGTTGTAGAACGATCCGCCATAGATCGTCGCCGACGGCGCTCCGTAGACCGTGTAGCCGGACGGAACATCCAGGTAGTTGATCGTGGCTCTGACGTGGCCATTCGGATCCAGCGTGTCCGCCGTATCAAGAGTGGCGATAAATTTACCGCCGTAGACCTCCAGCGAACCTCCGAAGAACTTCTTGGTGCTGTCGACCTTGTTGCCGATGATCACCGCATGGGAGACGCCTTGGACCGTACCGCCCCGAACAACGAGTTTGTTGACCGCGGCGTCGTTGGCGACTTGATCGAAGCTGATTCCGTAGTGGGCTCCGTCAAGTTCGCCGGACCCCTGGACAACGCCCGTTCCGTCTTCCGAGGAATCCTCGAGCGTGACAAGGCCCTTCGACATCTTCAATGCGGAGTACGAACCCGCCGTGGCCGTCCAGACCTTTCCGGCCAGATCGATCGTGAAGGCGCAATCTTTCGAGACGGAAACCTGGGACTCCGTCGTATTGGCAACGAGCTGGATCGTCTCGCCGTCGGCAACCGCTTTCACGGCTGCGGAAACGGAGTCATAGAACGTCATCCCGATCTTGGCCACGGCGTCGACGAACGTCACGGACAGCGGAAGCGTGCCGCCGTTTCCGTCGGCGAGCGTGAACGCCGCCTTGCCGGCCGCAACCGGGGTGACGGTCGCGGACGAGCCGTCCTGAACGACGGTCGCCAACGAGTCGTCGTCGCTCGTGACCGTGTAGTCGGCGAGATCGACCGCGATACCGTTGACTTTCACGGAGGAGACCGTGACAGGTCCGCTTTCGACCATGCGTTTCGCACCGTTCGCGATGGACGGGGTGAACGTCCAGGTCGCCGAGGGGGCGACGCTGATCGTCGCCGTGTCGTAGACGCGGTCGCCGCGCTTGAGGTTCACCGTCCCGGTGGCCGTGTCGAAGCCGGCGTCGTTGCGCTTCGCCTTGTAGGTCACCGTCCCCTTCGAGAGGGACCAGACGGGCGTTCCGCTCGACTCGAGACGGGGCGAGTCGTATTCGAGCGTCCAACCGTCCTTGTCGGCGGTCGTCAGCGTCTCGCCGTCGGCGCGGATGATCGTGACCTTCATCGACATGACGCCGCCGCCCGTGGCGGTGTAGGCGTCCTTGTCGAACGACGCCGTGTAGGAGGCGTCCCACGCCGCCGTGAGAACGAGGTCGGCGACGACCTCCGCCGTGAAGTCGTATGCGGCCGTCGCCCCGGAAGCGAACCAGCCGAGGAAGTCGCGATTCGCGGCCGTCGGCGCCGTCGGGGCGGTCGCCGTGCCGCCGACCGCGACGCGTTGGGCGGCGGGAGCGGGCGAGCCGCCGTTGGCGTCGAACGTCACGTTGTAGCCGGGCTGGACGACCCAGTTGCCGTTGCCGTCCTGGATGGCGACGAAGCCCTCGTCGGTGAAGTCGGTCATCTTGCCGGAGTCGTCGCCGAGCTGCGGGTCGTATTGCGAGAACGAGCCGCCCTTGATGACGAGGCTCTGCGTGGCCTCGTTCGGCTGGTTGACCGCCATGCCGGTGATCGCCGTGTTGTAGCGGTAGGGCGTCGTCGTGACGTTGGCGTA
>JAFTHC010000104.1 GCA_017457625.1 Kiritimatiellia bacterium
CAGAGAAGGCGCGCCCTTCGCGGGCGCGCTTCTGCCAACTCGATGTCCTGTTCCAAAAAGTTTCCAGGCTTTCAGAAGGAACGTCGCGTTGCGCAGATGCGCAAAATGGGGTTCAGTTGTGGGTTATCGGGTCAAAGGGTGGCGGATTTCTCCGTGGGAGGGGTGAAAAGAGCGGAAAGCGGTTCAGGTTCGTTTGGCTGTTGCGAGGATGGTGGAGGCGGCGTCCGCGCAGGCGGCCGCCACGGCCATCCAGTCCCGCCATTCGGGAACGAGCCGCTTGTAGTCCGAGAGATCCGTGTCGTCGAGGTCGAACGGCATGGGATTGGCGAGCTGGACGAGAAGTTGCTGAAGCGCCGACTGGCCGTTGGGCTGCGGGTAGAGCGAATCAAAGGATGAAAGCGCCGCCGCGACGCCGTCCGGGCCGAGTTGGCGGGCCATGGCGGCGAAATCGAGATAGTCGCGCGTGGCATTGCGTTTCAGGATCAGAACCCCCTTGATTCGAAGCATTTCGGGCAGAGTCGGGACGACGACTTCCTCGTTTCCGACGGAAATGCGCTCGGTCTCGAGAGGCGTTTCGCGAATGAGCTGGCGGACTCCGGTCTCGATGCCGTCGAGCGATCCGAGGATGAGGACCGGGCGGCGGACGCGTGCCGTTTTCCAGCCGGCGACGGATTCGAGCTGGGCGAGGATTTCGTCGAATCGGCCGCGAAGGTCGCCGACCGCGTGGTCGGCATCGAAGGAAAGTCTGTGATGGACGTGGGAGGCGGCCGCCGTCCCGCCCACGAGAACGGAGCCGGGGACGATGCGTTGCAAGCGGGCCGCCGCCTCCATCAGACGCTCCCATTCAGGCAAGGACTTTTCGGGCATAGTGCCTCCAGAAATGGTAGCGCTGGGCGTAGGGGTCCGCGCAGTGGGCTTCGCAGACGCGGAGAACCTTTTGGGCGACCCCCGGATCCGCTTCGGTTTTGTCGCGCAGGTCCAGCCAGTCGACAAGCCCGCCGCGGTCGATGATGTCGTCGATCGCTACGGAACGCAACTCGTTCCTCGTCTGGACGTGGCGGTGTTTCATGGTTTCCTCTCCGTGGTCGAGCGCCCCGTCCGTTAGCGTGTCCAAAAGGGGGCGTCGCGTTGCGCAGAGCGCAAATGGGGTTCAGTTGCGGGTTGTCGCTTCAAAGGGTGGCGGATTTCTCCGTTGGTGGTTTCCGGGCGGGCGGACGGCTCGTGGAGCCGTCCCTGCCAGCGTGTCGCGGATGGCACTGATGATACCAGAAGGCCGCGCGCGGGGCAAGCGCCGCACGCCGTCACGCCGTTGCAACGGGCGGCGCGTTCGGATAGAATGCCGGGGCATGCAAGGTAAAACGTTCCCCGATTTCCGCCGCGGCATGGGCTTCGGCGGGTGGCTCACGAACTACAAGCGCTCACAAGGCCGTCGGCAACTACTGCGACGTGGAGGAGCCCGTGCAGCTGCTCGAGAGCGCCGAGCTGCAGGACCGCTTCGTCGCGCTCTGGGAGGCGGTCGCGCGCCGCTTCGCCCACCGGCCCGCCGTCGCGTTCGAGCTGCTCAACGAGGTGCGCGACGTCGACCCCGCCGTCTGGAACGCCCTCGCCGCCGCACCGGCCCCCGTGCTCGCCGCGGACGAAGACGGTCTCAAGACGCTCACGATTCCGGCTCCGGACTCCAAGCCCTCGCGCTTCGTCCGCATCGGCGTGAGCGAAGATTCGGTCGACCTCGGCACCGGGCTTTGAGTCCCCCTCGGGCGCACGTGGCGGGGTGCGGCGGACGCCGCACCCCGCCACGGGCGCGTGTCGTCGGCCTGATCGCCCGCGCATTGCGCGGTCACCGGCCGCGCCGCCCTTGCCGGGCCGCGCGGGGCTGTGGTAGAATCGCCACCCCATGGACGACAAACACGCTGCAACGCTCCGGGACTACGTCCGCATCGCGCGGCCGGACCACTGGATCAAGAACCTCTTCATCCTGCCCGGCTTCCTTGCCGCGGCCGTGCTCCTGCGGCCGGCGTTCGGGCCGGCGGTCTGGTGCCGGCTCGCGCTGGCGCTGGTCTGCACGAGCCTCGTGGCGAGCGCCAACTACGTGATCAACGAGTGGCTCGACGCGAAGTTCGACAGGTTCCACCCGACCAAGAAGAACCGGCCGGTCGTCGTGGCGGACCTGAGGAAGCCGCTCGTCTACGCCGAATACGCGCTGCTGGCGGTCGCCGGGCTCGGCCTTTCGCTCCTCGTGGGCAAGATGTTCTTCGCGATGGCCGCGTGGCTTTTCGTCATGGGCGTGGTCTACAACGTGGAGCCGCTCCGCACCAAGGACGTGCCGTTCCTGGACGTGCTCTCCGAGTCCGTGAACAACATGATCCGGCTGCTGATGGGCTGGTTCGTGCTGACGGAGTCGACGCTGCCGCCGTGCAGCGTGATCCTGGGCTACTGGATGGGCGGCGCGTTCCTGATGGCGGCGAAGCGCTTCGCCGAATACCGCATGATCGGCGATCCGGAGCGCGCCGGGCTCTACCGCAAGAGCTTCCGGCGCTACACCGAGTCGTCGCTCCTCGCTTCGTCCTTCGTCTACGCCATCACGGCGACGTTCCTGATCGGCGTGTTCCTGGTGAAGCACCGCATCGAGCTGCTCGTCTCGATGCCGTTCCTCGTGGCGCTCTTCGGCAAATACATTTCGATCGCCTACAAGCCCGACAGCGCGGCGCAGAAGCCGGAGAAGCTCTACCGCGAAAAGGGGCTTATGGCGCTCACGCTGCTGTTCGCGGCCGCGCTGCTCGTGGGCTGCTTCGTGAAGATGCCGTGGCTCGGCGTCTTCACGACCAAGGACCTGATCGCGCTGCCGTGAGGTCTCGCCCGGCCGCGAACGCGCTCGCCGGCGCCGCCCTGTTCCTCGCGGCGGCGGCGCTCGTCGTGGCGGTCACGTGGCCGTGGGCGGCGCACTGGCGGGGCGCGTTCCTCGACCACTGGGACCCGCCGTTCCACGCGTGGAAGCTGGAGTTCATGGCGCGCCGGATCCTGGCGGGCGACGTGCTGCTGCGCTCCGGCAACGCGAACATGCTCTACCCGCATTCGGGGACGCTCTACTACGAGGCGCTGCAGTATCCGCCGGCCCTTTTCGCGGCCGCGCTCTTCGGCCTGGCGCCGATGCCGCCGGAGCTGGTCTACCACGTCGCGCTGCTCGTCTTCTGGGCGCTCTCGGCCCCGTGCATGTTTTTCCTGCTCCGGACGCTCGGCTGCGGCCTCGCCGCCGCGTCGTTCGGCTCGCTGGCGTTCTGCATCCTGCCGTGGCGCACGAGCTACGCGCCGGAGTTCCAGATGGAGCTGGCGTTCGCGCTGCCGCTTTTCTTCGCGTTCCTCGCGCGGTTCCTGCGGGACCGGCGGGCGGCGGACGCGGCGCTCTGCGCCCTTTCGTGGTGGCTGCTCGCCGTCTCCGAACTCTACGAGGCGGTGTTCGCCGCGATGGCGGCGCCGGTCGTGGCGGCCGCGTTTTTCGCGCGCGAGCCGCGGATGCTGCGCGAGCGGCGCTTCTGGCGCGGCGCGCTGGCCGGCGCGGCGGCGGGGGCCGCTTCGCTCTTCGTGCTGCTCCAGCCCTACCTGACGCAGCGGGGCGCGGGCGCGGTCCTGCGGCCGCTCAAGGAAACCGCCGTCCACGGGGCGCAGCCGTTCTCCTACCTGCTTCCGTGGGGCGACCTGGCGCCGTGGAAGCCGAACGCGCGGCCGGCGGAGCTGAGCCTCTATCCGACGCTGGCGGTGCTGCTGCTCTGCCTCGGGGCGGCCGCGTGGCGGACCGCGGCGCTGCGGCGCGGGCGCGCCCGCGCCGCGCTTTGCGCCCACGCCGCCGCGGCCGGGGCGGCGGTCCTCTTCGCGCTCGTCTGTCTCGCGTTCCACGCCGGCGCGCTCGATCCGGCGCGCGCGGAGGACCGCGCCGTCTGGCGGGTCGCCGCCCGGGCTCTGGCGTTCGCGTCGGCCGCGCTCGCGCTCGTCGCCGCCCGCGGCGAGAGCCCGCGCGGGGCGTTCCTGCGCGGCATGGGCGCGGTGGCGGGCCTGGCGTTCCTGCTTTCGCTCGGACCGGTGATGTCGCTCGGGGAGGATTTCCGTTTGGTCGCGCGGGCGTTCAACCCGGTTTCGTTTTTCTGCCACCGCGTTTTCCCGTTCCTGTCCGGCTTCCGGGTGGCGGCGCGGTTCGGCGTCCTCGTCCTTTTCGCGGCGCTGTGCGCGGCGTCCGTTTTCCTCGACCGGCTGCTCGCCGCCGTTCCGCCGCGCCGGCGCGCGTGGGCGGCGCCCGCGCTCGTCGTGCCGCTCCTGGCGTGCGTGGCGGCGGAGGCGGTTCCGCCACGGGCGGTCCGGACGGCGTTCCGCCCCGTCGATCCGCAGCGCGCCTCGCCCGCAATCGAGCGGCTCGCGGCGGAGCGGCCCGCGCGCACGGTCGCGGCGCTTCCGATGGGGCCGCGCGACGCCGAGGGCGCCCGCATGTTTTCTCTCCTGAAGGGCGACTGGTTTTCCGTTTACGCCTGGGGCGGCTTTTTCCCGCCGTGGAGCGTCCGCGTCCAGGAGCTCGCGTCGCGGTTCGACGCGGAGGGCCTGCGGCACGAACTGGCGAAGCTGTTTCCCGAAGCGCTCGTCGTGGCCGACGCCGCCGAACCGGTCCGGATCGACCGCCCGGCCGCGCCGCTGCCGCCCGGCGCCGTGCTCCGCGAAACGGAGCCGGGCCGCGTCGCGCTGGTGGACTGGGAGACGATCCTCGCCCCCGTCGCGGCGCTCCGCGACCGCGACGGCCGTTTCCTTCTCTTCGACTTGAAACCCGAACCGCCCGCGCCCGAGGTCGAGAAGCTCTTCCGCTCGGACGTGGCGCGCATGAACCCGGTGGTCCGCGCCGTCGTGGAGGCCGCACCCGGGACGGCCGTCTCCGTCTCGCTGAACGGCCGCGCCGTCCCCCTGTCCATGCGCAACCCGTCCGGCGGCGGACCGCTCGCGGGCGCCGACCGGACGGCCTCGGCCTTCGCCATGCCGGACGGCGGCGCGAAGGATCTCTCGTTCGCCTTCGGGCCCGACGCGCTCCGCGCGCTCGAGAAGGCCGCGCCCGATTCTCTCGTCTTCCGCTCGGAGGACGGCACCCCGATCTCCGTCCGCTCCTTCCGGCTGGAAGGGCGCGACGGCGTCTACCACGATCCCTGCGCGCCGCACGGCGCGGTGCGCGCAACCCCGCCACGAACACCATGAAAAAACTCGTCGTCGCAATCGCAAACGGCTTCGGCTTCGGCCACGCCCCCGTCGCCTCCGGCACCTTCGGCGCCCTCGTCGGCGTCCCGTTCGCCGTCGCTCTCACCGCCATCCCGGACGTCTGGCTGCAGGCGGCCGTCGCGCTCGCGCTCGTGCTTCTGGCGATCCCCGTGTGCGAGATCGGCGAGAAGCACTACGGCAAGAAGGACCCCGGGCAGGTCGTCGCGGACGAATGGATGCTGCTGCCGATCTGTTTCGTCGGGCAGGCGCCCGTGTGGCAGTGGCTCGTCGCCGGGAACTGGGCGCCCGCCGCGGCGTTCGTCGCGCTGGCGTTCGTCACGAGCCGCGTCTTCGACATACTCAAGCTCTTCCCCGCCTACCGCCTGCAGGCGCTGCACGGCGGCTTCGGCATCGTCTTCGACGACTTCTTCGCCGACCTCTACGCCTGGGTCGCGATCCGGCTGCTCTGGACGCGGCTCGTCGCGGACGCCGTCGCCTGCCTCTAGTAGGCGTTGCGGACGGCGAAGACGGTCCGCAGCAGGATCTTGAGGTCGAGCGCGAGCGACCAGTTTTCGAGATACCACAGGTCGGCGTGGAGGCGCTCCTCGATCGACGTGTTGCCGCGCAGGCCGTGGACCTGCGCCCAGCCGGTGATGCCGGGGCGGCAGACGTGGCGGCGCATGTAGTGCTCGATGTCCGCGGCGAACTTCTCCACGAACTCGGGCCGCTCGGGGCGGGGGCCGACGAGCGACATGTCGCCCTTGAGCACGTTCCAGAACTGCGGCAGCTCGTCGAGGTTGTGCGAGCGCATCCAGGCGCCGAGGCGCGTGCGGCGCGGGTCGTCCTCCTCCGCCCAGACGGCGCCGGTCGCGGCTTCCGCGTCCGCCTTCATCGAACGCAGCTTGTAGATCGTGAACGGCCTGCCGCCGTAGCCGCAGCGCGTCTGCCGGTAGAAGGCCGGGCCGCGGGACCCGAGCTTCACGAGGATCGCGAGCGAGAAGACGACGGGCGAGAAGACGACGAGCCCGACGAGCGCGCCCAGTACGTCCTCGGCGCGCTTGGCGAGGCGGTTGCCGAGCTTGTCCAGCGGCGCGTGGCGCAGGCCCAGGAGCGGAACGTCGTCGATCGTCTCGACCTCGAGCGCGGACGTGAGCATGCGGAAGAGGTCCGGCACGACGTTGAAGCGGATCATCCGCCGCTCGCACTCCGAGCCGATCCGGTAGAGCAGGTCCGTGTCGCCGCGGGCGTTCACGAGGATCACCTGCACCACGTCCGGCGAGGCGGCGAGTATCTCGTGGAAGTCCCTGGCGTCGCCGAGGACGTTCTCCGGCGGGATGCCCGGGTCGGGCGTTTCGCCCGGCACGGCGCGCAGGAAGCCCGAGACGCGGACGCGCAGGCGCGGGTCGCGGGCGAAGGAGCGGGCCAGGCGCGCGGCCGTGCGGTCCGTTCCGATGAGCAGCACGCGGTTCGTGGGCAGCGCGCGGCGCGCCGCGGCGATTTCGAGCCGGAAGAGCAGAAGGCGCTCGGCCAGGAGAAGACCGGAAAAGGCGAACAGGAAGACGAGAACGACGCCGGATGAGACGTTGTAGTAGTTTTTCGCGAGCGCGAGGCCGACGAGCAACGCGACGGTCACGGCGAGCGCGCCGCGCACGAGCCGCGGCACGTGCGCGTGGAACGTGCCGCGCTGCGGCCGCCGGTAGAGCCGCAGCGCGCGCAGGGCGACGTAGGACAGCGCCGCCGCCGCGGTCGCGAGCGGCCAGTAGGCCGCGTAGAGCCGTTCGGGCGTCCCGAACGGAATGTCGAACCAACCCGTTTCGAACCGCAGGAAGACCGAGAGATAAACGGCGGCGGCCGCCGCGGCGCAGTCCGCCACGACGGCCACGGCCGCGAAAACCGCGTCTGCCGGCGATCGCGACATGCGTTAGGCCTCGGGCGCGGGCGCCTCGGGCGTTTCGGGCGCGGGCTCGGCGGGCGCCTCTGGCGCGGGCTCGGCGGGCGTTTCGGGCGCGGGCTCGGCGGGCGCTTCGGGCGCGGGCTCGGCGGGCGCCTCGTGCGCGGCTTCGGGCGCGGGGGCGGCGACCGGTTCGGCGGCGCCCGGCTGGAGCAGCGCGTCCAGGTCGATGTCGGCGGCGGGGGCGGGGACGGTCAGGCGGTCCTTGGCGCGGATCACTTCGTCGGCCTGGGCGGCCCAGGCGGTGCCGGGGTATTCGGTGAGGAAGAGGTCGAGCAGGGCCTTGCCTTCGCGGCGGCCTTCGTCCGTGCCCGCGAGGATGAGGCAGCGGGCGTGGGCGATGCGCGCGTCCGGCGCGAAGGCGGACGAGGGATGCTCCGTCTCGTAGAAGGCCTTGAACGCCTCGGCCGCCTCGGCGACGCGGCCGGCCGCTTCGGCGCAGTGGGCCAGGCCGAACGCCGCCACGTCCGCGAGGAAGTGGTCCGGCGCGGCGGCGAGGAAGGCGCGGTAGGCGTCCGCCGCTTCGTCCCACTCGCCGGCCTGGTCGTGCATCGCGGCCAGGCGCAGGCGCGCCAGGTCCGTGACGCCGGCGGCGCGGTTCTCGTGGACGAGTTTTTCGAGCGCGGGCACGTCCGCGGCCTGCTGCAGCTCGGCCATCGCGCGCTCGGCGTTCGCCTCGCGGTGGCTGCGCAGCCACCGCGTGCCGAGCACGACGGCCAGCACGACGCACAGCGCGATCGTCACGACGTTGCCGTGGGCGTTCCACCACTGCTTGAGTTCTTCGATTTCCTCGGGCGTGCCGCCCGTGGTGTGGGAGAGGTTCTTGATGTCTTTGTCGGCCATGGCGGTGTTTCGGTCTGGGGGTCTGATGGTCAAATGGTCAAATGGTCAAATGGTCGAAGGGTCTGACGGTCGAAGGGTCTTCCGGTCGTTCGGTCGGAACTTGCGAACCTACAGGAAGCGTTCAGGGATGTCGCCGCCATACATCTTCCCGATGGCGAGGAAGCCCTCGGACGTGATGCCGGTCAGGGGTTTGCGGCCGGACGAAAGGACGAGCATGAAGATCCGGGCGGCCTTCTCGATCGTCTCCATCTGGCCCATCGCGTTGTCGAACGTGTCGGCCGCGCAGAAGAGGCCGTGGTGCGCCCAGACGACGTTGTTGTAGGTCTGCATGAGCTTGGAGGTCGCCACCGCGACCTCGCGGCCGCCGGGGACCATCCACTTCACGACGCCGACGCCTTCGGGGAAGATGACGGGGCATTCGGTCATCGTGTTCCAGAGGGCGCGGGTGAAATCGCGGTCCGCCAGCGGCACGACGTAGGTCATCGCGATGAGGTTCGCGGGATGGGCGTGGTAGATCACGCGCACCTTGCCGCCGGAGAGGCGGTCCTTCACCTCGAGGTTCATGAGGTGGCTGGAGAACTCCGACGTGGGGCGCCCGCCGTCGCGCAGGCCCCAGCGGACGCGGTAGTGCGCGCCCTCCTTGTCCAGCTCGCAGATCGCGACGGAGGCCTCGGTGTCGTAGGAGACGTTGCGGAAGAACTTGCCCGAGCCGGTGACGAGGAACCATTCGCCGCCCAGGCCGGGGACCGCCACGTCGCCCTTCGGGTCGACGTCCGTCCAGGGGCCGGGCTTTTTGGCGCCGAGGATGCCGCGGACGGCCTTGGCCTCGGTGGGGAGCATGTGGTAGGAGAGGTTGCCGCCGTTGCGCTCGTGGAAGCCCTGCGCGTCTCCGATGTCGCAGAGGCGGACGAATTCCCTGACGAAAGAAAGTTCCGTGATTTTCATGGTCGTGCCGTGAGGGGGCCGATTCTAGCACAACACGCCCCGCCGCGGCAAGCGTCCCCGCTTGCGGCAAGATTTCCTTGCGTCGGGGGGGCGTTTCTGGCATACTCGCCCCGCGTCGTCCCGCTACGCGGGAACGAGAGGAGAGCACCCCATGCCCGAAGAACTCCAGTCCCTGCTCGACCGCATCCAGGCCGACGGCGTCGGCAAGGCCGAGGCCCGCGCCGCCCAGATCGTGGCCGAGGCCGAAAAGAAGGCCGCCGGCATCGTGGCCGAGGCCGAAAAGAAGGCCGCGGACCTGCGCGCGAAGGCCGAGGCGGACGCCGCCACCTTCGCCCGCCGCTCCGAGGAGTCGCTGCGCCAGGCCGCGCGCGACGTCGTGCGCACCGTCCGCGAAAACGTCCAGGAGACCTGCGAGCGGCTCGTCCGCGCGGACGTGAAGGCCGCGCTTTCCGGCGACGCGCTCGCCGCCGTGGTCGAAACGGTCGCGAAGGCCGCGGTCGCGGAGGACGCCGGCGCGGAGCTGCGCGTTCCGCCCGCCGAAGCGGAGAAGGTCGCCGCCCACGCGAAGGCGCGCCTGGCCGCCGAGCTGGCCGCCGGGCTCAAGATCGCGCCGGATTCGGACGTCGGCGCCGGCGTGCGCGTCCTCGTCCAGGGCGGCCGCGTCGAACACGATTTCACCGACAAGGCGGTCGTCGAAGCGCTCTCCCGCGTCGTCCGCCCCGAACTCGCCAAACTCGCTTTCGGCGGCTAGCCGCCGCCGGACGCCGGTCGCAGGGCCCAAGCCGCAAGACGCCGACCGCGACTTCCGACCTGCGACTTTCGACTTTCGACCATGTACGAATACTTCGCCTCGACGCTTCCTTCGTTCGCCTTCGGCGCGCCCCCGCCGATGGCGCCGGAGGAGTTGCTCGCCGCGGCGCAGACCTGCCTCGCGGCGGCGGACTCCGCGGCGCTCGGGGCGCTGCTTTCCGGCGCGCCGTCCGGCCACCCGTTCGTCGTCGCGTGGCGCGACCGCGACGCGCAGCTGCGCAACGCCGTCGCCCGCGCCCGCGCCGCGAAGGCCCGCGGCGCGGCGGACGCGTCGCGCTGGCTGCGCCCGCACGGCGGGTGGAGCGGCGCGGTGGAGAGCGGCGTCGCGGCCGCGTTCCAGGAGCCGGATCCGCTCCGCCGCGAGCGCGCACTCGCGCGCCTGCGCTGGGACCAGGCGGGCGAACTGGCGGGCCTCGATCCCTTCTCGGCCGCCGCGGTCCTCGCCTACGCCGTGCGGCTCCAGATCGCCGAAACCCTCGCCAAGGCGGACGAGGCCGCCGGTCTCGAACGCCTGCGCAACGCGGCTTTGCCGCACGCGGCGGGCGAATGACCCTCCGACCCTCCGACCCTCCGACCATTTGACCATCCGACCAACAGACCGACATGATCACCATTCTCGAAAACACGCAGACCCGCAACAAGAGCACGATCAACTTCGTCGACCACAAAGGCAAGGTCGTCGGGTTCAACCCGCTTCCGGACGGGCAGCGTCTCAAGTTCCAGCTCCGCGCTCCCTCGGGGCGCGTGGTCCTCACGGAAGCCGACATGGCGCTTTCGCACTACCTGCGCGGCCTTGCCTGCCACTTCGGGCCGGGCATCTCGTTCGCGACGGACGACGACGGCGAGCGCCGCGCGATGATCGTGCCGCTCGTCTCGGACGAACCCGTCGGCGGGCAGGGCCTGCTGGAGACGCAGCTGCGCATCGAAGGCGTCGGCGGCGAATACTACTGCGAGGACATCGGGCTTTCGTCCGATGACCTGCAGACGCTTTTCGCCGACAAGCTGGCCGTCGGCGCGCGCAAGATCACCGTCGACCGCCGGCTCTTCCTCCTGGAGGAGCGCGTCGCCGCGCTCGAAGCCGCGGTCCGCCGCCTGGCGGCCGAATAGCCCGCGCCCGACCGAACGAACGACCGAAAGACCGAACGACATGACCACGGGAACCATCACCGGCGTGAACGGCAACCTCATCTCGGTTGCGTTCGAAGGCGCCGTCGCCCTCAACGAAATCGGCTACGCGATCCTGCCCGCCTCGGGCGGCGCGGAGGAGCTGCGCCTCATGTGCGAAATCGTCCGCATCCGCGGGCGCGTGGCGGACATGCAGGTGTTCGAGGACACGGCCGGGCTGCACGCCGGCTGCGCCGTGGAGTTCACCGGGCAGCTGCTCTCGGTCGAGCTGGGGCCGGGCCTGCTCACGCAGGTCTTCGACGGTCTCCAGAACCCTCTTCCCAAGCTCGCCGAGCGCTTCGGCTTCTTCCTGCAGCGCGGGAAATACGTCCAGGCGCTGCCGCGCGACCGCAAGTGGACGTTCACGCCCGTGGCGATGCCGGGCGACGCGGTGCGCGCCGGCGACACGCTGGGCACGGTCCCGGAAGGCATTTTCAAGCACCGCATCATGGTCCCCTTCGCCATGCAGGGGCGCTTCACGGTGAAATCCGTCGCGGCCGCCGGCGACTACGGCGTGGACGACGCGATCGCCGTCGTCGCGGACGAATCGGGCGCAGAGACGAAGGTGACGATGGTGCAGCGCTGGCCCGTGAAGATCCCGATTTCGTGCTTCGAGGAGCGCCTCCGCCCCGAGAAGACGATGACCACGCAGATCCGCACGATCGACACGTTCTTCCCCGTCGGCCTCGGCGGCACCTACTGCATCCCGGGCCCGTTCGGCGCGGGCAAGACGGTCCTGCAGCAGACCACGTCGCGCTACGCGCAGGTCGACGTCGTGATCTACGCGGCGTGCGGCGAGCGCGCGGGCGAAGTGGTCGAAATGCTGCGCGAGTTCCCGGAGCTGGAGGACCCGCGCACGGGCCGCTCGCTCATGGACCGCACGATCATCATCTGCAACACCTCCTCGATGCCCGTCGCCGCGCGCGAGGCGTCCGTCTACACGGCCGCGACGCTCGCCGCCTACTACCGGCAGATGGGGCTGGACGTGCTGCTGCTGGCGGACTCCACGTCGCGCTGGGCGCAGGCGCTGCGCGAGCTCTCCGGCCGCCTCGAGGAAATCCCCGGCGAAGAGGCGTTCCCGGCCTACCTGGAGTCCGTCGTCGCCTCGTTCTACGAGCGCGCCGGGCGCGTCCGCCTGCGCGACGGCTCGTTCGGCTCCGTCACGATCGGCGGCGCCGTCTCGCCCGCCGGCGGCAACTTCGACGAACCCGTCACGCAGGCCACGATCAAGGTCGTGGGCGCGTTCCACGGCCTGTCGCGCGCGCGCTCCGACGCGCGGCGCTACCCGGCGATCGACCCGCTCGACTCGTGGAGCAAGTATCCGGGCGTGTGCGACCCGGCGCTCGTCGCCGAAGCGCGCTCGGTGCTGCGCCGCGGCAACGACGTGAACCAGATGATGAAGGTCGTGGGCGAAGAGGGCACGTCGCTGCCGGACTTCGTGCTCTACCTCAAGAGCGAGCTGATCGACGCGGCCTACCTGCAGCAGAACTCGTTCGACGCCGTGGACGGCGCCTGCAACGAAGAGCGCCAGCGCCACGTCTTCGACGTCCTGTGCGGGATCCTGCGCGCGAACATGTCGTTCGCGGACCGCGACGCGGCGCGCGCCTTCTTCCAGCGCCTCACGCAGACCATGCGCGACTGGAACGGCACGCCGTGGAAGAGCGCGGCGTTCGACGAGGGCGAGAAGAAGGTCCTCGACCTGGTTTCGTCCGTCAGGGCGTAGGCGCGGGCGCTTCGGCGGCGGCGGCGCGTTTCGCGGCGTCGCGCGCCGCGCGCTGGCGCGCGGTGAAGCAGAACCTGTTTTCCGTGCCCGCGAGGAGGCGGCGCACGTTGGAGCGGTGCTTCCAGACGATCAGCAGCGCGAGCGCCGAGACGAGCGCGCACGCCGCCGCGCCCGCGCCGCGGTCGAGCGCCCACGGGGCGGCCGCCGCCACGAGCGCCGCCGCGATCGAGCCGACCGACACGTAGCGCGTGGCGAGGAAGACCGCGATCCAGACCGCGAGCGCGGCGAGCGCCGAGTGGGGCACGATCGAGAGCGCGCACCCGAGCCCCGTCGCCACGCCCTTGCCGCCCTTGAACGACAGGAAGAGCGGGAAGCCGTGGCCGGCCAGCACCGCCGCCGCGCAGACGAGCGCCGCCGCGCGCGGCGGCTCCGCGCCCGCGAGAAGCCAGACCGCCCACGGGACGACCCGCGCCGCCGCCACGCCCTTGGCCGCGTCGAGCAGGAACGTCGCGATCCCCGGTCCCGGCCCGAGCGTCCGGAACACGTTCGTCGCGCCGATGTTGCCGCTGCCGGCCTTGCGGACGTCCACGCCGCGGATGCATCCGGCGAGGAACCCGAACGGAATCGATCCGAGCAGGTAGGCGCACGCCGCGGCGGCCAGGAAGAGAAGGGTCTGTTGCATGGACGGCCTCCCGGAAAAAGAATGGTGGCAAGGGTGGGAATCGGACCCACGACACAGGGATTTTCAGTCCCCTGCTCTACCAACTGAGCTACCTCGCCACGGTCGCGGCCCGTTGCCGGGGCTCTCCCCCGGGGTCGCGCGGACGGGGCGGAAAACTACCACACCGCCCCCCGCGCCGTCAAGCGAAATTTTCTCCGGTCCGGCGCGCTACCGGTAGAGGAAGCGCTTGATGCTCATCTTGGGCGTTTTTTCGAAGGGCGAGGGGTTCGGTTCGACCTCGGCCAGGCGGCTGTAGGCCGGCATGCGGCGGTTCACCGCCGTGCGGATGCGCCCGGGCAGGGCCGCCACGGCCGCTTCGTCGAGTTTCGCCTTGCGGATCGCGTCCGGATCGAGGTAGACGCGCGCGACGAGCCGGCCGCCGCGGTCCACCACGACGGACTCCGCCACGAAGTCCTGCTGGTTCACGACGGCCTCGATCTCCTCCGGGTAGACGTTCTGCCCGCTGCCCGAGAGGATCATGTTCTTGCTGCGGCCCGAGAGGTAGAGGTTGCCCTTCGCGTCGAAGTGCCCGAGGTCGCCGGTGCGCAGGAAGCCGTCCTTGGTGAAGAGCGCCTTCGTCGCCTCCGCGTTGCGGTAGTAGCCGACGCAGAGGTTGGGGCCCTTGGCCTGCACTTCGCCGTCCACGCGCAGCGGGTCGGGCGAGTCGATGCGCACTTCGTCGTAGTCGACCGGCTTTCCGCACGAGCCGGGCGCGAACTCGCGCCAGTCCTCGTAGGCGAGCAGCGGACACGCTTCCGTCATGCCGTAGCCGACCGTGTAGGGCAGCCCGATTTTGCGGAACGCGGCTTCGGCCTCCGGGTTGAGCGGCGCGCCGCCCATGACGAACTCGCGGACCCGCCCGCCGAAGGCGGCCAGCACCTTGGCGGCGATCTTGCGGCGCAGCAGGCCGCCGAGGCCCGGCACCGCCATGAGCGCGCGCACGGCGGGCTTGGCGAGCGCCGGCTTGAGCGAGCCGCGGTAGATTTTCTCCATCACCATCGGGACGGTGATGACGACGTAGGGCTTCGTCTCCTTCATCGCCGCGACGAGCGCGGTGGGGGAGGGGACCTTGACCAGATACACGACCTCGACGCCGCTGATCAGCGGGTAGAGGAACTCGAAGGCGAGGCCGTACATGTGCGCCATCGGCAGCATCGAGACGATCTTCTCGCCGGGGAAGGCCGGGATGCGGCGTTGCGCGAAATCGACCACGGCCGAAAAGCTCCCGTGGCGGAGCATCACGCCCTTGGGCGCGCTCGTCGTGCCGGACGTGTAGTTGATCACCGCGAGGTCGCCTTCGTTGTCGGTCGGGTAGACCGCGTCGGCCGGTCCGAATCCGTCCGGGTGCGCCTCCGCGAAGAGCGCGTCGCGCTCCGCGAACGCCCGCGCGGCGGCCTTGTCGCGCCCGTGCAGGACGGCCCCGTCGTCGATCGACACGGCGGCGCGCAGGTGGGGCGTCCTGGAGAAGTCGAGCGTGGAGGCCAGGTCCGCGTCCGTGAAGAGCAGCCGGCTCTCGGAGTGGTCCACGAGGTGCGCGACGCCCTCGGGCGTGAAGTTCGAGAGGATCGGCACGGCGACCGCGCCGGACGCGACCACGCCCAGGTAGGTCTCGGCCCAGGCCGAGCAGTTGCGCGCGCAGAGCGCGACCTTGTCGCCGCGGCGGACGCCGGCGGCGCGCAGCGCCAGGCGCGTCTTCTCCATCGAGACGGCCAGCTGCCCGAACGTGACGCTCCGGCCGCGGTAGTCGGCCAGCGCGGGCGAATCCCAGTGCGCGCGGACCGTTTGGGCGAGCGCTTCGAGGTAGTGCTTCATGGGAAGCGCATTCTACCAAACCGGACGCCCTTGTGCAAACCGGCGCGAAATGTGGTAGAATCCGCGCCCATGCAAAACGACGGAACCGGCACGGGCGGGCTGGACGGGCTGCGCGCCGCCATCGACCGCTGCGACGAAGACCTCGTCGCGGTGCTGCGGCGCCGCATGGACCTGTCCGCGCGCGTCGCTGCCGCCAAGGCCGGCACGGGCCGCCCCGTGCGCGACCCGGCGCGCGAAGCGGCGGTCGTCGAACGCGTCCGCGCGCTCGCCGGGCCGGACTGCGCCGCGCCGGCCGAATCGCTCGTCTCGACCTTGATGCGCGTCTCGCGCGAACGCCAATACGACATCCTGATCGGGCGCGGCGAGGAGGACTTCCGCGCGGCGGCCGGCCTGCCGGCGCGGGCGGACGGGACGCTCTCGGGCGTCCGCTCCGTGTCGTTCGCGGGCGACGCCGGTTCCTGGTCGGCGCTGGCCGCGCGGACGCTGTTCCCCGGCGCGCGGCCGGTCGCCGCGCCGTCCTTCGCCGCGGCGTGCGACCTCGTTTCGGAAGGGCGGGCGGACGCCGCCGCGCTGCCCCTCGCCAACACGACGGGCGGTCCGGTGGACACGGTCTACCGGCTGCTGGAGAGCGGCCTGCGCGTCGTCCGCTCCGTCGACCTGGAGGTGCGGCACTGCCTGGCCGGCGTCCCCGGCGCCGGCCGCGCCGGCGTCCGGACCGTGGCGAGCCATCCGCAGGCGCTCGCCCAGTGTTCGCGCGCGATCCGCGCGGCCGGCTGGTCGGAGGTCCCGGCCGAGAACACGGCCTTCGCCGCGGCCGAGGCCGCGCGCCGCGGCGATCCGTCGTTTGCGGCGATCTGCTCGCCGGAGGCCGCGCGGGAGCACGGGCTCGCCGTCCTGGCCGCCGACGTGTGCGACACGGGCGTGAACGCGACCCGCTTCGTGGCGGTGTCGCGCGACTTGGTCGTCACGCCGGACGCCTCGCGCCTCGGCCTGCTGCTGCGCCTGCCGGACCGCCCCGGCGCGCTCGCCGCGGCGCTCGACCTCTTCGTCGACCGTTCGCTCAACCTCTCCTCGATCTGTTCGCGGCCCGTTCCCGAACGGCCGTGGGAATACGCGTTCGCGATCGACGTGGACGCCCCGGCGCTCGATCCGGCGGCCCTCGCGGCCGTCTGCCAGCTTTCGCGCGAACTGCCGTTCCTGCGCGTCCTGGGCTGGTATGGGACGGGTCCGGCCGTTTGAAGAAAAAACCGGTTGACACCGGGGGCGGGTTTTACTAGACTCCCCGCCCGTCACACGACCTTGCTCGGGTGGTGGAATTGGCAGACACGCCAGCTTGAGGTGCTGGTCCCGTTTCGGGATTGAAGGTTCGAGTCCTTTCCCGAGCACCATTGGAAGACCGGACGGCTTCGGCCGCCCGGTCTTCCCTTTTCCCGTCACGCGCCGACGGGCTTGAAGCGCACGCGCACGGGCTTGTCCGCTGCGTCGCCGAAGCGCTTGCGGCGGTCTTCGTGGTATTCGCTGTAGGACCCCTCGAACCACGTCGCCTTCGAGTCGCCCTCGAAGGCGAGGATGTGCGTCGCCACGCGGTCGAGGAAGTAGCGGTCGTGCGAGACGACCATCACGCAGCCGCCGAAGTCCTGCAGGCCTTCCTCCAGCGAGCGCAGCGTCGCGACGTCGAGGTCGTTGGTGGGCTCGTCCAGGAGCAGCAGGTTGCCGCCCGTGCGCAGGAGCTTGGCGAGGTGCACGCGGTTGCGCTCGCCGCCGGAGAGCGTTCCGACCTTCTTCTGCTGGTCGGCGCCCTTGAAGTTGAAGCGCGAGCAGTAGGCGCGGCCGTTCATGAGCGACTTGGCGAGCGCGACGAACTCGTTGCCGCCCGTGATCTCCTCGTAGACGGTCTTGTCCGGGTCGAGCGCGTCGCGCAGCTGGTCGACGTAGGAGATTTCGACCGTGGGGCCGATTTCCAGCGTGCCGCCGAGCGGCTTTTCCTTGCCGGTCATGAGCTTGAAGAGCGTGGTCTTGCCGGCGCCGTTGCCGCCGATGACGCCCACGATGCCGCCGCGCGGCAGGTCGAAGGAGAGGTGCTCGAAGAGGAGCTTTCCGCCGAAGCCCATCGAGAGGTCGCGGGCGCGGACGACGAGGTCGCCGAGGCGCGGGCCGGCCGGGATGCGGATGCGCAGCTCCTCCTCGCGGGTGTCGACCTGCTGCGCGGCGAGCTCTTCGTAGCGCTTGAGGCGCGCCTGGCTCTTGGCGTGGCGCCCGGAGGGATTGGTGCGGACCCACTGCAGCTCGTCCTCGAGGAGCTTGCGGCGCGAGTCGTTCTGCTTCTGCAGGCGCGCCATGAGCGCCTGCTTCTGCTCGAGCCACGCTTCGTAGTTGCCCTTCCACGGGTAGGTGCGGCCGCCGTCGAGCTCGAGGATCCACTCGGTGACGTTCGAGAGGAAGTAGCGGTCGTGCGTGACGACGATGAGCGTGCCCTTGAACTTCTTCAGATACGCTTCGAGCCACCCGACGCATTCCGCGTCGAGGTGGTTCGTCGGTTCGTCCAGGAGCAGGATGTCGGGGTTGGAGAGGAGCAGGCGCGCGAGCGCGACGCGGCGGCGCTCGCCGCCGGAGAGCGGCGCGACGTTCGCGTCCGCGGGCGGCAGCCGCAGCGACTCCATCGCCAGCTCCACGTGGTGGTCCAGCTCCCAGAGGTCCTTTTCGTCGATCTCGTCCTGCAGGCGGCCCATCTCCGCGTTGAGCTTGTCGAGCTCCGCCTCGTCCGTCACCTCGCCCAGGAGGCCGCAGATCTCGTCGTAGCGGTCGAGCTTGGCCTGCGCTTCGGCGACGCCTTCGCGCACGCATTCCTCGACCGTCTTCGAGGGGTCGAGCCGCGGCTCCTGCGGCAGGTAGCCGATTTTGGTGGAGTCGGGGATGATGCACTGGCCCATGAACTCCGTGTCCTCGCGGGCGAGGATCTTCAGGAGCGACGACTTGCCGGAGCCGTTCACGCCGATGACGCCGATGTGGGCGCCGTGGAAGAAGGAGAGGTTGACGTCTTCGAGCACGGTCTTGGCGCCGTGCTGCTTGGTGACGTTCACGAGGGAGATCGCGTATTCGCCGGCCATGGGAGGTCTTTCGGTCTTTCGGTCAAATGGTCAAATGGTCGAATGGTCTGACGGTCAGATGGTCGAATGGTCAGATGGTCGAATGGTCTGACGGTCGAATGGTCTGAGGGTCGGACGGCGGGTGTCAGAGGACGGAGACTTCGGCGCCGTCGACGTAGAGCGTCGCGCCGGGCGCCCACGGCGCTTCGCGCAGCGGCGCGTTGGGCTGCAGGTCGATCTTGCCGCGGAACCACGGGTGGGTGCGGCCGGTCTCGTGGCGCAAGGAGACGCGCTCCAGCGTCACGCCGCGGACGTTGCCGCCGGACCCCGCCACGACGCCGGGGTTCTCGCAGACGAACTCGCAGTCGCGCAGCGAAATGCCGTCGATGCGGCCGGTCGACCCGGCGGCGCAGACCACGAACGGCTCGCCCTTGCCCCACCAGCCGCCGGCGTGGATCTTCGTCTCGGCGCGGACTCGTTCGAAAGAAACGCCGGACACGCGCCCGCCGTCCTTGGCGAAGACGCAGATCGCGCGGTTGGACTTGATGACCTCGATGTCGCGGACGACCGCGTTGCGGACGGTCGAATCGAGGTGCCCGAAGCGGATCGCCGCCGAGCGCGACTGCATGCGGCAGCGCTCCACGACGATGTCCTCGCAGACGCCGGCCGGGTCGGTGATGCAGGTCGCGGCGAAGCAGTCGTCGCCGCACAGGAACGTGCAGTCGCTCACGCGGATCTTGCGCGACGCGCTGAAGTGCACGCCGTCGCAGTTCGGGATCTGGCGGTGGTTCTCGACCGTCACGCGCTCCAGCGCCACGTCCTCGCAGCGCGAGAACGTGAACGTCCAGCACGGCGCGTCGAGGACGGTCACGTCGTGCACGCGCACGCGCCGGCAGGAGTCGAGGAAGATCGGCTGCGTGGGGCGCTTCTCGATCGCGCACACCATCTGCTCGCGGACGTCCGGCTCCACCGTGGCGGGGTCGATTTCGCGCGGGCAGTAGTGCGCGAAGTCCCAGTCCATGAACGCGGGGCCGTTCATCCGGATCGTGCCGCCGCCGCGGATTTCGATGTCTTCGCCGCCGAGCGCGTAGAGCAGGGACGTCGTTTCGCCCATCTCCGGGTGCTTGAACCCGCAGTCGCGGTAGTCCGCCACGTCGGGCGAGCCTTCCAGGACGGCGTCCGGCGCGATTTCGAGCGCGAGGCCGCCGTGCAGGGCGAGCGTGCCGGTGCGGAACGTGCCGCCCGCGAGGCGGACGCAGCCGCCGGGCGGCGCGGCGTCGATCGCGCGCTGGAGCGAGGCCGTGTCGAGGGTTCCGCCGTCCGCGACGGCGCCGAAATCGCGGGGATCGAGTGTCGTTGCCATGCCGGGGAGTCTACCGCATCCGCCCCCGCCGCCGCAAGTGCCGCGAGCGCGGTATTCGGTCAGGAATCGGGGGTGGCGGCTGCGCCGTCGTCGCATGCGGCGTCGTCGCATGAGAAGCTGTTCCCGATCGCGGGGCCGCTCGAAGGCCGCGCGGAGCGGGCGGATTCGCGGGCGTCGCTCGCTCGGCGGGGTGAATCCCGCCTTCGCTCGCGCCGCCTCGCG
>JAFTHC010000105.1 GCA_017457625.1 Kiritimatiellia bacterium
CGGCGCGCGGCTTCGCGCCGCACGAGCGCGAGCAGGGCGGGGGAGGGGGCGGACGGCGCGGCGGCGGCGAGGGCGGCGCGCGCGGCGGCGAGAATCGTGTCGTCGGTCGTGTCGGCGTTCATGGCGAGGTGTCCTCCGGTGCGGCGAGGGCGGCGTGCAGCGCCTTCATGGCGAGGTGCATGCGCCCGAGCGCGGTGTTGAGCGGGATCGAAAAGCGGGTCGCGATGTCGGCGAAAGGGATGCCGGAAGCGCGGAGCAGGAAGACGTCCCGCTGCGGGTCCGGGAGCGCGCGGACCGCGGCGAGTGCCCGGGCGCGGTCGTCCGCGGCGGCGAGCGCCGCGTCGGGCGCGGGCGCCGCGTCGTCCGGGAGCGCGTCCACGAGCGGCGGAGCGTCCGGCCCGGGGCCGGAGGGCGCGTCGAGCCAAAGTCCGGGGGCGCGCTTGCGCGAGCGGTCGACCGCGAGGTTGCGCGCCACGCGCAGCAGCCACGCGCGGAACGACCCGCCGCGGAACGCGTCCGGATCGCGCAGCACGCGCAGCCATGTCTCCTGGGCGAGGTCCTCGGCGTCGCCCGCGCCGGCGCTCCAGCCAGCGAGGAACGCGCCGAGCGCCGCGGCGTGGCGGCGCACGAGCGCCTCCATCGCGGAAGAGTCGCCCCGGCGCGCGTAGCGGCGCAGGAGCGATTCGTCGGCGGTGTCTGAGGGTTCTTGCATGGCGTGTGCGGGTCCGCATTCTACAACGAACGGCGCCGGCCGGATATTGTTCGCGAAAAAATTTTTCCGCCCGGACAATAAACCGGCCACGCCGTTCGTTTCTTGCCTGCCGGTCCGTTGCCGGCCCCGTTTGGAAAACACGACCGAAAGGAACCCCAACCATGAACAAGACCCTCCCCGTTTTCGCGGCCCTCGCCTTCGGGCTCGCCGCGTTCCCCGCCGCCGCGCAGGACGGCCTTCCGCCGCCTCCGCCCGAAGGCGCGCCCGGCGAAGCCGCCGAGGCGCTTCCGCCGCCCGCCGCGCCCGACGTCGTCGACGCGGCCGCGCCCGACGCCGGTCCCGGCGCCAGCCCGCGAGGCCGCCGCTTTGGCGCTCCCCGCCGTCCCGGCGGTCCCGGCGCCGCCGGCCGCCCGGTTCCCGGCGCCGGCCGGCCCGGCTTCGGCGGTCCGGACGCCGGCGCCTCGCTCGGCTTCGTCGTTCCGCTCCTGCAGAAGCCGGAGACGGCCGCGAAGATCGGGCTCGACCCCGACAAGGCGGCGGCGCTCGCCGCGACCTTCGAAGACCTCGACGCGCAGATCGAGGCCGTGAACGAAAAACTCCCCGACGCGTTCCGGCGCCAGGCGGACGCGCTGGACGCCGCCGAGCCCGACGAAGCGGCCGTGCTCGCCGCCGTGAACGAAGTCTGGGACCTGCGCCGCGAAGTCGCCGTGCTGCAGACGCGCAAGCTGCTCGCGGTCCGGACCACGCTCGACGCCGGCCAGATCGCCGCGGCCCGCAAGCTCCTCAAGGAAGCCTGGAAGGACTTCGGCGGCCGCGGCCCGCGCGACGGCGACCGCCGCCCCGGCGGCCCCGGCCCCCGCGAGCCGCGCGACCGCTAGGTTCCGACGCCGCCGTGCAACTCGACGCGCCGCTGCGGCGGAGGGGGACTTCCCCGCCGCCGCAGCCCCGCGTTCGGCCGGCCCCAATCGGCCGGAGCGGGCGATCGTTTCGAGGGCGGAATCCTCGAAGGTCGGCGAACGTGCGGATCCCCTGAGGCGAGCCCGTTTGCAATCGCGGGCGGGTTGGCGTAGAATCGGCGCCATGCAACTGCGCGACACCCGCCGCCGGACCGCACGCTGGATCCGCGCCGACCGCGGCGCGGCCGGCGCTTCCGCTTTCTCCGGAGACATCCCGCGCGTGGCCGCGCGGCGCTCCACTCCGGACGAACAACAAACAGACAACGACAACAAATGAGCAAACAAGACAACCACCACGACTTCGAGCAATCGAGCGTGGACGAAGGCCAGAAGCGGGGCTTCTGGTCCATGTTCGTCATCATGATGGGCTTCACGTTCTTCTCCGCCTCGATGTGGGTGGGACTGACGCTCGCCAACGGCCTGACGGCCTCCCGCTTCTTCTGGGCGGTGATGGCCGGCAACCTGATCCTCGGCGTCTACACCGGGCTTCTGGCGTATCCGGCCGCCAAGACCGGCCTCTCGGTCCACCTGCTTTCGCGCTACTCCTTCGGGACGCGCGGCTCCAACATCCCGTCGATCGTCCTGGCCGTGACGCAGATCGGCTGGTTCGGCGTGGGCGTGGCGATGTTCTCCATCCCCGCCGCGTGGTGGCTCTCCGACGTTTCGTGGCTGCATGGCACCTGGTTCACGGGCGGCACGTGGGAGCCGTTCTTCGGCGCCGAGAAGGAGCTGCCGCTGCGCCTGCTCTGGACGCTCACGGTCGTGGCGGGCGTCGCGATGACCTCGTCGGCCTACTTCGGCATCAAGGCGCTGCACGTCATCTCGGTCGTGTCCGTCCCGGCGATCGCGATCCTCGGCGGCTGGAGCGCGATCCAGGCGCTCTTCGCCGACTCGCCCGAATTCATCGCCGCCCACAATCCCGCGATCGACGCCGCTTCGATCAAGCACGGTTGGGACGCGCTCGCGAACCACGTCCCGGGCCTCGACCCCAAGACCGGCGTCTCGCTCGCGATCGGGATGGTCTCCGCCATCTCGCTCGGCATCGGGTCGTTCGTCTCCGGCGGCTCCTGCACGCCCGACTTCGCGCGCTTCGCCAAGACGCCGCGGACCGCGGTCGTCACGACCGTGCTCGCGTTCTTCATCGGCAACTCGCTCATGTTCTTCTTCGGCGGCGCGGCCGCGATGGTCTACGGCAAGAACGACATCTCGCTCGTGATGCAGCTGCAGGGGCTCCTGATCCCCGCGGTGGTCGTGCTGCTCCTGAACATCTGGACGACGAACGACAACGCGCTCTACACCTCGGGCCTGGGCATCTCCAACATCACGGGCCTGCCGAAGCGCTGGGTGGTGCTCTTCAACGGCGCGCTGGGCACCGTCGCGGCGCTGTGGCTCTACAACAACTTCTGCGACTGGCTGAACATCCTCAACACGTTCATCCCGCCGTGCGGCGCGATCCTGATCACCGACTTCTTCCTCGTGAACAAGTGCCGCTACCCGGCGCTGGGCGACAAGAAGTTCGCGTTCGTCGCGCCGCCCGCGGTCGCGGCGTGGGCGCTCGGCTCCGTCGTCGCGCTCGCCGGCTTCAACAAGTTCGGCCTCGGCGACAGGATCCCGTTCCTCATGAAGGGCATCCCCGCCATCAACGGCATGGTCGTCGCGGCGGTCGTCTACCTGGCGCTCTCGGCCGTGTGCCCCTGCACGCGCAAGTGCAAGTGCGACGGAGCCGGCGAAGCGGCGTAGGCCGGCTTTCCCCATCGACCGCGCGAAACGCCGGGCCGCCACGACGCGGCCCGGCGTTTCCGTTTGGCCGCGCTAGGCGGCGGGCGGGGCGGGGGATGGCGGCGCGGCGAAGAGGCGGCGCAGGAACAGCAGTCCGCCGCCGGCGGCGTAGGCGAGCGTGAAGGCCACGTAGCAGAGCGACAGGGCCGCGGCCACGGACGGCGGATCGCAGCCGCGCCCCGCGAGCCCCACGGCCGTGAAGAAGACCGCGTAGCCGGCGTCGCGCAGGCCGATGCCGTTCACGGTGAGGGGCACCGCTTCGAGCAGGCACACGAACGGGACGAACACGCAGCACTCCGCGAGCGAAACCGGAATCGCGAGCGCCCGGCAGACGCACCACACCGCCACGAAGACGAGAAACTGGAAGACGAACGAAATCCCGAACGCGGCGGCGAGCGCGCGGGGGCGGCGCGAGTAGGCCGTGACGGACGAAAAGAACGCGTCCAGCAGCCCCCGGACTTTCGCGCCGAGCCGCCCGGGCACGGCGCGCGCGAAGAAACGCACGAGCCCCTGCTGCCACAGCAGCGCCGCGACGCACAGGAAGCCGAGGAAGACGGCGAGCGGGACGAGCAGCAGCCCGCGCCTGTCCGGCGGCACGAGCCGCAGGCCGGCGAGCGGGAAGACGAATCCCATCAGCGAGAGCGCCAGAAAGCCGCAGAGCCGGTCGACGAACACCGACGCGAGCGACCCCGCCGCGCTGCCGCTCTTGCGGCCGACGTCCGCGACGCGGTAGACGTCGCCCCCGATGTTGGAGGGCAGGAAGAAATTGAAGAACGACGAAATCCAGTAGCTCGCTACGAGCTTGCGCAGCGGGATGTCCACGCCGTCGCTGCGCAGCAGGAGGCGCCAGCGCAGGGCCGAGAGCGCCGTGTTGGCGAAGAGGATCGCGAAAAACGGGACGGTCCAGCCCCACCGGATGCCGCGCAGCGCGGTTCCGAACGCGCGGCCGTCGACCTGGCGCGTGTAGACCAAGTAGAGCAGCAGCGCCGTGAAGGCGAGCTTGAGAAGGAACTTGAGCGCGCGCTTCACGGCAGATCAGCGCGAAGACAGGGCGAGGCGCACGACGGCCGCCGTGTCCTTCGGCGCGTCGGGCCGGGCGGCGATTTCGCGGACGGCCTTCGCGGCCGCCTCTTCCGTCTGGCCGAGCTGGACGAGCGCGAGCGCGGCGTCGCGGTAGGCCTGCGAGAGCGGGGAGCCGTCCTTTTCCGCGGGCGACGCGGCGGCGTCGAGCGGGTCGATCTTGCCCTTGAGCTCGACCACGAGACGCTCGGCGGTGCGCTTGCCCAGGCCGGGGACCTTGGCGAGCGTCTTGGCGTCCCCCTCCACGAGCGCGGTCTTGAGCGCGCGGACCGTCATCGCCGAAAGCGCCGAGAGCGCGGTCTTGGGGCCGATGCCGGACACGCCCTGGAGCAGCAGGAAGATGTCGCGCTCGCCCGGCGTCGCGAAACCGAACAGGACGTGCTGGTCCTCGCGCACGTAGTCGTGCACGAGCAGGCGGCAGGCCGCGCCGTCGCGCGGGAGCGTTTCGAACGTCGAGAGCGGCACGAAGACCTCGTAGCCCACGCCGCCCACGTCGAGGACCGCGGCGGACGGCGCGCCGACGGTCTTCTCGAACAGGGTGCCGGAAAGGAAGGCGATCATGTCGCGTGCGCCGCGGGCCGGCGGCTAGATCTTCCAGTTCCCGATGCCGAGGTTGCGGCAGATTTCGGAAATCAGCACCGCGCCGATGAGGACCGGCGCGACGTATTTCACCATCACGTTGTAGAGGCCGCGGGCGACGAACCTCTTCTCGCCCTTGAGGATCTCCTCCTCGATCGCCTTGGGCTTGATCACCCAGCCGACGAAGACGCAGGTCACGATCGCGACGATCGGCATCAGCACCGCGTTGGTGACGAAGTCGAAGAACGTGAGGAAGTCCATGCCGAAGGGCGTGAGCTTGCCCCAGACGCCGAAGCCGAGCGCGCTGAAGACCGAGAGGAACGCGATGACGAAGAACATGAAGAACGTCGCGTTGCGGCGCTTCATGCCCAACAGGTCGCACACCGACGCCACGCACGCCTCGTAGAGCGAAATCGCCGAGGTGAGCGCCGCGAAGGCGACGAGCAGGAAGAACACGGCGCCCACGAACGCGCCCGCGCGGCCGAAGTCCGCGAAGACCTTCGGGAGCGTCACGAACATGAGGCCGGGGCCGGCGTTCATCGCCTCGTGGACCGGGGTCCCGGTCTTGACGGCGAACATGTAGACCACGGGGATGATCATCATGCCGGCGACGATGGCGATGAGCGTGTCGAACACCTCGATGCGCCGCACCGACTTTTCGATCGAGTCGGTCTTGCGCATGTAGGATCCGTAGGTGATCATGATGCCCATCGCGAGCGAGAGCGAGTAGAACATCTGGCCCATCGCGCCGAGAATCGTCTTGGCCAGTTGCGCGGGCGAAAAGGCGCCGTCCGCGCCGCGGAGCGCGTCCATGTTCGGGACGAGGTAGTATTTGATGCCGTCGCCGGAGCCGGGCAGGCACACGACGTAGGCCGCGATGCCGATCGCCATGACGAACAGGAGCGGCATGAGCACGAGGTTGGACTTCTCGATGCCGTGCTTGACGCCGAGCGCGATCACGAGCGCGCAGACGAAGATGAAGAGCAGGCCGTAGCCGAACGGCGCGAACGGCGCGCCGATGAAGCCGCCGAAGAAGCCGCCGGCGTCCGCGATCGGGTCGGCGGACGGGTCGAAAACCATCGCGAGGTAGGTCCAGAAATACTTCAGGACCCAGCCGCCGATCACGCAGTAGTAAGGGACGATGACGACGGGGATCACGGTGGCGAGCAGCCCGAGCGGCCCGAAGCCCTTGTGCAGCTTCGAGTAGGCCGTGAGCTGGCTCTGCTGCGTCATGCGGCCGATCGCGATTTCGGTCGTCATGAGCGTGAAGCCGAGCGTGACGACGAGGATGACGTAGACCAGGATGAACGTGCCGCCGCCGTATTGCGCGGCGAGGTAGGGGAAACGCCAGAGGTTGCCGAGACCGATGGCGGAGGCCGCGGCGGCGAGGACGAAGGCCAGCTGACCGGACCAGGAGGCGCGTTTCGGTGATGTGTTTTCCATGTCTTTCTCCAATGTCGCGAGACGCCGCCGCAGTCTAGCACATGCGGGGCGGAAAGGGAAGGGGGGTCAGAGCGTGCGCGAGAGCTGGTCTTCGGCGAGGGCGCGCAGGAGCGCGAGCGCGGCGGCGGCCGGCCGGGTCGGTGTCCGGCCGCCGGGGCTCTCCGGCGGAGCGCCCACGCCGGAAAGGGCCGCGAGCGAGTCCAGCGCGGCGAGCGCCTTCCGCGTGGCGGCGCGGGCGCGCTCGCGCGCTTCGGCCGGAGCGCAGACGCGGAGAATCGAGAGCTCGCCGGCTTTCGCCGGGTCGCCCGCGTCGAGCAGGTCGTCCACGATCTGGAAGGCCAGGCCGAGGGCGCGGCCGTAGGAACGGAGGCAACGGACGGGGGAGGACTCCCCCGAGCCCCCTCCCGCGGCGGTGGCGGCGAGGGCGCCCATTTCGCAGGCGCAGGCGATCAGATCGCCGGTCTTGTGCGCGTGCACGTAGGCGACGCGCGCGTCGTCGTGCGGCGGGGCGGCGGTGACGTCGACCCACTGGCCGCCCACGACGCCGGCGGGCCCGGCCGCGCGCGCAAGGGCGCGGGCGACCGCGGCCTCCGCGCGGGACTGCGGCGCCAGCGCGAGCTGGAACGCCGCGGCCTGCAGCGCGTCGCCCACCAGCACCGCCTGCGCGTAGCCGTATTTGGCGTGGACCGTGGGACGCCCCCGCCGCAGCGCGTCGGCGTCCATGCACGGAAGGTCGTCGTGCACGAGCGTGTAGTTGTGCAGGACCTCGATCGCGAGAGCTGCGGGCAGGGCGGGGGCGGGGTCGCCGCAGACGGCCTGGCACGCGGCGAGGCACAGCACGGGCCGCAGGCGCTTGCCGCCGCCCAGCAGCGCGTAGCGCATCGGTTCGGCGAGCCCGGGCGGGACGTCCGCGTCCGCGAGAAGGCCCGCGGGGGTGAAGAGCTTGGCGAGTTCGGTTTCGACGAGCTCGCGCAGGGGACCGGCCTGTGTGACGAAATCTGGCATGGGAACGACGTTGGTTGGAATGGAAGATGCGAACCCGTCAGGCGCAGAGGAGCATCGCGAGGTTCGTCGCGTTGAACGCGGCGTGGGCGCCGAAGGAAAGGGCGAGCGAGCCGCGGTCGTAGAGGACGGAAAAGAGGAGCCCGACGAGGAAGAGCCCGGGGGCGTGGGCGGGGCTGAGGTGAAGCGCGGCGAAGAGCGCGGACGCGAGCGGGAGGGCGGCCGCGGCGGGCAGGCGCGCGCGCAGGCCGCGCAGGATCACGGCGCGGTAGAGCATCTCTTCGCCGAGCGGCGCGAGGAGCACGATCGCGGCGGCGCAGGCGGCGAGGCCGCCGGGCGTGCCGGCGAGCAGGACGGCTTCCGCGGCGTCCTGCGCGGGCGTTTCGAACCCGAGCCGCGCGAGGAACGCGACGAACCACATCATGGGCGGCGCCAGCGCGAACGCGGCCATCGCGCCGCAGAGCGCGCCGCGCGCGATGTCGCGGCCGGCGGCGCGGCGCGCCGCCGGGTAGCCGGCCGCTTCGTCGAGCCGGACGCCGGCGCGCTGCGCGCGCCGCGCGAGCAGGACGAGCGCGAAAATCCCGGACGCCGCGGCGCCGGCGAGCAGCCCGCCCGGCGTGGGCGGCGGTTTGTCCGGCGCTCCCGCCGCGACCGCGGGCGCGGCGGCCGCGACCGCGAAGGCGGCCGCGAGGAGGCAGTCGCCGAACGTCGCGCGGCCGGGCGGCGGCGCGCTCATCGGGCCCCGCCCGCGCCGGCGTCCATTTTCGCGAGGAACTCCTCGGCGCGGCGGGCCGGAAGGGCGGAGCGGAGTTCTGGGTGGAGGCGGAAAAGCATGTCGAGCGCCCAGAGCGAGCGCCAGAGCTGCAGCGGCACGAGGAGCGAGGCGAGCAGGAAGGTCGCGAGCATCGGCAGCCCGAGGGACGCGACGAGCCCGTTCACGAGACCGAGCAGCGCGGCGGTCGCGAGGCCGTAGACGAAGGAGAAGAAGACGAGCGCGAAGAAGTAGCGCAGGAGCCACCAACCGGCGTCGCGCGCGAGGGCCGCGAGCGTCCCGCGCATCGACGTGCGGAGCAGGAGCGCGCGCGGCGCGGCGCCGTCGCGCAGGAGCGCGGTCGCGGCCGCGTCCGCCAGCAGGAGGAGCAGGAAGGCGAGCCCGGCCCGCGCGGCGTCGCCCGGCGGAACGGGGGCCCCGGCCGGGAACGACGCGAAGTGCGCGACGGCCGCGCGCGCGGCGCCCGCGTAGAGCAGCAGGAAGACGAGACGCAGCGCGAAGACGCCGCGGAAGAGGACGCGGGCGGGGCGCGCCGCGTCGGCCCACGCGACGAAGGCCGGGTCGTCGCGCCGGTAGACGAGGTCCAGCAGAAGCGTCCATCCGCGCGAGAGGAACCACGCGTGCAGCGCCGCCATCAGGAGCAGCAGCGCCACGAGCCCCGGCAGCGCCCAGCGTTCGGCGAGCGCGCGGCGTGCCCAGTCGCGGAGCGCGACCGAATCGTCGCGGAGCGCGGCGCCGAATTCGGCCCAGACGGCGTCCGGGTCGCCCGCCGCCTCGGCCGCGGCCGAACCGCCCTGCCACTTTTCCGCGAACGCGGCGAGGCGGGACTTGGCGGGTTGCGCGGGCGCGGCGGCGGAGGCGGCGTCCGCGGCGGGACGCGCTGCGAACGCGGCGGGCGCCTCCAGTTCGGACTGGGAGCCGAGCAGGACGAGGAACGCGGCGGCCGAGAAGAGGATCCAGCGCCGGAACGCGAACGGCACGAACAGGACGAGCCGCATGTTGTACCACGCCGTGCCGAGCGCGGCGAGCACGTGCATCGGGCGGCGCGCGGCGGCGTCCGGCGAACCGGGCTGCGGTTCGAACGGCGAGCGTTCGGCGCGGAGGCTCGCGCGGAGCTTCTCGGCGAAGTCGTGCGGCGAGTCGGGAGCCGGCGCGGCGCGCGGGGCGGGCGCTTCCGGCGGCGGGGGCGGCTCCTTCTTTCCGGCCGCCGGCGGAAAGAGCGATTCGAGCGTCGAGGCGCGGCGCCACTCCGCGCCGTAGCCGGCGGTCCACACGTAGTGGTCCGGCTTGAGCGAGCCGTCCTTGGCCGCGGCACGGATTTCGTCCCACGACATCGGCCCGAGGCGGACGCCGTCCGCGTAGGTATACCAGACGACGCTCACGGCGCGGCCTCCCTTCCGGGGACCGCCGCGGCGGGACGCTGGCGTGTCGGCTCCATTTCCTTCGTTCGCAGAACGCGCACCATTCTACCAGAACCTCCACCCGCGCGCAAATCGGCCGCGCGTCCGGAACCGGTCAGTCGACCGTGTCGCCGCGGCGCGGAAAATTCCGGTTGACGCGGGGCCGGATTTTTGCTTTGATTCCCCGCGTTTCGCACCCCGGGCAATTAGCTCAGTTGGTTAGAGCATCGCTTTCACACGGCGGGGGTCACTGGTTCGAGTCCAGTATTGCCCACCACTTTCGAACGAACAACAGCCGGAGTCACCATGAAACAGGTTTACCAGCCCTCCAAGATCAAGCGCGCCCGCAAGGTCGGTTTCCGCGCACGCATGGCCACGGCCGACGGCCGCAAGGTCCTGAAGCGCCGCCGCCAGAAGGGCCGCAAGCGCCTCACGCAGGTCTAGGAGCCTCCCGGGCGATGGCCGCCGCCGCGACCGAAACGCCCGCCGATGCGACCGCCGGGACGCCCGCGTCCCGGCGGCGCGCGTTTTTTTCCGGCAAGGATTCGCGCATCCTCTCCCGCGCCCGATTCGAGGAGCTTTACGCCGTCCGGACGCGCCGCGCGGGGCGACTGCTCGTGGCCTGCTGGGCGCCCGCACCGGCGGGCGTCGCGGTCCACCGCCTCGGCGCCACGGCAGCCAAGCGGACGTTCCGTCGCGCGCACGAACGCAACCGCGCAAAACGCCTTCTGCGCGAGAGTTTCCGTCTCCTCCGCCCGGACTTCCGGGGCGGCCCGTGGGACCTGGCGCTCGTCGCCCGCCGCTCGATCCTGAAGGCCCGCGAGCCCGAGGTCCGCGCCGAGCTCGCCGCGATCTGCCGCGCGGCGGGCATCCTGCCGTGAAGCGCATCGGCATTTTCCTCGTGCGGGCCTACCAGGTCACGGTCGGGCCGCTCTTTTCGGGCGCGTGCCGGTTCGAGCCGAGTTGCTCCAACTACGCGCTCGGGGCGCTCGACCGCTTCGGCCTGCTCCGCGGCTCCTGGCTCACGCTTCGGCGCCTGCTGCGCTGCCGCCCCTTCGGCCCGCACGGCTACGATCCCGTGCCGGAGACCTGGCCGGGATTTTTCCGCCGGCGGCGTCCGCCGTCCGGCGCTACGCCGGTTTGACCCGCCGAAACGCCGCGCGGACCCCGCCACGCGCGGCGGGGTCCTCCGCTTGTTTTCGCCGGATCGGGACGGCCTCCGCCGAGCTGAAGAGCCAGCGGCCGTCCTTGCGGACGAGCCGGACGCGGACTTCGCGCGCTTCGTCGCGCGAGCCCCAGGGGGAATCGAACGAAACCAGCGCGTCGCAGACGGCGGTCGCGGCGCGGCCGTCCGGATCCACGGTCACGGCCGCGCCGCCGAACCGCACCCGCAGCGTCCACAGCGGCTGCCGCCCCGCGAACGCGCGGTCGGCGGCTTCGTCGCGCGTCCGCATCCCGCGCCACCCCAAGTCGCGGACCGAAAAGGAAACGGTGTCGTCGAGCAGGGCCGCGAAGTCGTTCCGCTTGGCGACGGTGCGGAGCGGGCCCTCGTCCGCCCCGCGTTTGTCGAGACAGTCCGCGAGTTTTTCGAACGCCGCCCGGATCTGCGTCTCGGGCGATTCGCGCAGCAGGCGGCAGCCGCTCCATCCGAGGAGCGCCGCCGCCGCGAGGCCGGCGACGAGGTGCCAGGTTTTCATGCGGCCGCATTCTAGCACAGGCGCCGCGGCCGCGTCACGCGCGCAAACTTGACCGGGAGAGGGGCAAACTGGTAGACTCCCGGCCCGTCGGCCCGAAGGGCCGGCCCATTTTCCGATGAACAAGACCGAAAAACTGATCGTCGCCCTGTTGGTGCTGCTGCTGTGCGGCGCCTTCTATTCGAGCTACTCCAACAACAGGAAACAGGCCGAATGGCGGGCCGCGCATCCCGCGTCTTCGCGCCCGGCGCCGGCCGCCGCCGCGCCGGCGGCCGCGACCGCGCACGCCGCGCCCGCCGCGGCGGCGCGACCGGAGCCCGAGGCCGACTCCGGCCGGCCGGAGGAGCTTTTCGTCTTTTCCAACGACGTGGCGCGCGTGGCGTTCACGAGCAAGGGCGGCGCGATCCGGTCGGTGACGCTGCCCGGCTTCGACCGCACGCTCGACCCGGCGGATGGACCGGTGGAGCTCGCATTCGCCGGGGCGCCGACCCTCGCGCTCGCCGGCATCCCCGGCCTGGGCGCGGGCGCGGACTTCGCGGTCGAAGAGGCCGCGCCGGGCCTCGTGCGGATGACCGCGGAGAACGCGGACGGCCTGCGGCTGGTGCGCACCGTGGCGCTCACGAACGGGTTCCACTTCGCGGTGCGGGACGTGTTTTCGTCCAAGGACGGCGCGCCCGTCGCCGTGCCGGCCTTCCGCGTGGCGCTGGGCGGCATCCGCTCGGTGGCGCCCACGGACAAGGACGCGGACATGGGCGTGGACGCGGCGCTGGACGGCGAGACGCCCGAGATGACGCTTTCCTCCGCGCTGCGCGACGGCGCGCCGTCGATCGCCGGGCTCTTCGGCACGAAGGGCGGCGGGTGCTCGGCCGCGACCGTTTCCCCCGCGGCCCCGATGACGAGGCGCGAGGAACTGGCCGGGAGCGTCGGCTGGGTCGGCGTGCGCGAGCGGTTCTTCGCGCAGGTCCTCACGCCGGCGGTCCCGGGCGCCGGCGTCGCGGCCGCCGTCTCGCGCAAGCCCACCGCGCCGGGCGCCGCGCTCGCGCTCGACTCGGTCGGCGCGGAGCTGCTCGTCGCGCCGCAGGAGCGCGGCGACGGGACGCTCGTGTGCGACTACTCGCTCTACGCGGGTCCGCGCAAGATGTCGGAGCTGCGCAAGGAAGGGCGCGACCACCTCGCGGTGATGCGCTTCGGCACGTGGAGCTTCTTCTGCCGCTACCTGCTGGACCTGCTCAACGCGATCCACGCGCTCGTGCCGAGTTACGGCCTGGCGATCATCATCCTCACAGTCCTCGTGCGCCTCGTGCTCTACCCGTTCACGCGCAAGAGCACCGAGAGCATGAAGAAGATGCAGGAGCTGCAGCCCAAGATCAAGGCGCTCCAGGAAAAATACAAGGACGACAAGCGCAAGCTCCAGCAGGAGCAGATGAAGCTCTACGCCGAAGCGAAGGTGAACCCTCTCTACAGCTGCCTGCCGATGCTGATCCAGCTGCCGGTCTTCATCGCGCTGTTCATGGTGCTGCGCACGAGCGTCGAGCTGCGGCACGAGAGCTTCCTCTGGATCCGCGACCTCTCCGAGCCGGAGAACCTCTTCCGCGACACGCTCGGCTTCGGCCTGAACCTGCTGCCGATCGGCATGGCCGTGACGATGACGCTGCAGAGCCGCCTCACGCCGAGCGCGGGCGACCCCTCGCAGCAGAAGATGATGACGGTCTTCATGCCGATCATGATGCTCGTCATGTGCTACCCGTTCGCCTCGGCGCTCGGCCTCTACTGGGTCGTCTCGCAGGCGATCGCGATCGCCGGCCTGTGGCGCGCGCGCCGCAAGGGCCGCCCCGCGTCCTTCACGCAGGCGGACGGGACGGAAGTGATCCCGCCGGAGCGCGAGACGCGGCAGATGCGCCGCGAGCGCGAGCGCCGCGCGGAGAAGTCGTTCTAGCACCGGGGAAGGAGACGACATGGGCCACCACCACCGCAACGGCGGCGAG
>JAFTHC010000106.1 GCA_017457625.1 Kiritimatiellia bacterium
CACCCCTACTTCACGCAGCGCGAGCTGCGCGGGACGCTCGACCCCCTCGGCATCCGCCTCATGAGCTGGTATCCGCTCGGCCACGGCGACAAGGCGCTGCTGCGGGAGCCCGTCCTCACGGACATCGCCGCCCGCCCCGGGCGCACCCCCGCCCAGGTCGTGCTGCGCTGGCACGTGCAGATGGGCTTCTCCGTGATTCCCGGCAGCCGCAACGTGGACCACATCCACGACAACCTCGCCGTCCTCGACTTCGCGCTCACGGACGCCGACATGGCCGCCATCGCCACGCTCGACAAGGGCGTCCGCTACTACCACCGCACCGACGAGCAGCTCGCGCAGTTCGCCGCCTGGCACCCGGCGTTCGAGCAGGCGTGACGCCGAAGTTTTCGACCTGCCCTTGCCCGGCATTCGCGGCCGCGTGCCGCCCGTCTCTTCCCGCTGCTCTTCCTGCGCGTCGCGGCCGCGCGAGGGAGCCGCCCCGTTGCGGCCATCGGGCTGCGGCAGATGTTGCCGTGGCAGACGAACAGGATGCGTGTCATGGCGTCCTCCGATTCCGCGCGATGGCGGCATAGAGCGAAACCTGGCTCAGGATTTCGCAGAGCGTTCCGGGAATGGAGCCGGAGAGCATGTCGTAGACGAGCCAGAGGAGGCTGACGAAGACGAGCAGGATGCGCGCGAGGCGGACGCGGGCCGTCCAGAGCGCGTAGCAACCGAGGCATTGCGCGGCGACCGAGAGTAGGAGCCGCGGGCCTTCACCCTGCGTCAGACCCGCCCACGCGGCCGCGCCGACGCACAGCGCGCCGAAGAGCCACGGCCAGAACGGACGCGACGCCCACGCGCGCTCTCCGCGCTGAGAGTAGACGCTTCCGCGGACGAGGCCGAGCAGGTTGAGCAGGCCGCCCGTCCACGCGCCGAGCAGGAGCAGGTGCGCCGTCCAGAAGAAGCTGCCGACCGCCTGCCGAAGCGCGATGCCGCGCGTCGTCCGCGCCTGGTAGCTCAGGCAGGTGACGACGAGCGCGATGAGCCCTAGGGCCTGCGCGACGGGATGCTCCGCGACGAGACGGACGAGTTCGTTCATGCGGCGGATTCTACCAGAACGATCCGGAAGTTGGAAGCCGCCATGCCGCTTCGGGCTCTGCGGGGCGCGGGCGCGCGCGATGGCCGGGGCCGCGCCCCGTCACGCGACGAATCGCGCTTGACTTTTGTTAGATGTCTAACTATACTCCCGGCCCGTGCAACGCAACCTGGGACATCTTCTGGCGGTGGCGCACGAGCGCGCGGACCGTTGGCTCGCCGCCGAACTGGCGGCGGCGGGCCTGAAGGGCCTTGCGCCATCGCACGGCGACGTGTTCGCCATCCTTTTCAAAAAGGGCGAGGCCACGATGCACGAAATCGCCGCGTTCGCCCGCCGGACGAAGCCCACGACGACGATCCTCGTGGACAAGCTCGAGGCGCTCGGCTACGTCGCGCGCACGGCGTCCGCGTCGCCCCCGCCGGCAAGCGCGCCGTCCGCAACACGGGCGCGGGGCCGCTCGTGATGCTCTGCGTCCAATACGTCGCCGCCGCCCCCGGCGCCGTCAA
>JAFTHC010000107.1 GCA_017457625.1 Kiritimatiellia bacterium
CACGCAGATAGCGCGGAGACCCTTGCGCCGCCTCGTCCCCCGCGTTTTTGATCTCACGCAGAGAGCGCGGAGACCCTTGCGCCGCCTCGTCCCCCGCGTTTTTGATCTCACGCAGAGAGCGCGGAGACCCTTGCGCCGCCTCGTCCTCCGCGTTTTTGATCTCACGCAGAGAGCGCTGAGATTTTTCCTCACGCGGAGTTCGCGGAGGCCGCGGAGTTTCTTTCTCACGCGGAGTTCGCGGAGACCGCGGAGTTTCTTCTTGGTAGGGCGCGCTCTCCGAGCGCGCCGAACCTGCGAATCTGCGAACCGCGAGCGCCGCGAAACGGCAGTCGTCTCCCGGCAGGACCGGATAGCCGCCGAGGGCGAAGGGCTTGCCCGACGGCGTCGCGCCGAGGAGGTGCCAGCGGACCGTTTCGTCCGTGAGCGGGAGCCACGCGCGGCTTCGGCACGCGGAGCAGCCGCGGACCGGCTTGGGGCAGAACCCCGGGCGCCACTCGTTGCCGCACGCGGGGGAGAAGCCGCTGCGGCCCGACCGCGCGCTCGTCCAGCGCTTCGCCCAGACGTCCGCGCGGCACGCGAAGCGCGCGCGGAAGAGCGCGAGCTTGGAGGCGTAGGAGGACGCCATCGACACGCGGAGCGGTGGCGGCGGGAGCTGTGGCGGGGTCCAGGGCATTGTTTGATCTCACGCAGAGAACGCAGAGAGCGCAGAGTGTTCTTGTCTCACGCAGAGAACGCAGAGAGCGCAGAGTGTTCTTGTCTCACGCAGAGAACGCAGAGAGCGCAGAGTGTTCTTGTCTCACGCAGAGAACGCAGAGAGCGCAGAGTGTTCTTGTCTCACGCAGAGAGCGCAGAGCCGGGCTCCGGGCTAGGCGGCGGCGTGGAGTGGAAGTCATCGTTGAACTTCCTCGTAGTGGTTGACCACGCGCTCGATGCCGTCTTTCAGGGCGGGGAGCCCAAAGTTGATCAGCAGACCGACCGGACGGCCGAACAGGACGAGGTAGGTCTTGAGCTGCTTGCCGAAAACCGGCAGGTTCTTTTCACACGACTTCAACTCCACCACGACTTGATTGTCGACGAGCAGGTCGATTGAAAAGGCTCCTCGGACCGTAACGCCGCGATAGACGACATCGACAAACTTCTCGCGCGTTACGACGTGCCCGCGGGCGCAAAGTTCGATTTGCATGAGCAACTCGTAGGCCTTCTCGTACATGCCGGGGCCGAATTGCCGATGAATGCGAATGGCCGCGTCGATGATGTCGGCCGTGATTTCGTTGACTGGTTTCATGGAAGTTCCTTTCGGGTCGTGATTGACAACGCATGCGCCTACGGGACGTGGCTCTGCGCTCTCTGCGTTCTCTGCGTGTTGTTTCAAAACGACGGTGCATGCGCCTGCGGGACGTGGCTCTGAGCCCTCTGCGTTCTCTGCGTGTTGTTTCAAAACGACGGTGCATGCGCCTGCGGGACGTGGCTCTGCGCCCTCTGCGTTCTCTGCGTGTTGTTCCGAACCGCCGGCACATGCGCCCGCGGGACGAACGATCACAGGAACAGCCGTCGGACGACGTCGTCCGGCAGCGGATGGCCCTGCTCCTCCGCGATTTCATACCAGTAGGCGGCTTCTTCCGGATCGGGCTCCGTCCCGATGCCGAGCTCCACCCTGCGTGCGAACTCGAACGTCGCCTCAGCGTCGCCCTGGACGCTCCGCGCGGCGAGGAAGCGCAGCTGCGCCGCGAGCGCGGACTCGTCCGGTCCGCGGCCGGGCGGCGGCGAAGCCGCGCTTTGCGCGGCGAGGATGGAAACGGCCGCCAGCGCGGCGAGAAACGCGGCGGTGGCCGCGAAGAAACGACGGTTGGATTTCATGCCGGACTCCTTGTTCGACCTGTGACTTGCGACGGCCGCGAAGCGGCCTAGAACGCGTCTCCGCAGGCGTCGGCCACGGGTGCGGCGGCCGGGGCCGCGGGGAACGGCGCGGGCGCGGCGGGCGGCGGCGCGAACGACGCGGCGGGCGCGGGCTGCGCCGCGCGGCGCTCGCGCGGAATCCCGAACGCGAGCAGGCCCATCTGCGCCTGGAGCGCGAGCCGGAGCGCGAACGCCTCGGCGGGCCAGAAGGCGAACGCGGCGTATTGGCGCGCGTTCGGGTCGGCCTTCGGCGTGCGGCCCACGCCCAGGATGAAACCGGGGCGGGCCGGATCGTCGGCGCGCTTGAGCGTGATCGACGTCGTGGCCGAGGGCGAGTTGTGGAAAAGCCCTTCCTTGCCCGCGTGGGTCAGGACGGACGCCTGCCCGCCGAAGACCATCAGGATTTCGGCGACTTCGAGGAATCCGAGCTTCACGGTCGTCTTGTTCGCCCAGTCGAACGAGGCGAAGCGGTCGAGGCCCTGCGCGTTCAGGTTGCCGACCGTCTTCTGCCTCGCGATCGCGAGGAAGAGCGCGCCGTCGCGGTCCGGCGTCGCCGGGGCGAGTTCGAACTGCAGCGCCGTTCCGGTGTTCTTGCCGTTGGCGTGGTAGAGCGAGAGCCGGGGGTTGTAGTCTCCCCTGGGCGCGTCGAAGACGGCGGTGGGGGCGGTGTTCGTGTCGTTCATGGTTTTGTCCTTTCTTTCCGTTTCGGATTTTTTGCGCCGCGCGGGACTCGTTCCCTTGCGACGGGGACAAAACTACCAGACGGACCCCGCGAAAATGTTTCACGGGGATTGACATTTTTCCGGAAATTTTTGATAGTATGGACGTTTCCCCCGATTCCGCCGGGTCGGCCGCGCCGGCGGCGGGCGGCAGCGCCGGGACGCAGGCGCGGGAGTCCGCCGTTTGCGGTGCGCGGCGCGGTTTGCTAGAATGCGCGCCGATGGCTTCCTTTCCGCTGTTTCTCGCCGCCCGCTACCTGCGCCCGAAGCGCAGTTTCTCGTCCGTCATCCCCGTGGTGACGGTTCTGGGCGTCATGCTCGGCGTGGCGATCCTCATGATCGTGCTGGCGGTGATGACCGGCTTCGGCGACGTCTGGCGCGACCGCATCCTGTCGTTTTCGCCGCACGTCGTCGTGCAGGGCCGCTACGGCGACCTGCGCGACCCGGACGCGATGTGCGACCGCGTTTCGGAGCTGCCGGGCGTGGAAGGCGCCTGCCCGGCGATCATGTTCCCCGCGATGCTGCGCGGGGACGGCGGCCGCGACCCGGTCACCGTGACGGTCCTCGGCGTCGATCCGGACCGGCCCTCCGTCGTGGCGAACGCCGCGGGGCGGATCGTGGCCGGCGCCTACGACGTGCGGGACGACCGCGCGATCGTCGGCCGCGAACTGGCGTGGCGGCTCGGCGCCGCGCCGGGCGACCGGTTCCTCTGCTACTCGCCGCTCAACCTCAAGTCGGCCGACGAACTCTACTTCCCCGAGGAAATCGAAATCGCCGGCGTGTTCGACATGGGACTGGCGAAGTTCGACGACGGGCTGCTCGTCTGCTCGCTCGGGATGGCGCGCGACCTCATGGGCATGGACGGCGGCGCGCGCATGCTCCAGGTGCAGGTTTCGGACCCGAACCGCGCCTGGGAGACCGCGGCCGCGGTCGACGACGCGCTCGCGCCGTGGACGGTCTCCTCCACGTGGATGGACCAGGACCGCGTGCTCTTCAACGCGCTGCGGACGGAAAAGACGATGATGTTCGTCCTGCTCGCCTTCATCGCGATCGTCGCGGCGTTCTGCGTGACGAACACGCTCATCGTCATCACGATCCAGAAGACGAAGGAAATCGGCCTCATGAAGGCGCTCGGGTTCTCCGGGGCGCAGATCAAGTCGGCGTTCGTCCTGCACGGGCTCGTGCAATGCGTGCTGGGCGAACTGCTCGGCCTGGGCCTGGGCTGGCTCGTGCTGCACAACCTGCAGCGGCTCGTGCGCATGCTCGCCCGCTGGGGCTGGGACGTTTTCCCGGAAGCCGTCTACGGGCTGCCGGAACTGCCGTGGCGCGTCGTCCCGTCGGACGTCGCGGCGGTGGTCGGCATCGTCTTCGCCTTCTGCCTCGCGGCGAGCTTCCTGCCGGCCTCGCTCGCCGCGCGCCTCGACCCGGTCAAGGCGATCAACCAGGAGTGAGGCGCGCCGGGCGGCCGCCGCCGGCGCCCGCCGCGCGCTACGCCTCGGGCGCGGCGTCGAGCGAATAGAGGTAGCGCTTGACCTTGAGCGTGTTGGTCTTCTGCAGCGGGTCGAAGCGCACCTGGATGCGGCGCGGGTGCTTGTAGGCGGAGAGCTCCTTCATCGCCGCGTGCACTTCGTCCACGCAGAGCTTGCGGATCTGGTCGTCGGAAAGGGGCGAAGCGGACGCCGCGTCGCTCTTGTTGCGCTCCTCGGCGATCTTGTCGAGGTCCGCCACGACGATCGCGCCGACGTGTTCGCCCTTCTTCTCGCCGGGGACGTGGTAGCCCAGGACGATCGATTCGAGGACGTGGGGGCAGGCGTTGATGACGAGCTCGACCTCTTCCGGGTAGATGTTCTTGCCCTCGCGGTTCACGATGAGGCTCTTCTTGCGGCCCGTGATGGTGACGTAGCCGTTGGGGGCCATCGTCCCGAGATCGCCCGTGCGGAACCAGCCGTCCTCGTCGAAGCACTCCTTCGTGGCGGCTTCGTTGCGGAAGTAGCCCTTCATCACGGAGGGGCCCCTCACCTCGATTTCGCCCACGCCGTCGTCGTTCGGCTCGGCGATCCGCAGCTCGTGGCCGGGCAGCGCGCGGCCGACGGACTCGAAGACGATTTCGTGCTCGTGCGAGAGGGCGCTGATCGGCGCCGTCTCGGTGAGGCCGTAGCCTTGCAGCGTGTTCACGCCGAACTTCGACCACTGCCGCAGCACGTCCGGGTCGCTCGCCGCGCCGCCGCAGATGATGATGCGCAGGCGCCCGCCGAGCTGGGCCACGATCTTCTTGCCGACGACGCGCGAGAGGCCCATCGCCATGAGCGCGCGGGCCGCGGTGCTCTTGCGGAGCTTCTTCATGATCGCGCCGAGCATCTTCTCGGCCAGCAGCGGCACCGCCAGCAGCACGGTCGGCCTGGTGTCCTTCATGTTCTCCGGGATCGTGCGGAGGTTTTCGACCATCGAGATTTCGCACTTGCAGGCGAGCGGGACGATGAAGTTGGCCGTGAACGCGAACGCGTGGTGCAGCGGCAGGACGAGCAGGAAGTTGTCGTCCTTGCGGACCGTGAAGTATTCGAGCGCGCGGAGCTGGGCGCAGAAGTTCGAATGCGCCAGCATCGCGCCCTTGGAGCGGCCGGTCGTGCCGGACGTGTAGATGATCGAGGCGATGTCGCCTTCGAGCGCCTCGTGGTTGTCGAACCACGCGCCCGCCGAGGCCGCCGCCGCCGCGACGCTTTCCGCCAGGCGCGCGTAGTCGTGGAGGCGCACGCCGCTTTCCCTGCGGTCGCGGTCGATCGCGCCGTCGAGCAGGACGACGGAGCGCAGGAACTTCATCGTCCCCATGATTTCCTGCACGAGCGGCCAGACGCGGCCCGAGCCGAACAGGGCCACGGCCTCGGAGTCGCGCAGGATGTGCGAGACCTCGTGCGCGTGCAGGTGCGCGTCCACCGGGACGCACGTCACGCCGCACGAGACGATGCCGAGATAGGTCGACATCCACTCGGGGCGGTTCTCCATCATGAGCGCGACGCGGTCGCCGGGCTTCACGTCGAGCCGGCCGAGCGCCTCGGAGACCTCCCTCGCGCGCGCGGCGAGGTCGGAGAAGGTCCAGGACTTCCATTCGCCGGCGGACTTCCACCGGACGAACGTGCCGTCCGGGCAGTCGCGGACGGCGTCGAGAAGGAGCGTGCGGATCGTGGTCATGGCGGATGGGGTTCCGGTGCGCCGTCCGGAAACGGCGGAAAACGGCCCCATTCTGCCACAACCGCCGCCGCGGGGCAAGCGATTTCGCCCCGGCGCGGTCAATCCGGCTGCGCGAGGAAGGGGTTGAGTTCGCGTTCGGCGGCGACGGTCGTCGGTCGGCCGTGGCCGGGCAGGACGCGCGTTTCCGGCGGGAGGGCGGCCAGACGGCGCAGGGAGGCGGCCAGCTCGTCCCACGAGCCGCCGGGCAGGTCGGTGCGGCCGACGGACGCGCGGAAGAGCGTGTCGCCGGAAAAGAGCACGGGCGGGCGGGAGCCGTCCGCGTCCGCGAAGAAGCAGACCGATCCGGGCGAATGGCCGGGCGTGGCGAGGACGCGCAGCCGCAGGGAGCCGAGCGGGATTTCGCCGCCGTCTTCGACCGGTTCGAGCGACGCGGGCGGCTCGAGGACCGGCTCGTAGGGCGGGATGTCGTTGAGGGACGTGAAGCACCACGCGGCGTCCGCGGCGGCGAGGCGGACGGGCACTGGGGCGGGCTGCGCGGCCAGGAGCGGGGGCAGGGCGGAAAGGTGGTCCAGGTGGCCGTGCGTGAGCAGGACGGCGCGGAGCGGTTCGCCGGCGTCGCGGAGCGCGGCCAGGATCGACGGGGCGTCCGCGCCGGGGTCCACGACGAGGGCGCCGGCGCCGGGTTCGGCGACGAGCCAGCAGTTGGCCTCGAACGGGCCGACGGGTATGCGGGCGACCTTCATCGCGGCGCGGCGGCGGTTTGCCCGACGGCGCCGAGGCGCGCGGGGCGGCCCGTCAGCGCCTGGCGCGCGACGAGCCAGAGGAAGCGCGGGTTGCCGAGCAGGTAGCGGCGCCAGAGGCGGCGCGGTTCGGCGCAGAGGCGGAAGAGCCACTCCAGGCCGGCGCGCATCATCCAGCGCGGCGCCTGGCGGACGGTCCCGGCGTGGAAGGCGAACGCGGCGCCGACGGCGACGAGGACGGGCGCGCGCAGGAGCGGCCGCATGTCGGCCATCCAGAAGTCCTGCTTGGGCGTCCCGAGTCCGACCCACACCACGTCCGCGCCCGACGCGTCGATGCGGGCGGCGGTTTCGCGGCGCTCCTCTTCCGTGAGGGGGCGGAAGGGCGGAACTTCGGCGCCGCAGATTTGCAGGCCGGGAAAGCGCGCGAGCACGTTTTCGCGCAGGCGGCGCGACGTCTCTTCGTCCGCCCCGCCGTAGAAGTAGTGGCGCAGGCCGGCGGCGCGGCCGCGGTCGAGCGTCTCGAGCATGACGTCCGGCCCGTAGCAGCGGTCGAGGGGCAGGCGCGCGGCGCGGCGGCCGAGGAAGACGAGGGGCATGCCGTCGCAGAGCGTCATCGCCGACGTGCGCGCGACGGCGGCGAGGCGCGGGTCGTCGTGGCACTTGAGGACCGAATCGGCGGTGAAGACGCACACGTGGCCGCGCTCGCGTTCGCGGACCATGCGGACGATTTCCGCGACCGCTTCGGCGCGGCGGCACGCGGTGAGCGGGACGTCGAGGACGCGGAAGCGCGGAAAGCGCCCGGAGGCGGACGGACCGCCGCTCAACGGGCGTCCTCTTCGAGGATGCTGGCGGGGACGAAGTCCGTGAGCCAGCCGGTGACGGTCACGTGCCAGTCGTCGTCCTCGTCGGCGCCGGCCTCGTTCTCGTAGCCGGGCTCGACGCTCGCCACGAAGCGCAGGGCGAGGCAGTCCCAGGAGCGCTGGATCCAGCCGCCGACCTCTTCGACCTGGCTGGTCTCGAACTCGTAGCGCGCGAAGAGGTTGAACGCCCAGCGCTCGTTGGCATACCAGGAAACGCCGCCGTCGAAGTAGCTGTTCACGTCGCGGCGGTAGCGGTAGAGCGCGTCGCAGCGGAAGACGTCGTGCCACGCGGTGAGCTGCACTTCGGAGGTCGCGAGCTCGCTTTCGGCGTTGTCGTAGAAGCCCTGCCACCGCACGCGCATCCAGGAGGCGGGGCGCCAGCGGGCGTCCCACCCGGCGCCGACGAAGTTCTCGCCGTCGTCCTCGGCCGGATCGAGGTCGAGGTCGGCCCACGCGTCCAGATACCAGGGCTCGGCGGTGCCGCCCGTGGCGGGGTCGCGCTCCTGCCAGCGCTGGCGCAGGCCGACGCGCAGCGTGTGTTTCTTGTCGAGCGCGTCGACGGCGTCGAACTGGTAGAGTTCCGAAGGCAGGAAGTTGGGCTCGGGCACGTAGGTGTAGTTGGCGTAGGGCTCGAGGACGTGGCGCCACTGGCGGCCGTCGGCGCCGTCCCAGAAACCGTAGGCGCGCGTGGAAAGTTCGGCGCCGAGCTCGAAGACGGAGCGGAAGCCCGAATCGTCCTCCTCCCAGCGCGTGCGTTCCTTTTCCTCGGTCGTCGTCACGACCTTGCCGGCTTCGTTCGTGGAAACGTTCGTCTCGAGGACCTTTTCTGCGATTTCGAGGCGCGTCTTGTCGTAGTAGGTGCCGCGCCAGGCCGCGCGCGGGACGAACGAGAGCCAGCCGAAATACTTGCCGGGGTAGGAGAGTTCGAAGCGCGTGTCGAAGCGGAACGCGTCGTATTCCTCCGGCGCTTCGCCCGCGCCGGCCCACGACCCGTCGACCGGTTCGGCGAAGCGGCGGCGCAGGAACGCGGCGGCCGTCTCGTTTTCGAAGTAGATCCCCGTGTCGGCCACTTCGAAGGACGCCAGGTCCAGCCAGGCTTCGGGCAGGCGTTCGGTCTGGCCGTAGAAGTCGTTGAGGCGGGCGCGGGCGGTGAGGCCGCCGGACCACGAATCGCCGTAGTGCGTGTACGTGGCGTAGTTGTCCGGCTCGGTCATCTCCTTGTATTCCTTGCGGAAGAAGTCCTTCTGGACGCGGACGTCGGAGACGTAGAGCGCCTGCAGCAGGACCTGGTCGCGGTCGGTCGCGTTCCAGTCGTGGCGGAAGCGGACGCGGTAGCGCGGGTCGTCCTCGGGCAGGGAGATTTCCTCGGGCAGGTCCTTGTCTTCGGGCAGGAACCAGCCGGTCAGGTAGCCCTTGGATTCGTCTTCGCCGAACGTCCACTGGACCTTGTCGCCGAACGCGACGCCGCGCTTGCTGCGCAGGTCGACGAAGATGTAGTTGTCGACGAACTCCTTCTCTTCCTTGTCGCGCAGGAGCGGGAGCTTGTAGGAGGCGAGCAGGAACGCGCCCCACGAGCCGCGCCAGCCGGGCTGGAAGCGGAAGCCGTAGTGCCGCTCGAGGTCCTTCCAGAAGTAGGGCACGTAGAAGAACGGGATGCCGAAGAGGCGCGGGACGACGCCCCAGCCCGTCACGTCGTCGCCCGGGCGCAGGCGCGCGCGGTCGGCGTGGACGTGCCAGTGGAAGCGGCCGGGCTCGTTGGTGCAGGTCGTGAGCGTGACGCCCTGCGTCTCGTAGGCGCCGCCGGCCTTCGCGGCGCCGGTCACGGTCGCTTCGTCCGCGATCACGCGGAAGGGCGCGGTGTAGAGGTCGACCGTCTCGACGCGGCCCGCGCGCTCGTTGAGGTTCACGTCGAGCGTGTCGCCGGTGACGAGCGTCCCGTCCTCGCCCGTGAGCGAGACGTTGCCGAAGGCCTGCGCGTCGCCCGTTTCGGACTTGTAGCGGATGCGGTCGGCGCGCAGCTCCCAGCCGCCGTGGCGGATGGCGACGTTGCCGGTGAACGTGGTCCAGCCGGACTCCAGGTCGTAGTCGGCCGAGTCGGCCATGACGTCGGTCTTGGCGTCCCCGACGCCGAAGGACTGCGCCAGGCCGCGGAAGCGGCTTTCGACGCCGCCGTCGGCGCCCCGCGCGGAAAGAGCCCCGCCGCACGCGACGGCGGCGGCGAGCAAAAAGGGAAAAGCAACGGATTTCATGCGGCGAATGCTACCACAAAGGCGGCCGTCCGTGCAACCGCCGCGCCGCCGCCGGGCCGGGGCGCTACCACGCGCTCCACTTCGGGCGGAAGCCGAAGGCGGCGGCGAGTTTCTTCGGCGCGGCCTTCGCCCGGCGGTCGTAGGTGTAGACGCCGTTCTGCTCCTGCTCCACGTCCGTGAGCTGGGTGTAGCACCAGCCGCAGAGCTCCTTCATCGAGGCGAAGAGCTTCGCCTGCGCGGCGATGCGCTCGAGGAACTCCGCCTCCTTCGTGAAGCACAGGCCGTTGTAGCCCCAGCCCGTCCCGCCCTTGCGGTCGGCCGGCAGCAGATACTTGAAACCGCCCCATTCGTCGAGCAGGTAGGGCTGCCCCTCGTAGGGCGGCTCGGCCGCGGGCGTGTTCGACGCGATGCGGCGGTCGCCCTTTTTCGGCAGGAGGAACTCCTTCTGCTCCTTGGGCGTGGCGCGGTAGCTGTGGACGGTCCAGAGGTCCGTTTTCCAGTGCACGTAGCCGCTCGCGTCGTTCACGGGGCGCGTCGGGTCGGCCGCCTTCGTGAGGTCGCAGAACGTCTGCACGAAGCGCCGGTAGGCGGCGAGGCGCGGATTGTCCGGCGCGGCGTTCGGACCGCCGTTCCAGACGTCGAGGCCGTTCGCGGTCGACTCGTTGAGCGGCGACCAGCCGACGATGGACGGGTGGTCGCGCAGCGCGGCGACGACGGCCTGCCACTCCTCGAGGAAGTTGCGTTGCGCCTCGGGGATCGTGGCGTCGAAGCGCCAGCTCGGGTATTCGGCCCACGTGAGGTAGCCGAGGCGGTCGGCCCAGTAGTGGAAGCGGTCCTCGAAGACCTTCTGGTGCAGGCGCGCGCCGTTGAAGCCCGCGGCCATGGAGCGCTCGATGTCGGCCTTGAGCCCGGCGTCCGAGGGCGCGGTCCAGACGCCGTCCGGATAGAAGCCCTGGTCGAGCACGAAGCGCAGGAAGACCGGTTTGCCGTTGAGGAGGATGCGGTTGCCCTCGCACGAGACCTTGCGCATCGCGAAGTAGCTCTCGACCGTGTCGACCGCCTTGCCGCCGCGCTCCACGGTGAGCGTGAGGTCGTAGAGGAACGGGTCGGAGGGCGACCAGGCGCGCACGTCCGGGATCGCGAGCGAGACGGGCGCGCCCTGCGCGGCGGGGACGTCGCGCTCCGCGACGACCTCGCCGCCCGCGCGCACGACGGCGCGGAAGCGGTCGCCCGGCGCGACGGAGAGGAAGCGCGGCTCGAGCACGATCTCGCTCGTGTCGAGGTTCGGCGTCGTGCGGCACGCGGCGAGGCCCTGCGGGTGGACCGCCTCGGCCCAGACCGTCTGCCAGATGCCCGTGACGCGCGTGTAGTGGCAGCCGGCCGAGAAATAGCGGTCGCACTGCTTGCCGTTGCCCTGCAGGAGCGAGCGCACGTCGTCGTGCGCGTGGACGACGAGGACCTGCTTCGCGCCGGGCCTGGCCAGATCCGTCACGTCGAGCGCGAACGGCGCCGAGCCGCCGTTGTGCGAGCCGGCGTACTTTCCGTCGAGCCAGACCTCGCAGAGGAAGTCCACGCCGCCGAAGCGCAGGAAGATCCGCTTGCCGGCCCACGCCTTCGGGAACGCGACCTCGCGGCGGTACCAGACGTCCTGCATGAAGTCGACGTCCGCGACGCCGGAGAGTTTCGACTCCGGGCAGAACGGCACGACGATCTTCTTGTCGAAGAGCTCCTTCTTCTCGACGACGCCGCGCTCGCGCGCGGAGCCGGAGCGGTCGATGCGGAAGTCCCACGTGCCGTTGAGGTTCAGCCACGAGGACTCGCGGCGGAATTGCATGCGGGGGTATTCGGGGCGGGGGAGGCGGGTTTCTTTTTTCATGGAGGGCGCCGGTGCGGTTTGTCCGGAACGCGGGACATTCTACACCGCCGGCGCGTTCCGCCGCAAGCCGCGCGCTACCGGGCGAAGAAACGGGCTTCGACGACGCGGGCGATGTCCGCCGTCACGTCGGGGACGGGCTTGGCGGCGTCGACGACGACGAAGCGGTCCGGCTCCTCGCGGGCGAGCCGCAGGTAGCCCTCGCGCAGGCGCCGGTGGAAGTCCAGCGGCGCCTGTTCGATGCGGTCCTTCTTGCCCGAGCGGGAGACGGCCCGCGCGAGCCCTTCCTCCACCGGCAGGTCCAGCAGGAGCGTGAGCGCGGGCTTCACGTCGCCCGTGGCGAAGTCGTTGAGGCTCCGCAGGGCGGCCACGTCGAAGCCGCGCCCGAACCCCTGGTAGGCGAGCGTCGAATCGGTGAAGCGGTCCAGCACGACCCACGCGCCGCGCCCGAGCGCCGGGGCGAGCACGTCGCGGCAGAGCTGCGCGCGGGAGGCGCAGAAGAGCAGCGCCTCCGTCGCGTCGCGGATCGGTTCGCCGGAGAGGTTGTTCTGGAGCAGGTCGCGGATGATTTCGCCGGTCGGTGTCCCGCCCGGCTCGCGCGTTGTGAGGACTTCGAGGCCGCGGGCGCGCAGCGAATCCGCGAGCAGGCGCGCCTGCGTGGACTTGCCGCCCCCTTCGGGGCCTTCGAACGTGATCAGGCGTCCCGGTCCGTTCACGGCTCGACGCCTCCCGGGACGGAAATCTCCTCGAGGATGTTCGTGGCCGAAAGGCCCGTGCGCGTCTCGAGCCGTTCGCGCAGCGCGGCGGGCGCGCCGTCGTCGTCGAGGATCGTCGGCGTCACGAACACGAGGATGCTCGTGCGGCGCTCGACCTCCGAGTCCCAGCGGAAGAGCCACCCGAGCAGCGGGATCGAGCCGAGCAGCGGCACGCGGCGCTCCACCGTGGTCGTGTCCGCGCGCGTGAGGCCGGAGATGGCGATCGTCTCGCCGTCGCGCGCGGTCTGCACGGTTTTCACGGTGCGCTTGGCGATCGTGGGCGCGTAGTCGCCGCCCGTGCCGCCGGAGGTGACCGCCTCGATCGAAGGCTCCAGCTCCATCTGCACTTCGCCGCCCGGGACGACGTGCGGCGTGATCGCGAGCTTCACGCCCACGTCGTAGCGCGTGATCGTCTGCACCACGTCCTTGTCGCCGCCGGTGCCGGTCACCGTCGATTCGGTCATCGGGATGTTGTCCACGATCGTGACTTCCGCGGTCGTGTGGTTCTGCGCGGAGACGGACGGCGTGGCGAGGATCTTCACGTCGCTGTTCTGGCGCAGCGCGTCCACGTTCAGCACGCCGATCGTCTGCCCCGCCTTGTTCACGACGGCGGCGGCGAGCCCCTCCGGGTAGACCTGCGAGCCGACGGCCGAGGCGAGCGCCGAGCCGGCGGATTCGGCGTTGGGGTGCGAGCCGCCGCCCCACGTGGCGCCGTGGTGGGAGCCCGCGACGTTGAACTGCACGCCGAGCGTCTCCTCCGCGCCTTCCTGCACTTCGGCGATCACGACCTCGATGTGGACCTGCCGCGGCTTCACGTCGAGTTGCGCGACGAGCGCCTCGACCGCGCGGAAGTCCTCCGGCGCGGCGTTCACGAGGATGGCGTTCTTCTCGGGAACGGCCTCCACCGCGATGCGGCGCGCGAGCGAGGGGTCGGTGTTGCCGGCGGAGAACTTCTCCAGCAGCGTCGTCACGTTCTTGGCGAAATCCTCCGCCTTGAGAAACTTGAGAACGATCGCGTTGAGGGCCGAGCGGCCGGTCGGCGCCGCGACGTCGAGCTTCGCGACGAGGTCGCGGATCGTCTGGATTTGGCGCTGGGAACCGGTGACGAGGAGCTGGTTGGCGTGTTCGGAGGCGACGACGACCGGCGCCCGCGCGAGCGGGTCGGCCGGCGCGCCGGGCGCGGCGGGAAGCCGCGCGCGCAGCTGCGAGGCGCGCGTGGCCGATTCGGAGAACGCGACGGTGAGCTGGCGCGCGAGCGCCGCGGCGTCCGCGTGCTCCAGGGCGATCACTTCGCAGGCGGCCGCCATGCCGGGCTTGTCGAGCTGCTCGACGAGCGCCTGGACGCGGCGCAGCCGCTCGGCCGTGTCGGAGACGATCAGGTGGTTGGTTTCTTCGAGGACCGAAACCGCGTCCTTCTGCCCGAGCTGCGCCTCGAGCGTCTTGCGCATTTCTTCGGCGGGAATGTGGTCGAGCCGGAAGATGCGCGTCGCGAGGCCGTGCTCGGGCAGCGCCTCGCCCGCCGGGACGATTTCGCCCATGCGCGCGGCGCGGTCGGGCAGCGCCACGACGCGCTCCAGCCCGCCCTCGCGCTGCAGCGCGAAGCCGTTGCTCTCGAGAATCGCGGCGAACACGCCGTAGGCCTCCTCGCGCGAAACGGGCGGGGAGACGACCGTGATCGTCCCCTCGACGCCTTCGGGGACGACGAAACGCTTCCCGGTGAACGAGCCGACGACCTTCGTGAAGGCGCGCACGTCGACGCGGTCGAAGTTGAACGACAGGAAGTCGCCGCGGTCGGCGGGCGCGGCTTCCTGCGCGGCGCACGGAAGCGCCAGCGCGGCCAGCGCCGCGGAAAGGAAAAGGTGTCGGAGTCTCGTCATGGTCGGGTGCGGCGCGCCGTCCGGGGCGGTGCCGGCGGACACGATTCTAGCACACCCGCCCGGCGCGGGGCAACCGCGGTTGCGCGCGCGGGGGCGCTTCTGCTAGAATGGCGCGCATCCAACGAACTTTTCCAGCGGAGAAACGGACATGAAACGGATCTGTGTCGGCATCCTCGGATTCGGAACGGTCGGCGCGGGCGTCGCCAGGGGCCTGCTCGAAAACGCGGACGTCCTGCGCGAGCGCACGGGCCTGGACCTGCACCTGGCCAAAATCGCGGACCTGGACGTGACGACCGACCGCGGCGTCGCGGTGCCGGAGGGCGTGCTCTGCACGGACGCCTTCGCGGCGGTGCGCGACCCGGCCGTGCAGGTCGTCGTGGAGCTCATCGGCGGGACGGGCGTCGCCAAAAAGCTCGTCGAAGAGGCGCTCCGCGCCGGCAAGCCCGTCGTGACCGCCAACAAGAAACTCCTCGCCGAGTCGGGCGCGGAGCTCTTCGCTCTCGCCGCCGAAAAGGGCGTCGACCTCTTTTTCGGCGCGTCCGTGGGCGGCGGCATCCCGGTCATCCGCTCCCTGCGCGACGGCCTGGCGGGCTGCCGCGTCGAGAAGGCCTACGGCATCCTCAACGGAACCTGCAACTACATCCTCACCGCGATGGAAAAGGACGGCGCGCCGTTCGCCGACGTCCTCGCGCAGGCGCAGAAGCTCGGTTTCGCGGAAGCGGACCCGACGCTCGACGTGGACGGCTTCGACACGCTGCACAAGGCGGCGATCCTCGCCTCGCTGGCCTGGGGCGTCCGCCCGGACGTGCACGCGCTCTCCGTCCGCGGCATCCGCGGGACGGTCGAGGCCGCCGACATCGCCGAAGCGCGCGCGATGGGCTACCGCGTGAAGCTGCTCGCCGTCGAGAAGCTCCACCCGGAGGGGCTCGAGCTGCGCGTCGCGCCCACGCTCGTGCCCGCCGATTCGATGCTCGGCTCCGTTTCCGGCGTCTTCAACGCGGCGCTCTTCAAGAGCGACATGGACGACTGGACGCTGCACTACGGCCGCGGCGCCGGGCGCCTGCCGACGGCGGCGACCGTGGTGGGCGACGTGGCCGAGGCCGCGCGCAACCTCGCCGCGGGGACGCACCGCCCCGTGGCGATGCCGCTCGCCGCGGACCCGCCGGCGATCCTGCCGGAGGGCGACGTCGTCTCCCGCTTCTACGTGAACCTCTCGCTCGAGGACCGGCCCGGCTCGCTCGCGGCCGCCACGGCCGCGTTCGCGGCGCACGGCGTGTCGATCTCCTCCGCCGTGCAGCGCGGCGCCTCCGAGGACGGCTTCGCCACGGTGGTCGTCCTTACGCACGAAGCGCGCCGCGCGGACCTCGGCGCCGCGCTGTCCGCCATCGAGGACCTGCCCGTCTGCGGCGCTTCGCCGCGCTGGCTCGGCATCGAGGATTTCTGATCCGGACCCGCACGTCTCCCCCATGAACGTCGCCGAAACCGCCGCCGCCGCCAAGGCCGCCTCCCGCCTTCTCGCCACGACTTCCCGCGAGGCGCGCGACCGCGCCCTCGCCGCGGCGGAGCGCGGCCTCCGCGACCGCGCCGCGGAGATTTTCGCAGCCAACGAGGCGGACCTCGCGGCCGCCCGCGCGGACGGCCTCGCCGCGCCGCTCCTCGCCCGGCTCGGGTTCGGCGGGAAGAAGCTCGAGGGCGTCCTCGAAGGCATCCGCTCGCTGCGCGCCCTGCCCGATCCGCTCGGCTCCGTTTCGCTCCGCACGGAGCTCGCGCCGGGGCTCGTCCTGGAGCGCGTCTCCTGCCCGATCGGCGTCGTGGGCGTCGTGTTCGAGTCGCGCCCCGACGCGCTCGTGCAGATTTCCTCGCTCTGCCTCGCGAGCGGCAACGCGTGCCTCCTCAAGGGCGGGCGCGAGGCCGCGCGAACGAACCGGGCGCTCTTCGACGCGATCCGCGCCGCGACGGAGGCCGCCGGCGCGCCCGCCGGCTGGATCGCGCTGCTGGAGTCGCGCGAGGACGTCGCGGCGATGCTCGGCTGCGACCGCGACATCGACCTGCTCGTGCCCCGCGGCTCGAACGCCTTCGTGCGCCACATCCAGGAGAACACCCGCATTCCCGTGATGGGCCACTCCTCGGGCCTGTGCCATGTCTACCTCGACGAATCGGCCGACCCGGACATGGCCGTGCGGATCGTCGTCGACGCCAAGACGCAGGCGCCCTCGACGTGCAACACGGTCGAGACGCTGCTCGTGCACCGCGCCGCCGCCCCCGCGCTCCTGCCGCCCGTCGCCGCCGCGCTCGCCGCCAAGGGCGTCGCGCTGCGCGGCGACGCCGAGTCGCGCGCCATCGTCCCCTCCATGGACCCCGCCACGGACGCGGACTGGGACGAGGAATACCTCGACCTCGTTCTTTCGGTCCGCGTCGTCGGGTCGCTCGACGAAGCGGTCGCCCACGTGAACGCGCACGGCTCGCACCACACCGACGCGATCGTCGCGGCCGACCGCGCCGCCGCCGAGCGCTTCCTCGCCGCGGTCGACTCGGCGGACGTCTTCTGGAACTGTTCCACGCGCTTCGCGGACGGCTTCCGCTTCGGCCTCGGCGCCGAAGTCGGCATCTCCACCGGCAAGCTCCCGCCGCGCGGCCCCGTGGGCCTGGACGGGCTCTGCACCTGCAAGTGGGTCCTGCGCGGCGCGGGCGACACCGTCGGCCCCTTCGCCGACGGCGACCGCCGCTTCACGCACAAGCCCCTGCCCCCCGCCTGAAGCGCCATGGATCCCAACGAAAGGAATCCGGAAAAAGTCTGTTTAGGGACACCGGATTCTTTGGTCCTTAAGGGGTCCGTCCCCATAAGACCGCAATGAACTCGGAACGTCCCGACTTGAGGGCGTCCTCCAATTGCTTCCGTTATTTTAAGTGGTCTGTCCCCATAAGCCCCCCCGCGAATCCACGCGGGCGTGACGGCCGGTTTTTTCCCTTGACCTGGAGCGCGCTCCAGGTGGTAGTATCCCGGCCCATGAAAGTCAGCGTCGTAGGAGCCGGGTTCACCGGCGTGCAGCTGGCGCGGTCGCTCGCCGACTCGGGCGCGGAGGTCGTCCTCGTGGAGAACGACCCGGACAAGGCCCGCGTCGCGCGCGAGCAGGTCGACTGCGCCGTTATCGAGGCGGACGGCAACAGCCCCGCCACGCTCGCGGAGGCGGGGATCGCGGAGGCCGGGGCGCTCGTCGCCCTCACGGAGGACGACGAGGTGAACCTCATCACCTGCGCCCTCGCCGACGCCGGCTATCCCGGCGTGCGCAAGCTCGCGCGCGTCCGCAACTACGCCTACTACGAGAGCGCGGCGGCGCCGGCCCTCGCGGGCGCGGCGCGCCGCGCGGGGCATTCGCGCCCGGTCCTCGGCGTGGACCGGATGCTCAACCCCGACGTGGAGGCCGCCGCCGCGATCTGCCGCGCCATCGAGCACGGCGTCGTCGGCAACGTGATCGCCCTGGAGGGCGGCCGCGGCGTCGCGGAGCTCGCGGTCGCGCCGGGGAGCTCCCTCGCCGGCACGCCCCTGCGCGAGCTGTCGGCGCGGACGGGCCGGCGGCTGCTCGTCGCATGGGTCGAGAAGCCGGACGGCGCGCTGCTCCCCGACGGCGGGACGACGATCGCGCCGGGCGACCGCATCGGCGTGGTGGCCGGGGCGGACGACCTGCCCGCGCTCTCGGAGCTCGCCGGAACGACGCCGGAGGAGGCGCCGGGCCGCGTGGCGGTGTTCGGCGCCGGGCTCATCGGGCGCTTCGTGGCGGAGCGGCTGCTCGACGGCGTCCGCGGCGAGTCCGGCGGGCTGCTCGGGCTCTTCGGCGGCGGGCGCCGCCGCCGCGAGGTCGCGCTCGTCGACCCCGATCCGGACCTCTGCCGCGAGGCGGCGCGGCTGCTGCCGGGCGCGCGCGTGCTCTGCGGCGACGTGACCGAGGACTCGTTCCTGCGCGACGAGGGGCTCGACGCGTGCGATCTGGCGGTGACCGCCTCCCCGAACCACGAGGGCAACCTCGTCGCCGCGGCCTACCTCAAGTCGCGCGGCGTCGGGCGGACCGTCGCGCTCACGGCGAGCGCCGCGTTCGACCCCATCGCGCGCAAGCTCGGCGTCGACGTCGCCGTGCCGCTGCGCGACGCGGTCGTGGACGCCATCGCCGGCCACCTGCGCGGCCGCAACGTGCAGGCCGTCCACTCCGTCTGCAACCGCCGCTTCGAGATCGTCGAGTGCGGCATCCTCCCCGGCTCCCCCGCGGCCGGCCGCGCCCTGCGCGACCTCTCCGCCCCCGGCGAATACCTCCTGCTCCTCGTCCGCCGCCCGGACGCCGAGGCGTTCGAGGTCCCCTCGGGCGACACGGTCCTCCCCGCCGGCGGCCGCGCCGTCCTCGTGATGCGCGCCGGCAGCCGCCGCGTCACGCGCCTCTTCGGGGAGTAGCAAGTCCTCCCCGGCGCGGCGCCTCCGCGCCGGGGCCCGCCCAGCCGCAAATCGCGCTTGCCTCGGCGGGCCGGTTCTGGTATCCTACTCATCGTCACGCGGCACACCGCCGCGCACGCCCGGAGACCCCCGCCACCAAGTAGCCCCGAACCAAACCGATTGCTTTCTGCAAGTCGTCGTTTCAGCTGAATCCTGGAAAAATTCGTATGAACGCCACGTGCAAGAGAGAACGCGCGCCGAGCGCGCGGACCTCTTTCCGTGTTTTCATACAAGGCCATTCCAGGAGCCTAGCTGAAGGACATGGAAAGAGGCCGCTTTTTAGACTCGTCTCTTTCCTCCTTGCAAAGACAGGAGAAAGGAAAGAGAACGATGAATTCAGCACAGGTTTCATCCGACTTCGGACCATCTTGGTCGGAAGATTCCATCCTTCTATACAACAGCGGCGAATTTGTTGCCGTGTTTGGGCGATACAAGGATGGTAACATGCCCGTTGTCGGTATCCGATGGAGCGCCAACTACGACAAAGATACGAACGAGGGTGTCGGATTTCCCCAAGCATTCGGACATCCTCTTTGGTTTGTTCTTCCCGGATTTCTGACCCAGCCAACACTTCATACGATGCTCGAACAGGCGGAACGGAACGTGATACTTTCGGAATGTCGCGAGAACATCAGCAAGGCGATTCGTATCGCAGCCCGACAAGTGCGACCGAACGACATTCAGTTCGCGATTGCCTTTTACGGGGCGGCCGGAACGGGGAAAACAACAACGCTGAATATCCTTATCGACCTTCTTGTCGCGGAAGCAGAAAAGGACGGCTTCATGGAAGATGTCCGGATATGGGATGGTGGTTCCTACGACGAAGCTACGAAAACCGGGGACCGTTGTGTTGCAGTCCGTGTATTCGGGAAGATGGTTGTCGTCGCGACGTTTGGGGACAATGGAGACTTTGTTGCGTCGGGGATTGCCTTTGCGCGATCCGTTGGTGCGGACATCCTTGTTATTGCCACTCGAAAGCGATCCGACTCTTCGTCGTGGGGAGAGTTCTGGAAGGAAATCGCCGAGAAGGGCATTCCCTACGCGGAGGTCGAGAAGATCAAGGTTGATGAAACGGATGCACAAGTCCATGCGGCGAAACAGGCACGGGAACTGTTTGAAATGATTTGCAAAGCATAGACGCTTTTTACTCAAGCATCCAGATCCCAAGGCCATGAAGAAGCCATTTGCCCTGCGTCTCGTTCTTCGTGCCGGGCTGTTGTTTGCCCCGGCTATTTCTCTTGCCGCTACCGCAGTTGTCGACGGCATCACATGGACCTACTCTGTTTCAAATGGCGAGGCGTCGGTTTTCAACGACCAGTATCGTCCTGCAATTTCTGAAACTACTTCTGGTGCCATCGCTATTCCTTCATCACTGGGAGGATGTCCTGTGACAAGCATCGGGAAACATGCGTTCATCTACTGTGACCGCCTCACATCAGTCACGATTCCCGATAGCGTGAGGAGTGTCGGGATTGAAGCGTTCAATTATTGCTATCGTCTTACGTCGTTGACTATCGGCAACGGTGTGACAAGCATCGGAGCTGATGCTTTTTGCTCTAGCGGTCTTACGTCCGTGACGATTCCAGACTCCGTGACGAATATAGGGAGCGGGGCGTTCTGTTGCTGTAGCGGCCTCACATCCGCAACGATTGGGAAAGGCGTGACGAGCATAATGAGCAGCACATTCAGCCAATGCTGGGATCTTGCTTCGGTCATAATTCCCGACAGCGTGACGAGTATCGGGGACAATGCATTTTGGGAGTGCAGAGGCCTCACTTCAATCACGATTCCCGACAGCGTGACGAGCATCGGGAACTTTGCCTTCTCCGCCTGTAGCGGCCTCACTTCAATCACGATTCCCGACAGCGTGACAAGCATCGGGAACGCTGCCTTCTCCGCCTGTAGCGGCCTCACTTCATTTGGCATTAACACAACCAATCAAAAATACTCGTCAGTCAATGGGCTTTTACTGTCAAAGGACGGCAAGACTTTGATTGCGGGCGTCAACGGTGATGTGACGATCCCGGATTCGGTGACGAGCATCGGGGACTATGCGTTTTCTGATTACAGTGGCCTCACGTGCGTCACGATTCCTGACGGCGTGACGAGCATCGGGGACCGTGCCTTCTCCGGTTGTAGCGGCCTTACATCCGTGGCGATTCCTAGCTCCGTGACAAGCATCGGGTATGGTGCGTTCAGAGACTGTAGCGACCTCACTTCAATCACGATTCCTGACGGCGTGACGAGCATCGGGGACGATGCCTTCTCCTTCTGTAGCGGCCTCACTTCAATCACGATTCCCGACAGCGTGACGAGCATCGGGGAATATGCGTTTTCCAGTTGTTCCGGGCTGACCTCGATCACGATTCCCGACTCAGTGACGCGTATCGGACATAGCGCCTTCGCCTGGTGCGAAAGCCTCGCATCTGTAACGTTTGGGAACGGCGCAACGAGCATCGTGAGTTTTGTGTTTAGCGATTGTTCCAAGTTGACATCAATCACGATTCCGGATGGCATAACGGACATTGGCAAATGGGCTTTTTACGGTTGTTCAGGACTAACAAGGATTGTGATCCCAGACACTCTTTCCGGACAAGAACAAAACTGGATTCTCCCGGAAGGATGCTCCGTCATCCTGCGATCCGAACTGACCGGGAAACAAACGGAAGACGGTGTTCCCTACGAATGGTTCTACAACTACGGCCCGATCCTTGACGATGCCGGCAACGAGTGCGAGGCGGCGGGTAAGCTCATCGCCGCGAACGGCGTAAACAAGGTCTGGGAGTGCTATGTCTCGGGCCTTGATCCGATGAGCGTGAAAGATCAATTTAGATCGAAGATTAGCTTTGACAAGAACGGCGGGGCGAAGGTGGAGTGGACGCCAGACCTCAACGAGGGTGGAACGAAGCACGAGCGCGTCTACACGGTCGAGGGCAAGGCGAACCTCGTCGACCAATCTTGGGGCCCGACGAACGAGGCAACGCGCTTCTTCCGTGTGAAGGTGCAGATGCCGTAGCGCGGCGTCGAATGCGGACGCGGCGTGGCCGCGTCCGCGGCGATCCCGTTGTGGACGAACGCGAAAATTGCGGCTAAATCGCAGATGATCAACGACATTTAGCCGCAGTTCTATCATCCTTGGTCAACCGTCCGCGAACAGGTCGGAAAGCGTCCGAGCCGCTCCGCTTCCGATGCGGCGCCGACGAGGAGTTCTTCGTCGACCAGTGGACCGTCTCGAACGGAACCGCTGGCGCCCGGTAGGATTGGCGCCGGCGCCCTCGCGTGACAGCGCCGCCGCCCTTCGTGGGCTTATAATCTGACTAAATGTTGCAAAATTTTGCAGATTTAGTCATGTTATGTATTTTCGATTGACTAAATCTACCGAGTTTGATAGGATTTAGTCGTCTTTGAACGCATCCGGAAGGATCGAACATGGTCGGAAGAACCGAAGAGGAAAGGCTACTCAAGGAAATCGCGGCGCAAGATCGCTCGCAGTTCGTCGTCGTCTACGGGAGGCGGCGCGTCGGCAAGACGTTCCTCGTCCGCGAGACGTTCGGCTATCGGTTCGCGTTCACGCACACGGGGATCGAGTCGGGCGGGATGGCCGAACAGCTCGCGGCGTTCCGGGACTCGCTCGAGGACCAGGGGTTCGAGGGCTGTCCCATGCCGCGCGACTGGCTCGGGGCGTTCTCTCTTCTGAAGAAGTTCCTCAAGCGATCCACCGATCCGCGCAAGGTGGTCTTCCTCGACGAGCTGCCGTGGATGGACTCGCCGCGCTCGCGTTTCGTCCCCGCGCTGGAGAACTTCTGGAACGGCTGGTGCGCCGCCCGAAAGGACATCGTGCTGATCGTCTGCGGCTCGGCGACGAGCTGGATGGCGAAGAAGGTCCTTCGCAACAAGGGCGGGCTCTTCAACCGCGCCAACCGGACGATCTGCCTGGAGCCGTTCACGCTCGGCCAGTGCGAGCAGTACGTCCGGGAGCGCGGCCTCGGGATGGATCGGCGGGAGATCGCGGAGGGATACATGGTCTTCGGCGGAGCCCCGTATTACTGGAGCCTCCTCGATCCGGCCCTCTCGCTCGCACAGAACGTCGACCGGCTCTGCTTCACGCCGGCCGGCGAGCTCGTGCCGGAGTTCAAGCGCCTCTACGCCTCGGTGTTCCGCCGGCCCGCGCGACACCTCAAGGCGGTCATGGCGCTGGCGGCGCGCCAGCTCGGATCGACCCGGGAGGAGATCGCGCGCGCGTCCGGGCTGCCGAACACGGGCGTTCTCACCGACGTGCTGGAGGAGCTGGAGCAGAGCGGGTTCGTCCGCCGCTACGCGCCGATCGGGCGGAGCAAGAAGGGAACCGTGTTCCAGCTTGTGGACTGCTTCACGCTCTTCCACCTCGCGTTCATGGCGGGAAGGTCGCCTTCGCGCAAGGGTTTCTGGATTGATTCGGTCGATTCGCCGGGCCGCCACGCATGGGAGGGCCTGGCCTTCGAGCGCGTCTGCCTCTGGCACGAGTCGCAGATCCGCGCCGCGCTGGGCATCGCAGGCGTGGCGTCGACCCTCGGCTCCTGGCGGAGCTCGGAGAAGGGATCCGGCGGCGCGCAGATCGACCTGCTGATCGACCGGCGCGACGGCGTCGTCAACGTCTGCGAGATGAAGTTCTCCGTCGGCCCGTTCGCCATCACCGCGGACTACGCCGGGAAGCTTCGGAACAAGCTGTCCGTCTTCAAGGAGGAGGCCGCGGGTCGCAAGTCGGTGCACCTCACCTTCGTGACCGCCCACGGCCTGAAGCGGAACGAGTATTCGGGCATGGTCCAATCGCAGGTCACGCTCGACGACCTGTTTCGGGATTGATCCATGAGCACGCTGCTCCTCCGCGTCTTCGTCTACGTCTGCTCGCTCGCGAGCGGGGCGCTCGCGCTGCCGCTCGCGGTGGCGATCCGGGACGGCGACGCGGCCTCGGCGCGCGCGTTCGCGTGGCCGCTCGCGGCCGGGCTCGCGGCGGCGGCGGCGGGCGTCCTGCCGCGGTGGGCGCGGCAGC
>JAFTHC010000108.1 GCA_017457625.1 Kiritimatiellia bacterium
GGATGCGGCGCGTGCGCGAGGCGGGCCGGGCAAAGGCGGCGAGGAAACGAGCCGCCGGACGGCCCGCATCGCGCCGCGTCCGCGCCCGCCGCGCGCTCCCGGCCCAAAGCGGAGGCCGCGCTGCCGCGAGGGACGAGTCGCAGCCGCACGACGACCCGCCTCCGATCGCGTAGCGCAGCGGAGCCTTCCGAGCGGGATTGCGAAGCAAGACCGCGAGGGCGGAAAAACCGTTCCCGATCGCGGAGGGGACAGCGAGAAGGCCGCGCGATCGGGAACTGCTTCTCATGCGATGCCGCCGCATGCGATGACGGTGCAGCCCACCCCGATTCCTGACCGAGTACGCCCGCCGCAAAAAACCGCTTGCGCGCGGGGGGGAGTTGGAGGATAATCGCCGGCCATCGCAACAACGGCCCCTCCGGGGGCTTCGAAAGAAGGACCAACATGGCAGTCGATCTCGATTGGAACAATCTCGGATTCAAATACCGCGACACGGCCGGACACGTCGAATGCGTCTGGAAGGACGGCGCGTGGGGCAAGCTCGAATTCGTCGCCGAGCCCTGGCTCAGGATGCACGTCGCCGCCGCGTGCCTGCACTACGGGCAGGAGTGCTTCGAGGGGCTCAAGGTCTTCCGCCAGAAGAGCGGGCGCGTCGTCGCGTTCCGCCCGGAGGCGAACGCCGGGCGCATGCAGCGCACCGCGCTGCGCACCTGCATGCCGCCCGTCCCGACGGAGATGTTCATGGAGGCGCTGCGCCTCGTCGTGGCGAAGAACGCGGACTACGTCCCGCCCTACGGGACCGGCGGCTCGCTCTACGTGCGCCCGCTCCTGATCGGCACCGGCGCCCAGATCGGCGTCGCCCCGGCCGACAGCTACACCTTCGTCATGCTCGTCACACCCGCCGGCGCCTACTACAAGGGCGGCCTCAAGCCCGTCCGCGCCGTGATTCTCGACGACTACGACCGCGCCGCCCCGCTCGGCATGGGCGACGTGAAGGTCGGCGGCAACTACGCCGCGTCGATCTTCGCGCACGAGACCGCCAAGAAGATGGGCTTCCCCGTGGAGCTCTACCTCGACGCCAAGACCCACACCTGCGTCGAGGAGTTCGCGACCTCCAATTTCCTCGGCATCAAGAAGGACGGCACCTACGTCACGACGGATTCGCGCTCGGTGCTGCCCTCCGTCACCAACATGACGCTGCGCGAAATCTGCGCGGACGAAGGCCGCAAGGTCGAAGTGCGCCACGTGCCCTACGACGAACTCAAGGAGTTCGCCGAGGTGGCCGCGTGCGGCACCGCCGTCGTGGTGACGCCCGTCTGGCAGATCGTCCGCGGAAACGAGGTTCTCACGCTCGGCGATCCGGAGAAGGCCGGTCCCGTCATCACGGACCTCTTCGAAAAGGTCCAGGGCATCCAATACGGCGAGCTGCCCGACGCGCATGGCTGGTGCGTCCCGATCGAAGTCTAGCGGCGGCGCCGCCGCGCTCTTCCTCGACCGCGACGACACGATCGTCCGCGACGAAGGCTACATGTCGCGCCCCGAGCAGCTCGTTTTGCTCCCGGGCGCGGCCGACGCACTCCGCCGCGCCCGCGCGGCCGGGTTCCGGCTCTACCTCGTGACCAACCAGTCCGGCATCGGCCGCGGCTACTACGCGCTCGCCGACGCCGAGGCCTGCAACCGCCGCCTCGAGGAACTCTGCGGCCTGCGCTTCGACGGCATCTGCATCGCGCCCGAGCGCCCGGACGAACCGTCCCGCTACCGCAAGCCCTCGCCGGCCTACCTGCTCGAACGCATCGAGGCCGACGGCCTGGACCCCGCGCGCTGCCTCGCGGTCGGCGACAAGGTTTCCGACCTCGAATGCGGCCTCGCGGCCGGCGTCCCCGCCGCGCTCGTCGCGCGCGGCGCGACCGGCGCGCCGCGCCCCGACGCAGCGGCGTTCGCCGCCGCGCGCGGGCTTCCCGTCTACCCCTCTCTCGCCGCCGCCGTCGACGCCGCGCTCGCGGCCGGCGGCACGGCAACACAAACGGACAGCGAAACATGAAAATCCTCTTCCAGGGAGATTCCGTCACGGATTGCGGCCGCGCGAGCAGCGGCGGCTGCGGCTACGAACAGGGCGTCATGGGCCCCGGCTACCCGGGACTAGTCAAGTCCCGCCTGACCTGCGACCGGCCGCTCGACGGCTTCGAGTTCGTCAACCTCGGCATCAGCGGCAACCGGATCGTGGACCTCTACGCGCGCTGGCGCGCCGACTGCATCAACCACGCGCCCGACGTCGTCTCGATCCTGATCGGCGTGAACGATTCGTGGCACGAACAATACAAGAACGGCGTCGAAGTCCCGCGCGCGGCGCGGATCTTCGACGAACTGCTCGACTGGACGATTGAAAAACTGCCCGCCGTGAAGTTCGTCCTGCTCGAACCGTTCACCGCGGGCGAGTCGGACAACGGGAAACTCTTCGGCGCCGAAGTGCGCGAGCGCGGTGCGGTCGTGAAGGCCTCGGCGGAACGCCTCGGCCCGGACCGCGCGGTCTTCGTCCCGCTCCAGTCGATCCTCGACGGCCTCTGCGCCAACGTGCCGTGGCAGCACTGGACGGGCGACGGCGTCCACCCGACCCCCGCCTTCCACCAGGCCATCGCGGACGCCTGGCTCCGCGCCGCCGCGCCGTTCCTCGGCTAGCCGTCCAGCATCCAATCCGACATGGCGACCGCCGCCGGAAAACGCGTCCTCTTCCTCGCGTCCCAGCCCTACTTCCAGTGGCGGGGTTCGCCGATCCGTCTCGGTTTCGACGTCCGGGCGATCGCCGAAAACGGCTTCGCCGTCGACTTCCTCACGCTGCCGATCGGCGAGGACAAGCCGGTGGAGGGCGTCCGGATCCTGCGCGCGCCGAACCTCTTTTTCGCGAAGAAGATTTCGATCGGCCCCTCGCCGCTCAAACTGGCGTTCGACGTCGTGATGTTCTTCGAGGCGCTCGGCATGATCTGCCGGCGGCACTACGACGTCGTCCACGGCGTCGAGGACTGCGGCTTTCTCGCCTGGGCGCTCGCGCGCCTCGCCGGCGCGAAGGCCGTTTTCGAAAAGCACAGCGACGCGGGCAGCTACAAGACCGGCCTGCTGATCCGGCTCTACCGGCGCGTCGAACGTTTCGTCATGCGCCGCGCCGACGCCGTGGTCGGCACGGGCCCCGCGCTCGTGCGCCAGGTCGAAGAGCTCGGCTGCGGGACCCCCGCCTTCTGCGTGAGCGACATACCCTCCTCGCTCGTCGAGCCGGACGCCGCCGGCACGCGCGAAGCGCGCCGCCGGCTCGAAAAGGCGCCCGGCGAAATCGTCGCGACCTACGTCGGCTCGTTCGCGTCCTACCAGGGCATCGACCTGCTCTTCGAGTCGATCCCCGTCGCCGTGAAGGCCGCGCCGGAGCTGCGTTTCGCGATCGTCGGCGGCACGCCGGAGGAAATCGCGCAACGCACCGCGCAGATGCGCGCGGCCGGGTGCGACGACCGCGTGTCGTTCGTCGGCAAGATCCCGCCGGACGAGCTGCCGTGCTGGCTCGCGGCCTCCGACCTGCTCCTTTCGCCGCGCATCCAGGGCCTCAACACGCCCCTCAAACTTCTCGACTACCTCAAGGTCTCGCGCGGCATCGTCGCAACCGACCACCCGGCCAACCGCCTCATCCTCGACGAAACGGTCGCCCGCCTCGCCCCGCCCGAACCGGCAGCCTTCGGCACCGCCGTCGCCGCGCTCGCCGAAGACGGCCCCGCCCGCGACGCCCTCGCCCGCCGCTGCCGCGCGCTCGTCGACGGAAAATACAACTTCCGCGTCTTCCGGGATGGCTTGCGGACGGTCTACGAGACGGTTCTCGCGAACTCTTCGAAGCAAAGGTCGAGGTAGTCCGGCGCGAACGCCGACGCGTGCGGCAGGAGCCAGCAGCGCGGCGCGGCGCGCAGCGGCGAAGAGAGCGGAAGCGGCTCCTCCGAAAAGACGTCGAGAAGCGCGCCGCCGAGGCGCCCGGCGCGAAGCGCGGCGGCGAGTGCGTCTTCGTCGACCAGGTTGCCGCGGCCGAAGTTCGCGAGAAACGCGGACGGCTTGAGCAGCGCGAGGCGGGGCGCGTCGAGCAGGCGGTCCGTATCCGGGCCGGACGGCAGGAAGCAGAGCAGGTGGTCGGCCAGAGGCAGCGCGGCCTCCAGCTCCGCCGCCGTCGCGAGCCGGTCGCCCGGCCCGAACCAGTCCGGCGCCGGGTGCGCGCCGCGCGAGACGCCGACGATCCGGACGCCGAGCGCGTGGAGGCGTTCGCCCGCGGCGCGGCCGATGTGGCCGAAACCGAGCACGACGGCCGTGGACCCCGCCACGCGGCGGGCGACGGGCGCGAAAGCGTCGCGCGGCCACGCGGCGGCGCCGCCGGCCACGCGCATGAGCGAGGCGAACGGCAGCAGCCCGCGCGCGAAACCGAGGACGGCGGCGGCGGCCGTTTCGCCCATGATCGCGCCGTGGAAGGAGCCGTAGCGGAGCTCGACGCCCGGCGGCGGCGCGACGCGGAAATAGTCGCGCCCCGCCGCCGGCGTGCAGACCGCGCGCAGGCGCGGCGCGAGGGCGAACCATTCCTGGCGGAACGTCCAGACGAGCGCGATCTCCGTCTCCGGCAGCGCGGCGAGGAAATCCGCCTCGGAGCGGCAGAAGCGCACGTCGCGGCCGGGCAGGCGCTCGCGCAGGCGCCCGAACTGGGCGTCCGTCGGCGCGAAGACCGGCACCGGGTTTTCGAGGAAGACGGAAACGGCGTTCACGGGGCGGATTTCGGGGCGGCGGGGACGTTGCCGCGGTAGCGGAAATACAGGAACAGGTCGGTCCCGACGACGAGCAGGTTGAGCACGTAGAGCGCCAGGACGAAGTCCGGCGTGCCCGTGAGCTTGTAGAGGATGCCGGCCACGTAGCCCAGTTCGATGATGACCATGAACATCGGACTCTTGCCGGCCACCACCTTGGTGCGGAGGCTCTTGGCGATCGAAAACGGCCAGCTGGCCGCGAAACACAGAAGCATCAGCGCTTCGAAAACTTGGGGAAGGGTCATGGAAACGGAACCTCCGGACGGACGGAAAACGGGGATTGTGCCGCGGAGTATACGCCAACCCGCCCTTCGTCCGCAACACGCCCTTTGCCCTTCCGCCACATTCCTTTCTCTCTCCGCATCCGCACTCCTTCAATCGCACCGTGGATGATTTTCTCCATCCGCCCTTCTTGCCGCTCCCGTCGCGCACCCGTTTCCGCCCGTCGCGCGCCCGCCCCGGATCGCGTCCTACGCGAGCCGTCGCGCCCGGTCGCGCGGTTCGGCCCACGATCGTTTCAGTTTCTCCGCGAACGCCTTGACCGTCGCCGCTTCCGGCCCGGCGAGCCTCTCCCGCGCCCGCCGCCGCGCGGCCGGCAGCGCCGCGCGCTGTTTCGGCGGCAGCTTCTTCTCCGCCGCCGCTTCTTCTTCGAGCAGCAGCGAAGCCGGGCACGGGTCGGCCAGGTCGTGCGCATCCCGGAACTCCGCCGCCAGACGCCGGTAGCCCATCAGCGCC
>JAFTHC010000109.1 GCA_017457625.1 Kiritimatiellia bacterium
CACAAGGGCTATCCGACGCCGGCGCACCTCGACGCGCTGCGGCGGCTCGGCGTTTCGCCCTGCCACCGGCGGTCGTTCGGACCCGTGCGGGACGTCCTCAATCCGGGGCTGTTCTAGCCGCCTTCGGCGGCGTTCGCAGATTCGCTGGTTCGAAAGTTCGAACGTGCGACGAAAAAAAAGGAACCGCGGCCGGGGCCGCGGTTCCTTTCGGTTGCGATGGACGCAAACGGGTTATTCGTCGTCCTGGCTGGAGTCTTCGCCCGTGCCGACCGCGTTGAAGATTTCGATCGCGTCGGTGTCGTTCGTCGCGCCGGCGAGGAACGTGTAGTCGGAGAGCTGCTTGGACTTGATGACCTGCATGGCGCCGCCCTTGCGGATGACGACGACGAGGTCCGCGCCGAACGGCATCGTCTTGGCCTCGAGGTGCTCGGCCCAGGACTTGGGATCCTCCGCGTCGGCCGAACCGAAGTCGGTCTTGCTCAGGCCGGACGCCGTGTTGAGGTTGCGGGTCCAGAAGATCGGGGTGTAGGAGCCGCAGGAGGCGATGCCGCCCAGGGTGCTCCAGATGTTGCCCTTGGTCTTGAGCTCGTCCGCGGAGCTGGCGGCCGGGACCGAAGCGCCGGCGAAGTCGGGCAGCGAGATGCCGGAGAGCATTTCCTTGTCCATGAGGATCGCGAAGTAGCCGTTCGCGTCGGAGAACGTCTCCTTGAGCAGCTTGCCGCTCGTCTTCGGCCAGAGGGTCGAGAGCGCCGCGGCCTCGCGGTCCTGGTTGGTCTGCATGAGGGCGTTGATGATGTTGCGCCCGTTGTTGCCGATCTTCGTGGCGTTCGCGCCGCTCATGACGTTGGCGATGGCGCCGGACATGAGGCCCGCGAGGATGCCGATGATGGCGATGACGATCAGCAGCTCGATGAGCGTGAACGCCGAGAGTTTGGTGGATTTCTTCATTTTGTTGGGTTTCCGTGTGGAGGTTGCGTCCGGGGCGGGTGGCCGCCGTGGCGGGTCCGTTCGTCCGAACGGGGCCAAGTGTGCCAAAAATCGAGCCGCGAGTCAACCGGAATTTTTCCGCGTCCGCGCGTGGGCGTGCGGACCGCGCGAACGCGCGGAAAAATGGTTGACCGGAAGGCGCCTGTTTTGGTAGTTTCGGGACCCCGGAACCCCGCCACGCGGGGCGCATACGCCGTTCGCCGTTCCCGACATGAAAAACACGTCCGTCTTCCCGTTCGCCGTCCTCTCGCTGGTCCTTGCAGCCGCTCCGGGCGCGGCGGCCGATCCCGCGCCCCCCGAACCCGCCGCCGAAACGCGCGCGGAGCCGCCCGCCGCCGCGGGCGCGGGCGCGGAAAGCGCCGGCACCGTCTACGACCGCGTCTACGCGGCGCTGGCCGCGTTCGACCACCGGCGCGTGGGGTCGGAGAACCTCGACAAGGCGTTCGCCGCGATCGAGAAGGAACTGCGCGCCGCGGGCCTGGAGCCGCGCTACGAGACGTTCGACTCGATCGTCCAGGAGACGGAGAAGCTGGAGGTTTCCTACGGCGGCGCGCCGGTGAAGGCGCTCATGATCGACAACGGTCCGGCCGCTTTCGTGACGGACGGGCCGGTCGAAGGGCCGGCGGTGTTCGTCGGGGACGGGTCGCTCGCGTGCCTCGACGGCAAGGACCTGCGCGGCGCGGTCGCGGTCGTGGACGCGACGCAGCCCGGCGCGTCCGTCCGCGAAAGCTTCACCCACGGCGCGGCCGCGGTCGCGCTCGTGGGCGACGAAAGCCTGGACCAGTGGCGGCTCGCCGGCGTGGCGTTCACGGCGGTTTCGTCCGTCCCGCGCGTCTACGTGCGGCGCGGCGACGCCGAAGCCGCGGGGCTCTTCGAGGCGGACGGCTCCAAGACGCTGCGCATCGACGGCCGCGCGGTCCTGAAGGACGCGGTCGGCAAGAACCTCTGGGTGGAGCTTCCCTCCACGCCCGGCTGGCAGGCCAATCTCGGGCGCGAGGAGGTGCTGCTCCTCACGGCGACGGTGGACACGTGGGGCCTCACGCCCGACTTCTCCCCGTCTCTGCGCGACGCGGCGAACGCGGCGCTCCTGGCGGACACGGCCTGCGCGCTGGCGGCGCGCGGCCCGCTCAACCGGCACGTCGTGGTGGCGTTCCTCGGCTCGCGGGCCGGCGGGCAGGAGGGCGCGCGCTTCCTCTACCACGCGATCGACCTGGCCGACTCGCGGCGCAACGCGACCGGGTTCGCGGAGCGCGGCGCGGGCTACCTCGAGGAGCTGGCCGAGACGACGAACCTGATCGCGACGGCCGAGGCCGGCAACGTGATCGGCGCGCCGGGCGCGGCGGCGCGCGCGCTCCAGATCCGGCTGCGCAACGCGCTGGCGGGCATGGCCAACCGGCTGCGCCCCCGCATGGAGGCTGCGCGCACGGAGCTGGCCGCTCTAGCCGCGGACGACCCGGCCGCGGAGGCGCTCCGCACGGACCTGGAGGCGCTGGGCAAGGTGCGCGCCTCGTGCAACGCGCTGCGCGAGCAGGTTTCGCGCGGGCGCTTCGACCCGGCCGCCGACCCGGGCGTGCAGGGCGTCTACGACGCGCGCATGGGCGACATCCTCGACACGCTGCGCCTGCGTGAAGCGGAGCTGCGGCGCTTCGTCGCGCACAACGCGACGTGGGCGGAGCTCTCGGCGGTCTTCCGAGACCGCGCGCTCGTGGCGCACTTCGACTTCGACTTCGCGTCGGCCGACGCCCCGTGGATGCTCACGATGATGAACGCCAAGGAGCTCTACCACAACCACGGCTACTCGCTCTCGTCGAGCTCCTACGGCGCGGTCCTGAGCGCGATCCGCGAGCTCTACTACGGCGACGGCGGGCTCTCGGGCGCCAAGTCGGACGCCGACCCGTCCGGACACTTCGCGCCGGACGCGGCGGACCGCTGGACCGCCCCGCTCTACCGCCGGACGCTCGACCCGACCTTCAAGCCCTACTCGCTCGCCGCGCCCGGCCAGCGCATGGTCCCCTCGGCGCTCTCGACCGCGCTGGGCGTGCCCGGCTTCCAGATGGTCACGCTCGGCGACTCGCTGCCCGGCGACCACATGCCCGTGCGCGCGCCGGCGGACCTCGCGCCGCTGCGCTCGCAGGCCGCCGCGTTCTGCGGCGCGCTCGCCGACTCGCCCGCGCTCTCGATCCACTCGCTCTACGACCCCGTCCCGCTGGAGACGCGCCTGACCTACTTCGGCGGCTCCGGCGCCAACTACCAGGACTACGCCGCGGGCTCCACCGAAACCGAAGGGCTGCCGCCGCGCGCCATCGCGTGGATCGACGGCTTCGTGCCGCCCGCCTCGTTCGTCGGGCAGGTCGTGCAGCCGCGCGCCCGCATCCTCGCCAACGGCCGCGTCTACATGCCCTACATCGGGCGCGAGACGATGAACCACGCGTTCAACCGCGCCGTCGGCTACGGGCCGAACGGCGCGGTGGACCGCGTCGCCTCGATGTCCGACTCGCTCGCGATCGTCGCCACGCCCGTGCACCTGTTCTACGCGCACGGCGGCCTCTCCTTCGGCGACGGCTACGCGCCCGACCCGCTCGGCGGCGCGATGTACCACCCGGAGCGGCTCGTCGCCAGCAAGGACGCGCCGCACAAGACCTTCGCCGTCGTCGATTTCGCGGGCCTGGGGCTGGAGGAGTTCTTCGCCGACCGCCCCGACCCGGTGAAGGTGATCGGCAACGGCGGCGACATGCTGCTCGGCTCGGCCGAGCCGGAGCCCGGCGAAGACCGCGTCAAGGCCGCGATGGGCCGCGGCGTCCCGCTCGAAGCCGCGAGCCGCCTGCGCTCGGACAACGTCGCGCTCGGCGCGCGCGACGTCTACCTGCTCGACGAAGCGCGGCTCGCGGTGCTGCGCGACCGCAACATCGTGCGGGACGACCTGGAGCGCCTCCACGCCGACGCCAAGGACCACCTCGACGCCGCCGCCGAAGCGGCCGCCGCCCGCAAATGGTCGCTCGAACGCGCCCACGAAATCTTCGCCGCCTGCATCGAGAACCGCATCTACCGGCCGCTGCGCGGCATCACCGAGGACCTCGTCGAGGCGGTCGTGCTGCTGCTGCTGCTGAACATCCCGTTCGCCTTCGCGATGGAGCGGCTGCTCTTCGGCTTCCCGTCGATCTACAAGCAGCTCGGCGGCTTCGCCGGCATCTTCGTGGCCACGTTCGGCATCCTCTACGCCACGCACCCGGCCTTCTCGCTCGCGTCCGCGCCGATCGTCATCTTCCTCGCCTTCGTCATCATCATGCTCGGCCTCGTCACCACGGGCGTGATGATGGGAAAAATCAAGCAGGAAATCCGCGCGATGCAGGGCCTCTCCTCGACCGTCCACGGCGTGGAGAGCGACTCCAACACCACGCTCTCGGCGATCCTCATCGGCATCGCCGGCATGCGCAACCGGCCGCTCAAGACCTTCCTCACGTGCGTCACGGTCGTGCTGCTCACCTTCACGATCCTCGTGTTCGCCTCCTTCACCAGCAGCCAGGGCACGGTCGAAACCTACCTCGGGCGCGGCACCGGCGAAAACCGGATCGAGCTGCACCGCATTTCGCACCTGGAGATCGACGACGGCCTGCTCGACTCGATCCGCGCGCTTTACGGCGACCGCTTCGACCTGGCGCGCCGCGGCGGCCTCTTCCGCGTCCCGACGCGCGCCGGCGACACCGGCAACACGCCCGTCAACCCCGAGCGCGTGCTCTACCTGCCGAAGACCGGCGAATCCTTCCGCCTCGACGCCGTGATGGGCGCCGACCCCGTCGACTTCGCGCGCTCCGAGGGCTTCGCGCGCGTCTGCCCGGACTTCGCGGTGGACCCCGCCACCGGCGAAACGGCGCCGATGTTCCTCCCGCCCGCCGTCACCAACGCGCTGCCCTCGCTCGCGCTCGGCGACGAAATCCGCCTCAACGGCGTTCCGTTCCGCTTCGCCGGCGTCTTCGACGCGGCCGCGCTGCAGGGCCTGACCACCATCGACAACCACCGCGTCCTGCCGCCCGACTTCCAGGCCACGCTCGTGAACAACGGCGGCCAGGCGACCGACTCGGCCGACGCGAAGAACCTCGAGGAGATGGCCTCCGGCTCGTTCCAGTATTTCGCGCCGTCGTCCGTCGCGCTCGCCCGCATGGACGACCTGCTCGCCTCCTACGGCGAGCTGTGCATGGTGAACTTCCTCTCGCTCTACCCCAAGGACGCCGACGTGGACGTGGACGCCGCGGCCGCGGAGCTGGCGCCCGTGTTCCAGGGCGCGGTGCACGTCAAGTCCCCGGCCGGCGCGCGGCAGCTCTTCTTCACCAACGCCGTGGCGGGGTCCGGCTTCGCCGACGTGCTGGTGCCGCTGCTGCTGGGCGGCCTCATCATCTTCTCCTCGCTCATGGGCTCGATCGTCGTGCGCGAAAAGGAGATCTTCACCTACTCGGCGCTGGGCCTGGCGCCCGTGGACGTGGGCGCGCTCTTCTTCGCCGAAAGCGCCGTCTACTCCGTCGTGGGCGGCATGGGCGGCTACCTCTTCTCGCAGCTCGTCGCCAAGCTCATGAACTGGATGGGGAGCATGGGCTGGATCACGCCCCTGGAGATGAACTTCTCCTCGCTCACGTCCGTGTGCACGATCCTGATCGTCATGGCGGTCGTCATGCTCTCCACCGTCTTCCCGGCGCTGCGCGCCAGCAAGAGCGCCAACCCGGGCGTGGCGCGCAAGTGGAAGATGCCCGCGCCGAAGGGCGACGCGCTCTCGTTCGTCTTCCCGTTCACGGTCTCCACGCCCGACTTCGCCGGCATCCTCTCGTTCATCCGCGAACACTTCGAGAACCACGCGGACGCCACGCTGGGCGCCTTCGCCGCGCGCAACGTGAAGCTCTTCCGCGAACCGGCGCCGGACGGCGGCAAGGAGCGGCTCGGCATCGAGGCCGAGGTGTCGCTGGCGCCGTTCGACCTGGGCATCTTCCAGAAGTTCCGGATGCACTCGCAGGAGTTCGAGATCAAGGGCATCGACGAAGTCGTCGTGGACCTGCGCCGCATCGGCGGCACGCCGGACGCGTGGGTTCGCTCCAACCGCGCCTTCGCCTCCGAGCTGCGCGAGCAGTTCCTCCTGTGGCGCTCGCTCCCGATCGCCACCGTGGAACACTACCGCTCGCTCACGAAGAACGAACTCGGCCTCCCGTAGCCCGCCCGCCGCGCCCCGCCGGGGGTATTCGGTCAGGAATCGGGGGGGGGCTGCGCCGTCGTCGCATGCGGCGGCGTCGCATGGGAAGCCGTTCCCGATCGCGGGGCCGCTTGGAGACCGCGCGGAGCGGGCGGATTCGCGGGCGTCGCCCGCTCGGCGGGGTGAATCCCGCCTTCGCTCGCGCCGCCTCGCGACTCCATCCCGCCCCCGCGGCCTCCTCGCTGTCCCCCCCGCGATCGGGAACGGTTTTTCCGCCCTCGCGGGCTTGCTTCGCAATCCCGCTCGGAAGGCTCCGCTACGCTACGCGATCGGAGGCGGTGCGTCGTGCGGCTGCGGCGCGGCCATCGCGGCAGCGCGGCCTCC
>JAFTHC010000001.1 GCA_017457625.1 Kiritimatiellia bacterium
GCCGATCGACTCGGCGTGGGCGCGGATGCGCTGGACGCAGATGCGGCTCGGCGAAACCGTCCCGCACTGCGGCACCGCCGTCGCGATCGACGTCGGCGACCACCGCGACATCCACCCCAAGGACAAGAAGACCGTCGGCGAGCGCCTCGCCCGCCTCGCCCTCGCGCGCACCTATCAGGGACACAAGGACGACGGCTCTGGCCCGATTCCCCTGTCGGCCGCCGTCCGGGCGGATGCGTCCTACCCGGAGCCGGCGCCCGTGATCGTCCGCTTCGTGTGTCCCGATTTTTCGGATGCGCTGCGGCTCGCCACGTCCGACGGACAGGCCGTCCGCGGGTTCCAGTTCGTCTACGAGGACGGTTCCGCCGAGGCCGCCGCGGCGGAAATCGACCGATACGCCGTTCTCCTCTTCCCGAAGGACAAAACGCCCGTTCGCGTCCGCTACGCCTGGGACGACTACCCCGACTGCAACCTCGTGAACGGCGAAGGCCTCCCCTGCGGGCCCTTCGAACTCGAAATCGAGCCGTAGCCGCGCGGACGAACCTCTCGCAACGTCCGCAGAGTTCTCGGAGCCCGTCTCCGTCGATTCTGTCGTGCCGACGCCCCTTTCACCCTTGCAAAAGCCCCCCGCCGCGCCGAGCCAGGCCGCTCAACCCGACCTCTCCGCTTTCCGCTGCCGCCGCTGCGGAGCCTGCTGTCGCCTTCCCGGCGGCCTCGTGCGGCTGCGCGAAGGCGAGAGCGCCGCGCTCGCCGCCGCGCTGGGGATGGACGAGCGGACGTTCCTCGACGAGCACACGCTCCTCGCGCCCGACCGCCGCTCGCTCGTCCTGCGCGACCACGCGGACGGCTCCTGCGAGATGCTCGGCGCGGACGGCCTCTGCCGCGTCCACGCCGCCAAGCCCGCGCAGTGCCGCGCGTTCCCCTTCTCCTGGCGCAACCCCGACTCCTTCCGCACCTGCCCCGGCCTCCGTGCCCTCGCACGGGGAACTGCGGAGAACCCTCACGCGGAGTGCGCGGAGTTTTCATCCGGAACTCCCCGACACTAACCCGTCATTCCGGCGGGACGTTGGCGAAACCGGGCTGGTGTTGCGGAAAAATCCAGCTTGCAATCGGGATGTCTTCGACGGTTTTGAGGGCCGCTTCCTCTACAACGTGCGCGGGATCTGGCACGCCGGCGTCAAGTGCGGGCGGCGGGCGGCGCTTGCGGCGGCGCGGGTCGCGGTGGTAGACTCCGCGGGCATGGACGGAACGCCGGAACCGCTGCTCGCGGCCGAGGGGCTGTGCGTCCGCTACCGCGGCATGCCGCGGCCGGCGGCGCAGGACGTGTCGCTCGCGCTCGCGCCGGGCGAGTGCGTGGGCCTCGTGGGCGGCAGCGGCTGCGGCAAGAGTACCGTGGCGCGGGCGCTCGTGGGCCTGGAAACGCCCTCCGCCGGCCGCGTGCTGTGGCGGGGCCGCGACACGGCCGCGTTCGGCCGCGCCGAACGGCTCGACTGGCGGCGCGGCGTGCAGCTCGTCTTCCAGGATCCGCTCGGCGCCCTGAACCCGCGCATGCGCGTCGGCGCGGCGGTCGAGGAAGCGCTGCGCGTCCACCGCCCGGCGGCGTATCCGGCGCGCGAGGCGCGGCGCGCGCGGGTCGCGGAACTTTTCGCGACGGTCGAACTGCCGGCCGAAACGGCGCGGCGCTATCCGCACGAACTCAGCGGCGGCCAGCGCCAGCGCGTCTGCATCGCGCGGGCGCTGGCCGTGGAGCCGCGCGTGCTCGTCGCGGACGAACCGGTCTCCGCGCTCGACGTCGCGGTGCAGGCGCAGCTGCTGCGGACTCTGCGCCGCCTGCTCGACGCCACGGGCCTGGCGATGCTCTTCGTTTCGCACGACCTCGCGGTGGTGCGGTGCCTCTGCTCGCGGGCGCTCGTGATGGAAGCCGGCCGCATCGTGGAGGAGGGCTCCGTCGGCGCGCTCTTTTCCGCGCCGCGGACGGCGTGCGCGCGCGCGTTGCTGGACGCGGTCCCGCGTTTCGCCGCGGCGGCCGGGGCGAACCGCGGCGTCAGTCGAGCGTGAACGCGGCGAGGGCCTGCGGCGCGAGCGCTTCGGCTTCGGCGCCGGAGCGGGCGTGCAGGCGCACGAGCGGCTCGCCGGCGGCGACCGTTTCGCCGACCTTGCGCAGGTGCGAGACGCCGACCGAGAAGTCGATCGAGTCCGTCACGGCGCGGCGGCCGCCGCCCAGGAGCAGGACGACGCGGCCGATGCCGTCCGCGTCGGCGCGCGAAACGGTTCCCGCTCGCGGAGCCGGCACGTCGAGGACGGCGGGGGCCTGCGGCAGGACCTTCTCCGGCGCGTCCGCCACGCGCGGATCGCCGCCCTGGGCCTCGACCATGCGGGCGAACGTCTCGAGCGCGGCGCCGGACGCGAGCTTTTCCTCCATCGCGGCGCGCGCGGCGGCCGCGTCCGGCGCGGCGCCGCCCAGGACGAGCATCGGCACGCCGAGGCGCAGGACGAGCTCCCGCGCGTCCGCGGGGCCGCCGCCGCGGAGGATGTCGACCGACTCGGCGATTTCGAGCGCGTTGCCGGCGGCGCGGCCGACGGGCTCGTCCATGCCCGTCACGAGCGCTTCGGCCTTGCGGCCGGCGCCGCGGGCGACGGCCAGGAGCGAATCGGCGAGCGCGTGGGCGTTTTCGCGCGTCTTCATGAACGCGCCGGCGCCGCACTTCACGTCGAAGACGAGCACGTCCGCGCCCTCGGCGAGCTTCTTGGAGAGGATGCTCGCGGTGATGAGCGGGATGGAGGGGACGGTTCCCGTCACGTCGCGCAGCGCGTAGAGCTTGCGGTCGGCCGGGGCGAGGCGGTCGGTCTGCCCGATGATCGAGCAGCCGACCGTGGCGACGACCTCGCGGAAACGGTCGCTCGCCAGGTGCGTGTCGTAGCCCGGGATCGACTCGAGTTTGTCGAGCGTGCCGCCGGTGATGCCGAGGCCGCGCCCGGAAATCATGGGAACCGAGACGCCGCACGAGGCGACGAGCGGCGCGAGCGGGATCGAGAGCTTGTCGCCGATGCCGCCGGTGGAGTGCTTGTCGGCGGTGGCGCGCCCGAGACCCCGCCACGAAAGCGAGTCGCCCGAGCGCATCATCGCGTCCGTGAGGGCGAGCGTTTCGTCCGCCGACATCCCGCGCCAGTAGATCGCCATGGCGAGCGCGGCCATCTGGTAGTCGGGCAGCCGGCCGTCCGCGTAGCGCGCGATCCACTCGCGGATTTCCGCTTCGGAAAGGGCGTGGCCGTCCCTCTTCTTCTCGATGATCCACTGGGGCACGAAGTCGGTCATGTTGCATCGCTCCTTTTCGGGTTTGCGCGGGGGCTCCCCGTCCGGTTTTCGGATGCGGAGCGTTTCATGGCGAAGTCGTTGTCGGTCCAGTTCGTTTGTCGCACGCCGGAGCGACGCTTCGCCGGAAGACTAACAAACTCCGTTCGAGAGGGTCAAGCGGAAATTCGCTCCCTTCTCCGGTTTTCCGGTCCTCCGGTTTTTGTTTCTCGTTTCTCGTTTCGAAGATTCGAAGGTTCGTAAATCAGCATCCGGTCCCGTTTCAATCCCACCGTAGAAAATTTTCCTTGCAATCCCGCCCGCCTTCCCCTAGGCTCCCCTCC
>JAFTHC010000110.1 GCA_017457625.1 Kiritimatiellia bacterium
GCGATTCGCTGGCGCGGATCGTCGTCGGAAGGAACGTCGCGTGGATCGATTCCGACGCCTTCGGCGGGTGCGACGCACTGGACGTGGTCTTGATCGACGACGATCCGTTGTTCGACCCCAGTGGCGTTTCCCTGCCGGGGAACGCCCAAATCGTCCGGCAAAGCGACTACTTTGAAATCGCGACCGAGACGTTGTCGGATGCGACCGCGGGGGCGGACTACGAAGCGGAGCTTGCCACCGACGGCGGGCGGGGGGAATTCCGTTGGGAAGACCGCGAGGGTCTGCCGAACGGTCTGCAAATCGATTCTGAAGGCCGGATCTACGGAACGCCGGAAGAGAGCGGGACTTTCGAAGTCCGGATCCGGGCGACCGCCGAGTGCGGCTTCTGGCGGGAAGCCGTCCTGACGCTACGCGTCGAACAAGGACAAACCGAATCCACGCCCGTTCCCGTTCCGTTCGATTGGATTGCCGATCGAGCCGGCTCATTCCTCGACGCCGTCGGCGGCGACTACGAAGCCGCCGCTCTCGCAGTGGCGAGAAACGGCCGACCGGTGTGGGAATGCTACGTTGCCGATCTCGACCCGGAGAATGCGGACGACGACCTCGTGGCGACCATTGAGATGGTCGACGGGAAACCGGAGGTCCGGATCGAGTGGGGGGAAAGCGCGGCGCGCGACTACACGACGCAGGGCGCGAAAACGCTCGGCGGCGGCTGGGACGACCTTGAAGACGGCGCGGACTGGGATGCGGCGGGCTACCGCTTCTTCCGCGTGAAGGTGGAACTGCCGTAATCGCGACGCGGTGCCTGGATTCGCAAGGGCGCGGCCGCGCGGCCTTGCGAATCCGCTATGAGAGCGGCTCGAAGTCCGCGGGACCGTGCTTGCAGAGCGGGCAGACGAAGTCGTCCGGAAGCGTCTCGCCTTCGTAGACGTAACCGCAGATCTTGCAGACCCAGCCTTTCTTCTTGCCGTCCGCCGCCGGCGGCTTGGGCTTCACGTTGGCCTGGTAGTAGGCGTAGGTCATCGCGGGCTCGTTCGAGAGCACGCGGCTCTCGGCGACGGAGCACACGAACATGCCGTGCGAACCCATGTCGACATACTGCTCGACCTTGAGCGAAAGCACGGCGCAGACGTGGCGCGGCAGCACGACGAGGCCGTTCGCGGTGCGCGAGAGCCCTTCGACGCCGGCGAACTTGTCCGTCGTGCGTCCGCTCTGGAACCCGTAGCGCTGGAAGATTTCGAACGGCGCGTCCTGCGAGAGGCAGTTCACGTTCAGCACGCCCGTCTGCTTCACGACGTGGTGCGAATAATTGAGCTTGTTGATCGTGACGGCGACGCGCGTCGGGTTGTCCGCGACCTGCGTCACGGTGTTCACGACGAGGCCGTTGTCCTTGCCTTTCTCGTCCTTCGTCGTCACGACGTAGAGCCCGTAGCCGATGTCGTAGAGCGCCTTCGGGTCGTTCTTCGGCGTGTCGGCGTCGGCCCGCGCGACGTATTCGGCGCAGAGTTCGTCCGCGAGCGCCTCGAGCTCGGCGCGCGACGTCTCGGAGAGCGCGGAGTGGATGTGCACGACGCTTTCGCAGAAGCGGACGTTCTTCGACTTCTCGAACTTCGCGCGCATGATCTTCGCCGCGAGCGGCGCCCACGAGCCGTTCTCGACGAGGCCCACCGTGCGGTTCTGGTAGTTGCGCTCGACCAGATGGTCGATGAAGGTGTGCATGAACGGAAAGATTTCCGCGTTGTAGGTCGTCGTCGCGAGGACGAGCTTGGAGTGCCGGAAGGCGTCCTCGACGGCCTCCGCCATGTCGTCGCGCGCGAGGTCCGCGGCGGACACCTTCGGGCAGCCGCGCGCCTTCAGGAGGTCGACGAGCTTGAGCGCCGCCTCCTTCGTGTGGCCGTAGACCGACGTGTAGGCGACGAAGACGCCGTCCGTCTCCGCCTCGTAACTGCTCCAGATCTGGTATTTCGCCAGCGCGTTCGCCAGCGCGTCGCCCCTGAGCACCGGCCCGTGCAGCGGGCAGACGGTCTTGATGTCGAGCGCCGCGGCCTTCTTGAGGAGCGCCTGCACCTGCGCGCCGTATTTGCCGACGATGCCGAAGTAGTAGCGGCGGGCCTCGCAGTCCCAGTCCTCCTCGACGTCGAGCGCGCCGAACTTGCCGAAGCCGTCGGCGGAGAAGAGGACTTTGTCCGTTTCGTCGTAGGTCACGAGCACCTCGGGCCAGTGGACCATCGGCGCGGCGACGAAGTGCAGCACGTGCTTGCCGAGCGAGAGCGTGGACCCCTCGCCCATGACGGCGTTGCGCCCCGTCCAGTCCGTTCCGAAGAAGTTCTTCATCATCGCGAACGCCTTCGCGGACGCGACCACCTTCGCCGCCGGAAACGCGTCCATGAACGCGGCTATATTGGCCGAATGGTCCGGCTCCATGTGCTGGACCACGAGGTAGTCCGGCACGCGGGCGCCGAGGGCCTTCTGGATGTTGTCGAGCCACTCGTGGCGGAAACGGACGTCGACCGTATCCATCACGGCGACGAGATTGTCGACGATGACGTAGGAGTTGTAGGCCATGCCGTTCGGGACGGTATACTGGCCTTCGAAAAGGTCGACGTCGTGGTCGTTGACGCCGATGTAGCGGATGTCGTCGGGAAGGTTCATTTCGGAGTTCCGTGGCGGGGTGTCGAAAACGCCGCGATTCTACCATCGCCCCGCGGCCGCGGTCAAATCGGCGCTCGCGCGCGGAAACGGCGCACGGCGGACGCGCGTGCGAAACCGCTTGCTTTCGCGGCGCGCTTCGCCTATACTCCCGCGCATCCAAACCACACGCGGGAGCGCGCACCGCGCGCCACCGCCAACCAACCACGAAAAAATCCCGAAGGAGCGTCCCGACATGGGTTCCATCAAGAAGAAGCGCCGCGCCAAGATGTCCAAGCACAAGCACGACAAGCGCATGAAGCTTGAGCGTCACAAGACCAAGTAGGCGCCGGCGCGCGATGGGCCGAACCCGCCGCTTCGCTCCGGCGTGGCTGCCGCTCCTGCTCGCCATCGGGCTTCCCGCGCTCGCGGAAAGTCCGGCCCGTCCCGGCGGACTCGCCGAGGCGGGCGAACGAACCGCCGAGGCCCTGGCGCACGCCGCCACGGGCCTCGCGCTTTCTCCGGACGGCCGTCCCTCCAAGGCGGCCGCCGCCGCGCTCGAAGAAGCGCTCCGCATCGATCCGCTTTCGCGCCGGGCCTGGCGCATGCTCGAGCGGCAGTTCTGCGGACCCGCCGGCGCGCACCGCCGCGCGGACGTCCTCGCACGCGAGGCGCGCGCTTTCGGCACGCGCTCCGACTGGCGCCGCGCGCTCTCCGCCGGCGTCGCCGCGGAGGACGAGGCAATCGTCCGCGAAGCGGTCGCCGCGCTCGCGGCCGGCGTGCGCGAGGCGAACGCCACGCGCGATTCCGCCGCCGACCTCGGCGCCGCCGCGCTCGCCCTCTGCCGGCTCGGGGAGGGGGCGGACGCGCTGCACCCGTTCCGGCGCTACCTCGCACTCGCGCGCGATCCCTCGCTCGTCCCCCCCGCGCAGGCGCCGCGCACGTTCGCCGCGTGCGCCCGGGCGCTCGCCGCCGCGCCGGCGGCTTCGGAAGAAGACCGCCTGCGCGCCGCGGAAGATTTCGCCCGCCTCTTCCGCGACGCGGTCCTGCCGTGTTCCCCCGCCCTCCGCGCCGAAGCGTTTCTCGCGGCGGCGATGCCCTGGTCGGTTTCGGACGACCCCGCCGCCAAGCGCCTCTTCCGCCGGCTCGCGCTGGACGCGCTTCGCGCCGATCCGGGCCAGGCCGAAACCGCGCTCTTCCTCGCGCTCGACGATCCGCCCGGCGGCGGCGGAACGGAGGACGGCGCCGACAAGCCGTCCCTCGCCGACACGCTGGCCAAAATCGACGCGTTCGCGGCGAGGCCCGAAGCCGCGGGCCTGGGCTACTCCTTCGCACTCGCAAAGGCGCTCGCCGCCGCGCACCGGGCGGACGGCGCGGACGCCGCGGCCGCGACGAACGCGCTCGCCGCCGCGGAGGCCGCCTGGGCGGCCGCGCGCGCGGGCGAGCCGCTGCCGGCGTCGCACGCGGCGTTCCGTTTCGAAACCATGCTCGCGCTCGGTCTGGAGACCGAAGCGCTCGCGCGCGCCGTCGCGGAGTTGCCGCAGGACCTGCGCGGCCTCGACCCGGTCTTCGCGAACAACCTGGCCTACACGCTCGCCTGCGCGGGCGGCGACCTCGACCTGGCGCAGCGCCTGGCCGACCGTTCGCTCGCCGCGCGGCCCGAGAGCCCCGAGACGCTCGACACGGTCGGCTGGATCCTCCACCTGCAGGGCCAGGAGGAGGACGCGCTCGAAATGCTCCGCCGCTCGATCGGACTCGTCGACGCCGAGGATCCCGGCAGCGCCGAAGTCTTCGACCACGCCGGCGACGTGCTCGCCGCGCTCGGGCGCCTCGCCGAAGCCCGCGCCGCTTGGACCCACGCGCTCTCGCTCGCGCTGTCCGACGCGATCCGCGCCAAACTCGCCGGCGGCACCGGAAAGGACGCGCCGGGGAAATGAGCGCCGTCCACCAGCTCGTCGCCGGCTTCCGCCGCGGCGACGCGATCGGCAACGAAGCCGTCCGCATCCGCGGCCTGTGCGCGGCGCACGGCGTCGAGTGCCGGATATGGTGTCCGCCGGACACGATTTCGCCCGAAGACCGCGGCGCCGCCGAATCCGTCCGCCGGCTTCCGGCCGCGGTCCGGCCGGACGACGTGGCGCTGCTGCACCTTTCGATCGGGAGCGAAGCGAACGCCGTATTCCGCGCGCTTCCGTGCCGCCGCGTCGTCCTCTACCACAACGTGACGCCGCCGCGGTATTTCGAACGGCTCGCGCCCGGGACGGCCGCCGTGCTCCGGGCGGGCCTTCGCGAAGTCCGGGACATGGCCGGCGCGGCGCACGCGAACTGGGCGGTGAGCCGGTTCAACGCGGAGCAGCTCCGCGAAATGGGCTACGCGGACCCGAAGGTCTTCCCGCTGCTCGTGGACGGGCGTTTCGGCGGCGCGGCGCCGGATCCGGCGATGCTGGCCCGGCTCTCCGCCCCGAAGCGCGACAACCTGCTTTTCGTCGGCCGCTTCGCGCCGAACAAGCGCCACGACCGCCTCCTGCGCGTCTTCCGCGCCTACCGGCGCTGCGCCGGCCCGCGCAGCCGGCTCGTCGTGCCGGGCGGCTACGACGGCGCGGAAACCTACCACGCGCTGCTGCTCGGCATGGCCGGCGACATGGGGCTGCGCGACGTCTTCTTCCCGGGCTTCGTGACGGACGCGGAACTGGCCGCCTGCTACGCCACGGCCTCGGCGTTCGTGTGCACGAGCGACCACGAAGGCTTCTGCGCGCCGCTGCTGGAGGCGATGGCGTGGCGCGTGCCCGTCTTCGCCGTCGCCGCCGGCGCGGTCCCCGAAACGCTCGACGGCGCGGGCGTGCTCTTCGACCCCGCCGCGGACGAAGCGACGATGGCCGAGACGATCCGCCGCGTCCTTGGCGATCCCGCGCTGCGGGAGGCCGTCCTCCGCAAGCAGGACGCGCGTCTCGCCCGTTTCCGCGCCCGCGACGAGTGGGCGGAGCTCAAGGAGGTCCTCGACCTGCCGTGAAACCCGTCGTCCACCAGCTGCTCGCGAGTTTCCGCCGCGGAGACGCGATCGGCGAAGAAGCCGTCCGCATCCGCGACCTGTGCGAGGCGCACGGCGTCGAGTGCCGGCTCTGGAGCCCGGCGCACTGCGTGCCGCCGGCCGAGCGGCGCCTGGCGCTCGACGCCGCGGCCCTCCCCGCGGCGGCGCGCCCGGGCGACGTGGCGCTGCTGCACCTCTCGATCGGCAGCCCCGTCAACGACCTCTTCGCCGCCCTGCCCTGCCGCCGCGTCGCGCTCTACCACAACGTCACCCCGCCACGCTTTTTCGAACGCGTGCAGCCCGCCACGGCGGCGCGGCTCGAAGCGGGGCTCGCCGCCGTGCGCCGCCTCGCCGCCTGCGGCGCGGAGGCGTGGGCCGACAGCGCGTTCAACGCGGCCGAGCTGCGCGCGGCCGGCTGGCGCGACCCGAAGGTCCTCCCGCTGCTCTTCGACCCGGGTTTCGGGCGGACGCCCCCCGACCCGCTCGCGCGGGCGCGCCTCTCGGAGCCGCCGCGCGAAAACCTCCTCTTCGTCGGGCGCATCGCCCCGAACAAGCGCCACGACCGCCTCCTGCGCCTCGTCCACGCCTACCGCGCCGCCGTGAATCCCGCGGGGCGGCTCGTCGCGGCCGGCGGCGCGGCCGGCCTCGAGACGTGGCAGGCCCTGCTCAAGGCGTCCGCCTCGACGCTGGTGCTCGGCGACGGCGTCCTCTTCACGGGCTTCCTCTCCCCCGCGGAGCTGGCGGCCTGCTACGCGACCGCGTCGGCGTTCGTGTGTCTGAGCGACCACGAGGGTTTCTGCGCGCCGCTGCTGGAGGCGATGGCCTGGCGCGTGCCCGTCTTCGCGGCCGCCGCCGGCGCCGTTCCCGAGACGCTCGGCGGCGCGGGCGTTCTCTTCGACCCCGCCGCGGACGAGGCGACGATGGCCGAAACGGTCGGCCGCGTCCTGCACGACCCGGCACTGCGGGAGGCCGTTCTCGCGAAACAGGACGCGCGCCTCGCCCGCTTCCGCGCCCGCGACGAATGGGCGGAGTTGCGCGCGGTCCTCGGCCTGACGTGATTTTCGCTTCCCTTCGCGCGGGGAAAGCCGTATAATGCGCGCCCATGAACACCGTCTACCACCGCATCGATTCCAGTTCCGGCAGCGTGGTCTCGCTGCGCGCCTCGGGCGTCTCCTACCACGAGCTCGCCGAGATTTCCTCCCGCGGCGTGACGTCGCTCGCGCAGGTGATCAAGATCGACGGCGAGAACGTCTCGCTGCAGGTCTTCGCCGGCGCGCGCGGCATCGCCACGGACGCGCGCGTCCGCTTCCTCGGCCACCCGATGCAGGTCTCCTTTTCCGACGACCTGCTCGGCCGCGTCTTCGACGGCGGCGGCAACCCCCGCGACAACGGCCCCGCCCTGCGCGACTCCATGATCGAGATCGGCGGCCCCTCGGTGAACCCGGCCAAGCGCGTCGTCCCGCGCAACATGGTGCGCACGGGCATCCCGATGATCGACGTGTTCAACTCGCTCGTCGAGTCGCAGAAGCTCCCCGTCTTCGCCAAGTCCGGCGAACCCTACAACGAGCTGCTCGCGCGCATCGCGCTGCAGGCCGAGACGGACGTGATCGTGCTGGGCGGCATGGGCCTGAAGAACGACGACTACCTCTACTTCCGCGACACGCTCGACAAGTCGGGCGCGCTCTCGCGCACCGTGATGTTCGTCCACACGGCCGCCGACCCGGTCGTGGAATGCATGCTCGTGCCGGACCTCTCGCTCGCCGTCGCCGAACGCTTCGCGATCGCCGGCAAGAAGGTGCTCGTCCTCCTCACGGACATGACCTCGTTCGCCGACGCGCTCAAGGAAGTCGCGATCACGATGGAGCAGATCCCGTCCAACCGCGGCTATCCCGGCGACCTCTACTCGCAGCTCGCCGCGCGCTACGAGAAGGCGGTCGACTTCGAGGGCGCCGGTTCGATCACGATCCTCGCCGTGACCACGATGCCCGGCGGCGACGTGACGCACCCCGTCCCGGACAACACCGGCTACATCACCGAAGGCCAGTTCTACCTCGAGGGCGGCCGCATCGAGCCGTTCGGCTCGCTCTCCCGCCTCAAGCAGCAGGTGAACAAGTCCTCGCGCGCCGACCACCGCGTGATCATGGACACGATGATCCAGCTCTTCGCGCAATACCGCTCGACGCTGGAGAAGCAGTCCATGGGCTTCCGCATGTCCGCGTGGGACGAGAAGCTCCTCAAATACGGCCGCCGCTTCGAAAAGGAGATGATGGACATCTCCGTGAACATCCCGCTGGAGAAGGCGCTCGACCTGGGCTGGGAGATCCTGGCCGACTGTTTCGAGCCCTCGGAGACGGGCATCCGCACCGAGGTCGTCGACAAGTTCTGGCCGAAGAAGTAGCGCGCCATGCCCCGCCGGCCATCCGCCGCGCCCGCCGCGCTCGCGGCCGCGCTCGCCGCGCTCGCGCTCGCGGGGTGCGGCCCCGTCGCGTCGCCGCGGGACGGCGGCGCCAGGCGGCCGCAGC
>JAFTHC010000111.1 GCA_017457625.1 Kiritimatiellia bacterium
ACGTGCGCCCAGTCGATGACGCGCCAGTCGCCCTTCGGCGTGATGATCACGTTGGAGGGGTTGAAGTCTCCGTGGCACAGCGCGGTTCCGCGCGGCAGCCCGAGCAGGCGCACGTGCAGGTCGTAGCGCGTTTCGCGCGGCAGCGGGGAGGCGCTGATCTGGCGGTCGAGCTTGTCGGAGAGGTTGCCCATGCGGGCGGAGGTCTTCTTGAAGATCTCGGCCTGGATGGCGACGAACTGCCGCAGGTATTTCTCGGCGTTGCGCTTGTCGCGCGCCGTGGCGTCCGCGAGGGTGCCGCCGGCCACGAATTCGCGCCGGATGCACCAGTGGTCGCGCAGTTTCATGACTTCGAGCACCTTCGGGACCGGCAGGCCGGTCTCGGCGGCGCGCGCCTCGTTCATGGCCTCGTTGAGGATGTCGCTCACCTTGTATTCCGGCCCGAAGATCTTCAGGACCGTGGCGCCGTCGCGGACGACGAGCTTGCCGGGGCGCTCGAGCAGCACTTCGTCGCCGGCGTCCGGCGCGGCGGCGTCCGGCGCTTTGGCCGCGGCCTTGGCGGGGGCTTTTTTCTTCGGGGCGGGCGCGGAATCGGTTTTCTTCATTTCGGAAGTTCTCTTTTCTGTTGTCTGGCTGCGGCGCTAGACTTCGACGTGCTTGCCGTAGTAGGCGTTGAGATACATCTGCTTGATTTCGGAGACGAGCGGGTAGCGCGGGTTGGCGCCGGTGCACTGGTCGTCGAAAGCCTGCAGGGCCATGTCGTCGAGGCGGGCGAGGAAGTCCTTTTCGTCCGGCACGTAGTCGCGGATCGTCGGCTTGATGCCGATGCGCGCCTGCAGCTCGCGGATCGCCTTGAGCAGGTTGAGGAACTTCTCGCCGCGGCTCTTGCCCTCCACGCCCAGCGCATCGGCGACCTCGAGGTAGCGCTCGAGCGCGTGCGGGTGGTCGTATTGCGGGAAAGTGCCCATCTTGCGCGGCACGGAGGCGGCGTTGAAGCGCAGGACCTCTTCCATCATCAGCGCGTTGGCGATGCCGTGCGGGATGTGGTGGAAGGCGCCGAGTTTGTGCGCCATGGAGTGCATGACGCCGAGGAACGCGTTGGCGAAGGCCATGCCGGCCATCGTGGCGGCGTTGGCCATCTTCTCGCGGGCGACGGGGTCGGCCTTCCGGGCGACGGCAGCGTCGTAGCACGCCGGGAGCCACTTGAAGATCGTCTGCAGCGCGCGGATCGCGAGGCCGTCGGTGTAGTCCGTGGCCATCATCGAGGCGTAGGCTTCGAGGGCGTGGGAGACGGCGTCGATGCCCGAGGCGCTAGTGAGGCCGGGAGGCGCCGACATCTGCAGGTCGGCGTCGACGATCGCCATGTCGGGCATGAGCTCGTAGTCGGCGAGCGGATACTTGACTCCGGTCTTTTCGTCGGTGATGACGGCGAAGGGCGTCACCTCGGAGCCCGTGCCGGCGCTCGTCGGAACCGCGATGAAATACGCCTTGTCGCCCATGTGAGGGAACGCGTAGACGCGCTTGCGGATGTCCATGAAGCGCATCGCCATGTCGAGGAAGTCCGCCTCGGGGTGCTCGTAGAGGACCCACATGATCTTGGCGGCGTCCATCGCCGAGCCGCCGCCGACGGCGATCACGACGTCCGGCTTGAAGCCGTCCATCAGGTGCGCGCCTTCCTTGGCGCACGCGAGCGTGGGGTCGGGCGCGACGTTGGAGAAGGTCGTGAACTGGATTCCCTGCGCGGCGAGCGCCTTTTCGACGGGTTTCGTGTAGCCGTTGGCGTAGAGGAACGAGTCCGTGACGATGAACGCCTTCTTCTTGCCGAGGACCCCGCCCAGCTCGCGCAGCGCCGTCGCGAGGCAGCCTTTCTTCTGGTACACCTTATCCGGCGCGCGGAACCAGAGCATGTTTTCCCTGCGCATTGCGACTGTCTTGACGTTGAGCAAGTGTTTGACGCCGACGTTTTCGGCGACGGAGTTTCCGCCCCAGGAGCCGCACCCGAGGGTGAGCGAGGGGGCGAGGGAGAAGTTGTAGAGGTCGCCGATGCCGCCGTGCGAACTCGGGGTGTTGACGAGGATGCGGCAGGTCTTCATCCGGTCGCGGAACGCGGCGATCTTCTCCGGTTCCCCGGTCTCGTCGACGTAGAGCGAGGAGGTGTGGCCGAAGCCGCCGTCCGCCACGAGGCGCTCTGCCTTGGCGAGGGCGTCGGCGAAGTCCTTGGCGCGGTACATCGCGAGGACGGGCGAAAGCTTCTCGTGCGCGAACTCCTCCGAAAGCTCGACGCTCTCCACTTCGCCGATCAGGATCTTCGTGTCCTCGGGGACCTCGAAGCCGGCGAGCTTCGCGATCGTCGCGGGCTTCTGCCCCACGATCTTCGCGTTGAGCGCGCCGTTGATGAGGATCGTCTTGCGCGTCTTCTCCGTCTCCTCCGGCGAGAGCAGATGGCAGCCGGACTTGGCGAAGAGGTCCCGGACGGTGTCGTAGACGCCGTCGAGCACGATCACGCTCTGCTCGGAAGCGCAGATCATGCCGTTGTCGAACGTCTTGGAGTGGATGATCGAGGCGACTGCGAGGTCCAGATCGGCAGTGTCGTCCACAATCGCGGGCGTGTTGCCGGCGCCGACGCCGAGGGCGGGCTTGCCGGAGGAGTAGGCCGCCTTCACCATGCCGGGGCCGCCCGTGGCGAGGATGATGTCGGACTCCTTCATGAGCAGGTTCGTCTTCGGGAGCGACGGGGCCGTGATCCAGCCGATTATCCCCTCGGGCGCGCCGGCGGCGACCGCCGCGTCGAGGACGACCTTCGCGGCCGCGGCCGTGCAGGCCTTGGCGCGGGGGTGGGGGCTGATGACGATGCCGTTGCGCGTCTTGAGCGCCAGCAGGCACTTGAAGATCGCGGTCGAGGTCGGGTTCGTCGTCGGTATCACGGCGCCCACGAGGCCGATCGGCTCGGCGACGCGCTGGATGCCGGCGGCGGCGTCTTCCTCCACGACGCCGCAGGTCCGGGTGTCGCGGTAGGCGTTGTAGATGTATTCGGAGGCGAAGTGGTTCTTGATCACCTTGTCCTCGAGGACGCCCATGCCGGTCTCCTCGACCGCCATGCGCGCCAGCGGGATGCGTTC
>JAFTHC010000112.1 GCA_017457625.1 Kiritimatiellia bacterium
CCGGCGGGCGATCGCCGCGTCCTCGCGCCGCGCCTCCCATTCCGGGACGTGGTAGACGCGCCTTACCACGTCGTCCGGATTGTGCGGATCGACCTCGTAGCGGTAGCGCCGCACCGTCCGGGCAAGGCCGAGACCTTCAAGTGTTCCGTAAGGCATGATCGTTCGTGGCGGGGTTGCGGGGAGAAGTCGGGGCCGTGGCGGGGTTGCGGGACGGCGGGCGGGCGGTGCGGTGCGGTGGGCAGGCGATGGGTGGGCGAGGGCTAGCGAGGGTAACGGAATGGCTGAAAGCGCCGCCGATTCTACGCCAAACGGGACACCATGTCAACATATCCACATAATTATTAAAATTTCAATGAGAACTCAAATGAGAATTCGGTAACCTTCGGCTTCCTTTGTCTGCTTTCGGCGGCTTTCTGGCTGGTTCGCGTCGTTGACTCGATATCCGCGGTGGTCGTGCCGTGATATCCGCGGTGGTCGTGCCGTGATGGCCGCGGCGGACGATTACGGCAGGAAGACGCGAACGGTCGGGTTGCAGCACGAGAGGATGGCGAAGAAACCTTCTCGTGCGAGCGTCGCGCCTTCGACTTTGGCGGGTGCGAGGTTCGCAAGCGCGACGCGCAAGCCGCTCGCGGGCTCCTTCCCGGAAAAGCGCAACTCGAAGCCGCCGGGGATTTCCGCGACGTCGAGTGCGGCGAGAAGCGTGCCGTCGCGGCCGAAGATTTCGCCGTGCGCGCTGTGGCGGGGTTCGAAGACGCGGAACGTCGCGCCAGCGGCCCAGTCGTAGCCGGGGGCGTCGGCGCGCGCGCCGACGGGCACCACCGCGCCGGGCCGCGCGAGGAGCGGGATGCGGTCGTAGGGGACGGGGCGGCGGTAGCGCCGGCCGGGTTCGAAGCGCTCGCCGGTGAACCAGTCGGTCCACGGGCCATCCCCTTCGGGGACGTAGAACTCGCCGATCCCCTCGGGGTCGAACACCGGCGCGACGAGCAGGTCGTCGCCGAGCATGTATTGGTGGTCGAGGTGCCGGCACGCCGGGTCTTCCGCGTGCGCGAGGACCATCGGGCGCAGCACGGGGAGTCCCTCCGCGTGCGCCTGCAGCGCGGCGCGCCAGAGATACGGAACGAGGCGCATCTTGAGGCGCGTGAAGGCGCGCAGGACGCCGACCGATTCTTCGTCGAAATTCCACGGCACGCGGTAGCTGTTGCTGCCGTGCAGGCGCGAGTGGGACGAGAGCAGGCCGAAGGCGGCCCAGCGCTTGTAGAGGTCGGGCGTGGCGGTGTTCTCGAAGCCGGAGATGTCGTGGCTCCAGAACCCGAAGCCCGCCATCGCGAGCGAGAGGCCGCCGCGGATCGTCTGCTCCATCCCCGCGTAGGTCGCGAAGCAGTCGCCGCCCCAGTGCACGGGGAAGCGCTGCCCGCCCGCGGTGGCGGAGCGCGCGAAGACCACGGCCTCGCCGCGGCCGAACCGGCGCTCGAGCAGTTCGAACACCGCGCCGTTGTAGAGCTGTGTGTAGTAGTTGTGCATCTTCGCCGGGTCGGAGCCGTCGGCCCACGCGGCGTCGAGCGGGATGCGCTCGCCGAAGTCGGTCTTCACGCAGTCCACGCCCATGTCGAGCAGCTCGGCAAGCTTGTCCTGATACCACTTCTTCGCGTCCGGATTCGTGAAGTCGACGATCGCGAGACCCGGCTGCCAGAGATCCCACTGCCAGACGTCGCCGCCCTTGCGGTGCAGGAAGAAGCCCTTCTCGAGTCCTTCGTCGAAGAGCGCGGAGGCCTGCGCGACGTAGGGGTTGATCCAGACGCAGACCTTGAGCCCGCGCTCGTGCAGCTTGCAAAGCAGGCCGCGCGGATCGGGGAACGTGGCGCCGTCCCAGAGGAAGTCCGTCCAGTGGAAGGGCTTCATCCAGCAGCAGTCGAAGTGGAAGACCGAGAGCGGGATGCCGCGCTCGCGCATGCCGTCGACCATCGAGAGAACGGTCTTCTCGTCGTAGTCCGTGAGAAACGACGTGGAGAGCCACAGGCCGAAGCTCCACGGCGGCGGAAGCGCGGGGCGGCCCAGCAGCGCCGTGTAGCGGCGCAGGACGCCGCGCGCTTCCGGCCCGTCGAAGAAGACGTAGTCGAGGCGCTCGCCAGGGACGGAGAACTGCACGCGGTCGACGCGCTCGGAGCAGACCTCCCACGAGACGCGGCCCGGATCGCAGGCGAAGACGCCCCAGCCGCGCGAGGAGACGAGCAGCGGGACGTTCTTGTAGGCCTGGTCGGAGCAGGTGCCGCCGTCCTCGTTCCACATGTCGACCGACTGGCCGTTGCGCACGAACGCGCCGAAGCGCTCGCCGAGGCCGTAGAAGCATTCGCCGACGGCGACCGAGAGGCGCTCGCGGAAGAAGGCGTCGGAGCCGTCGTCGCGCGCGTAGGCGTGGTCCGTCCAGTCCGTGCGCAGGTAGGCCAGGTCGCCGCGCTCGCTCGCGCAGAGCTCCTCGTCGCCGCGCAGGAAGACGAGGCGCCACGGTTTGCGCTCGATGCGCAGCGAAAGCGAACCGGAGCGGACGAGGATCGCCTCCGCGGTCTCCGCGAACTCCGCGTGGAATCCGGTCTCCGCCGGACTCCGCACGTCGAAGCGGGGTCCCGGGTCCTTCCGCCCTTTGTGGTGCACCGCGCGCACGCGAATCGCGCCCTCGCACGGCGCCGTGATCTCGAAAAAGAGCGCGGCGTCCTGGAGCGTCGAGCCCTTGTCGACGATCGGGTGCGTCGCGGCGATCAGCCGGACGCGGTCCGGGAGAACCTCGGCCTCGAAGACCTGGACGGGGGAAAACGCCGCGACGCCCTTGCGCGCGAGCCAGCAGCCGTGCGTGAATTTCATGCCCTTGAGCATGGACGAACGGCGGCCGGAAGTCAAGCGGCACGTGCGCGGCGGGGCGCGGCCGCGGGCTACGGCAGCTCGCGGCCGCGCAGGGCGGCGGCGCCGAGCAGGCCCAGGAGCAGGGGCAGGACGAGGCCGTCGAGGAGCAGCGCGCGCAGCGCGCCGCGGGCGGAGACGGCGACGCCGTCGCCGAGGCGGTCGAGCGCTTCGGCGCGGTCGAAGGGTTCCGTCGCGGAGGAGAGGGCTCGCGCGACGGCTTTCGCGCAGGGCTGGATCGCCGCGACGACGGCGCCCGGTCCGCTTCCGTGCGAGTGGCCGCCGTGCGCGTCCGCGTCGTCCGCGAAAGCGCCGCCGCCGCTCACCGCCACCATGGCGCAGAGCGCGGTCGCGGCGAAGGCTGCGACGGGGAACGAGAGCGCGCAGCCGCACGCGAGCCCGAGCGCGGCGAGGAGCGAGAGAAGCGCCAGGAGCGCGAAGAAGGCGACGAAGAGGTTGCCCGCCAGGCCGCCCGCCGGGACCGAGACTCGCGCGGCGCGGTCGTGGCGCAGCAGGACCGCGGCGCCGCCGTCGCCTTCGGCGTTTTCGAAGACGGCTTCCAGCGTGCCGCCGCCCTTGAGCGCCACCACGATCGCGTCCGTGTCCAGCGGGATGCGGAAGAAGCCGTTGTCGTCGGTCGTCACGTCGCGCCGGACGATTTCCCGGCCGTCGCCGGCGAGCAGGCGCAGCAGGCCGCGCACGCCCTGCTGGTCGCCGTAGGACGACATGAACGAGAACTCGAAGTCGGCGCGGTCTCCCTCGCGGAGCCGCCGGCGTTCCCCGGCCCAGGGCAGCTCGAAGCGCCAGCGGCGTTCGCGGCCGGGGTCGAGCGGCAGGTAGGAATCGCCCGCGAGGTCGCGCCGGACGGATTCGAGCATCGCGGCGCGGCGCGCCGGGTCGCCGTCGGGCCGCGCGGCGGGCGGCATGCGCGCGATGGCGTCTTCGAGGACGCGCTCCGCCTCTTCCTCGAACGAGGCGGGGTCGAGCGGCAGGTAGGCGCGGACGGCCGTCGCGTCCGGCCCGAGACCGCGCGCGCGGACCTGGACGAACGTGGCCAGGAGGACGAGCGCGAGCACGGCGGCGTCGAGCGCGGCGAGGCCGAGCCAGCGGCCGAGCCAGAGTTCGAACGGGCGCGCGGACGAGACGGCGGCGCCGGCGTGGCGCTTGCCCTCGACGTCGCCCGAGACGGCGGCGCAGCCGGCCCAGAGCGTGGCGACGGAGAGGAGCGAAACCGCGACGCCGAGCGTCCAGGTGAGCAGCATGCGCAGCGCGCCGGCGTCCGTGCCGTCGCCCCGGAGCTGGATCGGCAGCAGCAGCACCGCGGCGCCGAGCAGCGCCAGTAGCGCGAAGACGAACTTGGAGCGCAGCGGCGCGCGCAGGCCGAGCGCGAAGCCGGCGAAGACCGGCCGCGGGCGCGGGGCACGGAGGCGCGGGAGCCTCATTTCGCGGCTCCTCCCACGACGTCGAGGAAGAAGTCCTCCAGCGTGGCGGCGGGGTGGTCCACGGCGACCGACGCGGCGCCGGCCGCGGCGATGGCGTCCTTCACGCGCGGGACGGCCTCGTCCGGCAGGCCGGCCGCGGTGAAGCGGACGCGGTCGCGCTCTTCGAGCAGATCCGCGAGGCGGCCTTCGGCGCGGACGCGACCGGCGGCGAGGATCGCCACGCGCGTGCAGACGTCCGACACCTCCGCGAGCAGGTGCGAGGAAAGCAGCACGGTCTTGCCCATGCGCCCGAGGTCGACGATCAGGTCCTTCACCTCGCGCCGCCCGATCGGGTCGAGGCCGCTCGTCGGCTCGTCGAGAACCACGAACGCGGGGTCGTTGACCAGGGCCTGCGCCAGTCCGACGCGCCGGGCCATGCCCTTGGAGAACTCGCCGACGGGCCGGTCGGCGGCCGTGCCCGCGAGCCCGACGCGCTCCAGCAGCGCGTCGACGCGCTTGCGGCGCGTCGCGGCGGGGATGTCGAAAAGGCCCGCGTAGTAGGCGAGCGTTTCGCGCGGCGTGAGGAACTTGTGCAGGTTCGAAAGCTCGGGCAGGTAGCCGACGCGGGCGCGCGCGGCGGGGTCCCGCGGATCGCGCCCGAAGAGGCGGACGCGGCCGGCGCTCGGGCGCAGCAGGCCCAGGAGCATCTTGATCGTCGTGGACTTGCCCGAGCCGTTCGGGCCCAGGAGCCCGACCACCTCGCCGGGCGCGGCGCGCAGCGACAGGCCGTCCACCGCGACGGTGCGCGGGCGGCCCCAGAAATCGCGGAAGACCTTGCGAAGGCCGTCGGCTTCGAAAACGGGCGTCTGTGGATCGCTCATGGCTAGAGGTCCTTGTTGCGGAACGAGAGGTATCCGAGGGAAAGCGCGAACACGGTCCAGGACAGCGCGCAGGCGCAGCCGCCCGCCACGGCGCGCCAGGCGATGCGGCCGCCGCGCGCCAGTTCGTCCGCGAGCCAGAACGACTGCACGTCCGGCACGAGCGCGTAGAGCAGCCGGCCGGCGGCGCCCCAGTCCCCGCGCGCGCCGTCCGCGAGGAACCCGAGGAAGAGGACGAGAAACGAGAGCGCGAGCGCGCTGCCGGTCTGCAGGCGCGTGGTGAGGGCGGTCGCGAGCGCGCAGAACGCGGCCAGGAGCGAGAAGAGAAGGACGCCGAGCGGAACGAGCCGCGCGTCGAGCCCGGGCGACCAGGCGCCGGTCCAGGCGCCCGTGCGGTCGAAGAAGCCGAGCAGCGCGGCGGCGAGCGGCAGGAGCGCGGCCGAGAAGACGAAGAACCAGAGCCCGAACCGGCGGCGCGAACGGATGTCGAGCGCGGCGGCGAGGGCGAGGGCGGCGAGCGGCGCGCCGACGGAGAGCAGCCCGCAGAGCGAATCGCGCACGGCGCCGTAGAACTTCGCCGTCTCGACGACCGCTTCGGACGTGCGGACCGCGAGTAGCACCTCCCAGAACGAGCACCAGCCGAACGCGGCCACGACGCCGAGCGCGCCGAGGAACTTGCCGGCGAGGAACGAGGCGCGGCCGGCGGGCTTGGCGAGCGCGGTCGCGGCCGTGCCGTCGCGGATCTCGGCGGCGAGGCCGGACCCCGCCACGAGCGCGGAGACGAGCACGCCGAAGACGAGGAAGAACGCCATGCCGCAGTCGCGCGCCAGGCGCCCCTCCTCGCCGAACGTGTGCAGCTGCAACACGGGCTGCAAGGCCGTGAGTTCCATGCAGGAAAGGGCGAGCAGGAGCACGGCCGGCTGCTGGAGGCCTTCCAGGAGCGTCGTCCGCGCCACGCCGAAGACGACGGAAAGGGCGCGTTTCACGGGGCCGATTCTAGCACGCGGGGCGGCCCCGGCGCAAGGCGCGGCGCGGACGCGGAAAACGCTTGCGCCGGAGGGGGCGTTTCCGCTACAATCCCCTGCCGTCACAAGCAACGCCGGGCGCCCGGAGGCGTCCGGTCCGCGAAACGATCGAAAACAGCCACAACGGGCTCCCCGCGCGGGAGCCGCAAACGGAGTCAACCATGGCCAACAACTATGAAATGACGGGCAGCGTCGTCAAGGTCGGCGAGCTGCAGACTTTCCCCAGCGGGTTCACGAAGCGCGAACTCGTGATCAACGACAACGACCCCCGCTTCCCGCAGGAGATCGCGTTCTCGTTCACGAAGGACCGCGCGGCCCTCGTGGAGCACCTCAACCCGGGCGACCTGGTGACCGTCTCCTTCGACATCCGCGGCCGCTCCTACCAGGAGCGCCATTTCGTGGACCTGAACGGCTGGCGCTGCCGCCCCGCCGACCAGCCCGCCGGCGCTTCGCCCGCGCAGGGCATGCCCGCCGCCGGCGCGCCCGCGCCCGCCGCGGCCCCGGCCGCGCCCG
>JAFTHC010000113.1 GCA_017457625.1 Kiritimatiellia bacterium
GATTTTCGTTGGACGAGCGGCGCAGCCGCGAGCAACCGGACGAAACGGGGCGGCGAAGGCGCGGCAGCGACAAGCCGCCCCGTGAATCCGCGAGCTGGAGGGGATGCACGCGTGGAGCGGATCGCGAGGCGACGCGAGCGAAGGCCGCCTGCACGCGGCCGAACGAGCGGCACCCGCGAGACGCCCGCGCGGGCGCCCCGAACGCGCCGGCCCGGCATTTTCGGCTACGCCTCCAAGTGCGGTGCATGAGACCGTGCGCCCGCCCCGTCCCATGCGACCACCCCCAACCCTGACCGAATACATCTCCGGCGCGTCGGGCGCTTGCGGGGAAGACGGCGTTTCTGGTATGCTTCGGGACGTTCAGGACAACGACCGCCGCGCGCGGACAACCACACACGGACCACCACCATGAAATTCGACAAATTCGGCAAGGCCTACCACCTCTCCCTCGAAACCCCCGCGGACCTGCGCGACGCGCTCGCGGTCGACGACTCGTTCTGGGCCGTCACGTCCGCGCCCGCGGCGGCGTTCGACGAGGACCCCGCGTTCCTCAAGTATCTCGACGCGGACGGCAACGGCCGCATCCGTTCGGACGAGGTCCGCGCCGCGCTGCGCTGGCTCCTGGAGCGCCTCGCCGACGACGCGAAGGTCGGCGCCCCCGCCGACGAGATGCCCGTCGCGTCCGTCTCCGCCGCCGACGACGCCGGCAAGGCCATCCACACGACCGTCGCCTACGTGAACGAGCAGGCCGGCCGCAACGACGGCCTCGTCCGCCTCGCCGACGTGCGCGAGGCGATGGCGTCGCTCCGCGCCAAGCCCCTCAACGGCGACGGCGTGCTCGTCCCCGACGCCGCCGACACGCCCGAACTGAAGGCCTGGATCGAGGCCGCCGTCGCCGCCACCGGCGGCACGCCCGACATTTCCGGCAAGCAGGGCGTCACGTCCGGGCAGATCGCCGCGTTCAAGGACGCGGTTCGCGATTTCCTCGAGTGGAAGGGCCGCGGCGCGCCCGACAACGCGGAGACGATGCCGCTCGGCGCCGACACGCCCGCGGTCTGGGACCTCTGCGCCCGCCACGCCGAGGCGATCGACCGCTTCTTCTTCCTCGCCGACTTCGAGCGCTTCGACCCGGAGCGCGCCGCGAAGTTCCTCGTGGCCAAGCCCGACACCGAGACGGCCGCCGCCGCGCTCGACGCCGCGCCGCTGGCGCGCCCGGCGCCGGATGGTTCGCTCCCGCTCGATGGCGCGCTCGTGAATCCCGCGCGCCGCGCGGACGTGGCCGCGCTGCGCAACGGCCTCTTCGGCCGCGTGCTCGGCACGAAGGACCCGGCCGCGGCGACCGAGGCCGACTGGAAGAAGGTCAAGGCCGTCCTCGCCCCCTACGGCGCGTATCTGGCGTCGAAGAAGGGCGCGATCGCCGAATCGCAGCCCGCCGACATGCTGCCCGCGTGGGACAAGGGCGACTTCGCCGAGCGCGCCGCCAAGCTGCAGGAGGAGGACAAGGTCGTCGCGCAGCGCGTGGCCGCGTTTTCCGACCTGGAGAAGCTGCTGCTCTACCACCGCCGCCTGCCGCGCTTCCTCAACAACTACGTCGCGCTCAAGCAGCTCTACGACCCCAAGCAGACCGCGCTCTTCGAGAAGGGGCGGCTCCTCATCGACGGGCGCTGGTTCAACCTCGCGATCCGCATCCCCGACCCGGCCGCGCACGCCGCGGTCGCCAAGAACGGCGGCCTCTACACGATGTATCTGAAGATCGAGCCGCACGACGCGGCCGGCGAGACCTACACGGTCGTCGTCCCCGCCACCGCGGGCACGCGCGGCAACCTCGCCGTCGGCAAGCGCGGCGTGTTCTTCGACCTGCAGGGCCGCGAGTGCGACGCGACCGTGGTCTCGATCGTCGAGAACCCCATTTCGCTCAAGGAGGCGATCCTTTCGCCCTTCCAGAACATCGCCAAGTCCGTCCTCGGCAAGATCGAAGGCATGGGCGCCGCCGCATCCTCCAAGATCGAGGCGGCCGGCACCGCCGCCGCGGGCGACGCGCTGGACGGCAAGGCCCCCGCGGCCCCCGCGCCGGCTCCCGCGCCCGCCGCGGGCGGCGGGGCCGGCGGGCTGTTCATGACGGCGTCGATCGCGATCGCCGCGTTGGGGTCCGCGTTCGCGTTCCTCGCCAAGTCGGTGAGCGAAATGTCGTGGACCTCGCGCATCGTCACGCTCGTGGTCCTGCTCGCGGTCGTGTTCGGGCCCATCGTCCTGGCGGGCGTCCTCAAGCTCATGCGCCAGGACCTGGGGCCGATCATCGAAGGCTGCGGCTGGGCCGTGAACAAGTCGATGCGCCTCACGCGCCGCCTTCGCCGCCAGTTCACGCTCCGCCTGCCGTATCCCAAGGAGGCGGACGGCACGCCGTGCAAGCGCTTCGTCGCGGGCCTGCTCACGCTGCTCGTCGCCGCCGCGCTCGTCGTCTGCGTCGTGTTCGGCATCCGCTCCGCGCGCGCCCCGGCCGCGGGCGAACCCGCGCCCACGGTCGAGGAAGCAGTCCAGGACGCCGCGGCCGGCGCCGCGGACGCCGTGGCGGACACGGCGTCCGGAGCCGTCGACGCCGCGGCGGATGCCGCCGCCGAAGTCGCGGACGCCGCGGCGGACGCCGCTCCCGCGCCCGCCGCCGCGGAATAAGGAACCCGCGCGGCAATCCGCAAGTCCCCCGCGGCCGCGCGCCTAGCGCGCCGCCGCGGCGGGCTGGATTGCCGCCGTCTCTTCCCGTGTCCCCGCGTGGGGCCAGGCGGTCGTGAGCAGCAACCTCGTGGGGTATGAGAAGAGCACCGTGCCCGCGAACAAGATGGACATTATTGGTGTCCAGTTTCCGGGAATTGGTGCC
>JAFTHC010000114.1 GCA_017457625.1 Kiritimatiellia bacterium
CAGATACGTGCGCCAGAGTTCGCGCTCCCGCTTTTCGAGCCAGTAATGCCCCCGGCGGCGGAAAACCTGGTAGCGCCGCTCGAAGGCGCGGGCCAGCCCGCCGAACATCTCCTGGAAGTTTTGCGAAAGCAACAGGGAAAGAGGGAGCGGATCGCACGTGACCGGGGGCAGGCGCGGCGCGGGCGGCGGAGCCGGGCGTTGCCACCAGGCGAGGCCTTGGCGGACCAGAAGGACCTGTTCCGCAAAATCGATGTCCGACATGATTCCTTGCGACATGGGAAACCTCGTGGACGCGTGGTGAAGGGGTGCAATGGTGGCGGAAGGGCCGCTGGCAGGGTGCGGATGGGACGAGAAGGTCGGCGAGGGTGTAAATCATCGCATGTCGGCGGAGGTGTGTCAAGTAAAATCAACTACGGTCGGACAATAGTGGAATACCGTATGTTTTACGCATGCCGAGTACACGAAATCGCATGAAAATCCGGCCGGTCGCGCATGAAGCGCGAACTGGTCGCGAATAAAGCGCAGTCTGGTCGCGAATAACGCGCAGGCTGGTCGCGAATAACGCGCAGGCTGGTCGCGAATAATGCGCAGGCTGGTCGCGAATAAAGCGCAGGGCGGTCTTGACCGTTATGGCGGCTTTTTGGCAGACTAGCCGGCGTTGCCGGATCGCCGAGCTTTCGTGAACATCGTCCTCCAAATCATGGGCTGCCGCCTGAACCACGCCGAAGGCGCCGCGATCCGCGCGGCGCTCGAGGCGGCCGGGCATTCGGTCGCGAACGGAGGCGACCCGGCGGGCGCGGACGCGTTCGTCCTGCATACCTGCGCCGTGACGGCCGCCGCGCAAACGGAGGCGCTGCGCCATCTGCGCGCCGCGCGCCGCGCCGGCGTTCCCCACGTGGTGGTCTGCGGCTGCACGGCGAACGTGGCGGATCGCGCCGCGTTGCGCGAGGCCGGGGCGGACGAAATCGTCTCCCGCTCCGGCCCGCCTCCCGGCGGCGCCGTGGCGCCGCTCGTGGCCGACACGCTGGCGCGACCGGGCGCGCGCGTCCCGTCCGTCGGCGCGACCCGCGCCCCGGTGAAAATCCAGGACGGCTGTTCGTTCCGCTGCAGCTACTGCATCGTCCCGGACGCGCGCGGCGAACCGCGGAGCCGGCCGCTCGACGAGGTGCTCGCGGAGTGCCGCGCCCTCGTGGAGCGAGGCTTCCGCGAGCTCGTTCTCGCCGGCGTGAACGTCGCGTGCTGGCGCGAGCCTGGGCGGACGTTCTCCGATCTGGTCCGCGCCGTGTCCGCGCTGCCGGGACTGGCGCGCGTCCGCCTGAGTTCCGTCGAGCCGCGCACGACGGAAGCGGAGGTCGTTTCGCTCATGGCGGCGCCGGACTCGAAGCTCTGCCCGATGCTGCACTACCCGCTCCAGAGCGGTTCGGACGGGATCCTTCGCGCGATGCGCCGCCGCTACTCGGCCGCGGACTACCGCGCCGCCGTGGAACGCGCGCTCGCGGCGGTTCCCGACCTCGGACTCGGCGCGGACGTGATGACGGGCTTCCCCGGCGAATCGGACGCCGACTTCGAGGACACGGTCCGGCTGATCCGCGACTACCCCTTTTCCAATCTCCACGTCTTCCCCTACAGCGAACGCCCCGGGACGCCCGCCGCGACGATGCCCGGCGCGGTGCCGGTCCGCGTCCGCCGCGACCGCGCCAAGGCGCTGATCGCGCTCGGCGAGGAAAAGCGCGCCGCGTTCGCCGCGTCGTTCGCGGGCAAGCCGGTCGAGGTCCTCGTCGAACGCGTCCGCCCGGACGGCGTAGCCGAAGGCTGGACGGGACCCTACCTGCGGGCCCTCGTTCCCGGTCGTCCGCCGTCGGACGCGGGCGCGCTCCTTCGCGGCCGCGTCCGCGCCGTCCGCGGCGACGCGCTGGTCCTGGAAAGCGCCTTTCCCAAGCCATGAACATGCCATCCCGCGACAGTTTCTCCTCCGCGCCGCTGCTGGCGCTCGACACCGAGTTCGTCTGGAACCGGACCTACTACGCGCGGCTCGGCCTCGTGCAGGCCGCCGCGACGGGCCCGTTCGACCGCTCGCGCCTGCCGTCCGCGCCGCCCGCGGCGATGCCGTTCCGCGCGCCGGCGGCGGACGAAGCCTCGGCGATCCTGCTCGATCCGGACCAGTGCCCCTCCGCGCCCGTGCGCGCCGTCCTCGAGGACCCCGCCACGACGAAGGTCCTGCACGACGCGCAGCAGGACCTGCAGCACCTCGCGCGCTGGACCGGCGCGCGCCCCGTCTCGATCTTCGACACGCGCCTGGCGGCCGGATTCTGCGGGCTTCCATCCACGCTGTCGCTCGCCAGACTCGTCGAGGCGGCCTGCGGGATTTCGCTCCCGAAGACCGAAACCCTCACCGACTGGACGCGCCGCCCGCTCACCCCGAAGCAGCTCGAATACGCGGCGCAGGACGTCATCTACCTCGGCCGCGCCGCGCAGTGGCTCGCCGCGCGCGCCACCGAACTCGGCACGGCGGACTGGATGTTCGAGGAAATGGCCTCGCTCGACGACCCGGCGCTCTACGCCGAGCCCCCGCCGGACGAGGCGTGGCGGCGCCTCAAGCTGCCGGGCTTCGTCCGCGCCGATCCGCGCGCGATGCACAGGGCGCGCGAGCTCGCCGCCTGGCGCGAACGCCTCGCCCGCGACCGCGACCTGCCGCGCAAGTGGGTCGCGGCGGACGAAGCGATCGTGCAGGCCGCGTCCGCGCCGTCGTTCCGCGTGGACGCGATCCCCCGCAAGGAACTGCCGCCGGCTTTCGCGCGCGGATTCGCGGCCACGCTCGAGGCCTGCGCCCGCACGCCGGACGCAGACCTGCCGCCGGCCGCCCCCGCCCCGGAGCGCGACCCGACGCTGCGCGACCGCGCGAGCGCGCTGCTCAAGAAGCTCGCCCCGCTCGCGGAAGCGGCGCATGTCGACCCCGTCCTCCTCGCCACGCGCGCCGACGCGACGGCGTGGCTCGCGCGCCCGGACGACCCGGCCAACCCCCTCAACCGCGGCTGGCGCCGCGAACTGGCCGCCCCTGCGTTCCGCCGCCCGGGCGCGTGACCGTGTTGCGCCGCGCGGGCGCGCTGTGCTAGAATCCGCCGCATGAACACGCTTCCCCACGCGACCGAACCGGTCGCGCACAACATCGACAAGGACCTGTTGCGGCGCTATTCGAAGCTCGCCGCGGATTCCTCCGTGATCGATCCGGAGCTCTACCGCACGTTCAACGTGAAGCGCGGCCTGCGCAACGCGGACGGCTCGGGCGTCCTCGTCGGTCTCACGACCGTCGGCTCGGTCGTCGGCTACACGATGTTCGAGCAGGAGCTCCAGCCCGTCCCCGGGCGCCTGTTCTTCCGCGGCGTCGAGCTTCGGGACCTCGTCCACGGCTTCCAGTCCGAGCACCGCTTCGGCTTCGAGGAGACGGTCTACCTGCTGCTCTTCGGCAAACTGCCGACCGCCTCGGAGCTGGACGAGTTCCGCAACACGCTCGACCGCCTGCGCCCGCTGCCGCACGGCTTCAAGGAGGAGGCCATCCTCGGCCTGCCCTCGCCCGACGTGATGAACAAGCTCGCGCGGTGCGTCCTGGCGAGCTACACCGAGGACCCGACGCCCGATTCGACGGCGATCGAGAACGTCGTCCGCCAGTCGCTCACGCTCATCTCTCGCTTTCCGACGTTCGCGGTCTACGGCTACCAGGCCAAGGCGCACTACTACCTGCGCAAGAGCCTGCACATGCGCATCGCGGATCCCGGCCTCTCGACGGCGGAGCACATCCTGAACCTGCTGCGCCCGCACGGCAAGTTCACGCGCCTGGAGGCCGAACTGCTGGACCTGTGCCTCGTCATCCACGCGGAGCACGGCGGCGGCAACAACTCGACGTTCACGACGCACGTCGTCTCCTCCACCTACACGGACACCTACTCCGCGATCGCCGCGGCGTGCCTTTCGCTCAAGGGACCCCGCCACGGCGGCGCGAACCTGCAGGTGCGCAAGATGATGGAGCAGATCAAGTCGCACGTGAAGGACTGGCGCGACGAAGGGAAGGTCGCGGACTACCTGCGCAAGATCCTCGAGAAGAAGGTCGGCGACCGCCGCGGTCTCATCTACGGCCTCGGCCACGCGGTCTACAAGGTGTCCGACCCGCGCGCGGAACTCCTGCGCGAGAAGGCCGCGGAGCTCGTCGCGGCCAACCCGGAGTTCGAGCCGGAGTTCGCGCTGCACAACCTCGTCGCGAAGGTGGGCGACCGCCTCTTCCGCGAAAAGACCGGTTCGCAGACGGGCCTCTGCCCGAACGTGGACTTCTACTCCGGCTTCGTCTACAAGATGCTCGGCATCCCGCAGGACCTCTTCACGCCGCTGTTCGCCGTCGGCCGTGTCCCCGGCTGGTGCGCGCACCGCATCGAAGAGCTCAACGGCAACTCGCGCATCATCCGCCCGGCCTACAAGTGCGTCCTGCACAACCGGGCCTACGTCCCGCTGGCGCAGCGCTGATTCCGCGAGAATGCCGCCGCGCGGCTCTGCCGCGGGCGGCATTCGCCGTTTGTCGACCGCACCGACGGGCGCGTTGCGTCCGCCGCGTGCGGCACTTTCTGCGCCCCTTCCATCCCATTGCGCATTGGGCATTCCGCATTGCGCATTGGAAAGGACTTCTGGCACGTCCTGCGACCCTAGGTAATCCGCCTTCAGAAACACGAAACACCATTGGTAAATCACTTTTCAGAACGCAAAATACCCATGGTAAATCGCTTTTCCGTTTGACTTTGTTACGAAATGCCGGTAGACTGGCCGCCGTTCAGCCACGCGGAAGGAACCAACATGAAACGCCATTTCACGAAAACACTGGTCGAATGGAACG
>JAFTHC010000115.1 GCA_017457625.1 Kiritimatiellia bacterium
ATGGGCCTCGACATCGGCCCGAAGTCGGTCGAGCTCTTCGCGGACGCCGTGAAGACCGCCAAGACCGTGGTCTGGAACGGCCCGATGGGCTGCTTCGAGATGGAGAAGTTCGCGGCCGGCACGTTCGGCGTCGCGGCGGCCGTCGCGGAAGTCAAGGCCAACGGCGGCACCTCGATCATCGGCGGCGGCGACTCCGTCTCCGCGGTGAAGAAGTCCGGCCTCGCCCCGAAGATGTCGCACATCTCCACGGGCGGCGGCGCGTCCCTCGAATACCTCGAAGGCAAGGTCCTGCCCGGCGTCGCCGCGCTCGACCAGAAGTAGCCGTTCCCCGAAAACGGCCGACCCGGGCCGGCGGCGCGAGCGCGCCGCCGGCCCCGCCGTTTTTCCGCACCGGAGGCGCGCGGCGTCCCCGCCGAGCCGCCGCGCGCGGCGGGGTCAGTCGTAGAGGTCGTCGTCGAAGACTTCGAGCGTCGAGCGGATGCCGCGGTAGACGACGGGCCGGTAGGTGAAGTGGTAGCGCAGGTCCACTTCGTCGCCGTCCACGCGCACGTCGATCTGCCGCGGCATGCGGCCGTAGAGGTCGAGCGCGCGGCGCTTGTAGGCTTCGATCTCCTCCGGCGGGAGTTCCCCGCCCGTGACGTTGACGATGCAGGCGTCCATGCCGCGTCCCCCCTTCCGCTACCAGTTGAAGTTCACGTGCAGGCGGCGCCCGCCGCCGCCGCCGTTCCAGCCCCAACCGCCGCGGCCGCCGCGCGGGCGGCCGCCGCCGGGGCGGTAGACCGGATCGTCTCCGCCGCCGCCGCCCCAGCCGCCGCCCCAACCCGGCTCGAACCGGCCGGGCGAGGACGAATCGGGCCGGAAGTCGAGCAGCCCGTCGGGCAGCTCGCGCAGGAAACGCGAAGGCTGGCATTCGAAAAAGCCGCCGTCGGGCGTCTTGCGCCAGCGCGGCTGCAGCAGGTGGAGGCGGTCCTTGGCGCGCGTGACGGCGACGTAGAAGAGGCGGCGCTCCTCGCCGTCGCCATCCTGTTCGGCGAGCGACCGGCCGGAGGGGAAGATGCCCTCGCAGACCCAGGGGACGATCACGACGGGCCACTCCAGGCCCTTGGCCTGGTGGACGGTGGTGAGCAGCACGCACTTCTCGCGGTCCGCCGCGTCGGCGCCGTGGCCGCGGTCGAGGTTCGTGAGCAGCGCCACGTCCTGGAGGAATTCGCGCGCGCCGTCGTGCGAGGCGATGTCGGCGGCGAGCTCCTTGAGATCGTCGCCGCGCTCCTCGGGGTTGTCGAATTCGCGGCGCATCTTGTCGTCGTAGAACGACGAGCGGAACGAGGAAAAGAGCGCGGAGACGTTGGACGGGAAGACGCCGCGGCGGTAGGCGGCGAGCGCCTCGCCGACGGGCTCCCACGCGCGCTTGGCGCGGCCGGGCAGCGCGTCGAGGATCGCCTTGCGCGCGTCGGGGTCCGCGGCGTCGAACCGGTTGCCGAGCGACGTCCAGACGCGGCGCGCGACCGTTTCGCCGACCGATGGCAGGAGCTGGACGACGCGCTCGAAGCTCACGCCGTCGGCCGGGATTTCCGCGAGGCGGAGCAGCGCGATCGCGTCCTTGACGTGCTGCTGCTCGTAGAAGCCGGTTCCGGAGACGATGCGGTAGGGGATGCGCGCCTTGGCGAGCGCGAGCTGCGACTCCACGGCGTTGTAGTGCGCGCGGTAGAGCACCGCGATGTCGGTGGGGGCGTAGCCGTCGTCGAGCGCGCGGCGGACGAGCGACACGACCTCGCGCCCGAGCGAGGCGCCGTCGTTGAGCTCGACGTGCTCCGGGCGGCCGGGGCCGGCCTTGCGCGTGGCGCGCAGCGTCTTGGGGAACTGGTCGGCGTTGTGGGCGATGCTCGCGTTGGCGACGGCGAGGATTTCGGGGCGGGAGCGGTAGTTGCGCTCGAGCTTGACGATGCGCGTGCCGGGATGCCGCTCCGGGAAGTCCATGATGTTGCGGTAGTCCGAACCCCGCCACGAGTAGATGCACTGGAAGTCGTCGCCCACGACGGAGAGGTTGCGGTGTTTGGCGGCCAGCAGGTCGACGAAGCGCGACTGCAGCACGTTCGTGTCCTGGTATTCGTCCACGAGCACGTGGCGGAACTTCTCCTGGTAGACGCGGCGGGCGTTTTCGTTTTCGCGCAGGAGGCGCAGGGCGTTGACGAGCAGGTCGTCGAAATCCATCGCGTGCAGCTCGGCCTTGCGGGCGCGGTATTCCTCCATGACGCGCAGGAGCGACTCGGCCGAAGCGTCGTAGGAGCCGGCGCGGCGCTCGAGCCACTCGGCCGGCGAGAGGCCGCGGTTCACGGCGCCGGAGAGGAGCGAGAGGATGAGCTCGCGCTTGGGGAACTCGCGCGGCGGGTGGCCGAGGTCCTTGATGCAGCGGGCCATGAGGGTGCGCTGGTCGTCCGCGTCCAGGATCGGGAAGTCGGAGGGGAACCCGAGACTCGGGCCGAAGCGGCGCAGCATGCGGTTGGCGACGTGGTGGAACGTGCCGCCCCAGAGGCCGGACGTCATGCCGCGCGTGGCGGCGTCCGCGCGCTCGAGCATCTCGCGGGCGGCGCGGTTGGTGAAGGTGAGCAGCAGGATCTCGTCCGCGCCGTAGCCGCGCTCGAGCAGGTGGACGACGCGGTAGACGAGCGTCCGCGTCTTGCCGGTGCCGGCGGCGGCGAGGATGAGCAGCGGACCGTCCGGTGCGGTGGCGGCCTCGAACTGTTCGGGGTTGAGGAGGGACTTGAGGTCTGTCATGCGTCTGCGGGGTGAGAATAGCAAAACCGTCCCGCGCGCGCAAGCGGCCTTGCGGGGCCGGAACGCGTTGTGCTAGACTTCCGGCATTGCCGGCCGGCGGCCGGCGAAACACCCAACCGGAGCGCCAGACCATGAAGTGGACAGTCCGCAAATTCCGCGCCTGCAAGGGCGGCGAACCCCTCGGGCTCGTCACCGCCTACGACTACCTCACCGCGCGCATGGCGCACCGCGCCGGCGTGCCGCTCGTCCTCGTCGGCGACTCGCTCGCCACGACCGCGCTCGGACACTCGACCACGCTTCCGGCCACGATGGACGTGATGGTCCACCACGCCGAGGCCGTCCGGCGCGGCGCGCCGGACGCGGTCGTCGTGGGCGACATGCCGTTCCTCTCCTACGCGACGGTCCCGGACGCCCTCCGCAACGCGGGCCGCTTCCTGCGCGAAGCGGGCTGCGACGCGGTGAAGCTCGAAGGCGGCGTCCCCAAGGCCGCCACGATCCGCGCGCTCGTGGACGAAGGCATCCCCGTGCAGGCGCACATCGGGCTGCAGCCGCAGTCCGTCAAGTCGACCGGCTACGCCGTCCGCGGCCGCACGCCGGAAGACGCCGCCGCGCTCGAAGCGGACCTCGACGCGGTCGTCGCCGCCGGCGCCTTTTCCGTCGTGCTGGAAGGCGTCGTGCCGGACGTGGCCGCCGCGCTCACCGCGCGCTCGGAGGTTCCCACGATCGGCGTCGGGGCCGGCGCGGCGTGCGACGCGCAGTATCTGGTCCTGGCGGACCTGCTCGGCCTCGGCGACGGCCCCGCGCCCAAGTTCGCCAAGGCCTACGCGCACCTGGCGGACGACGCCGTGGCCGCCATCTCCGCCTACCGCGCCGACGTGGCCTCGCGCGCCTTCCCCGACGCGGCGCACGCCTACTCCTAGCCGCATTTCCCTTTCCGGGCCTTTAGCTCAGTCGGTCAGAGCACGGGACTCATAATCCCATGGTCGCTGGTTCAAGTCCAGCAAGGCCCACCACTTGAAATCCGACGGACCGCCCGCATGCCTTCGCCCGACAACCGGAACGGACCGGCCGCGCGCGCGGCGCGCGGCCGGGAGGGGGCTTCGCTCGTGCTCGTGCTGTGCGCCGCCGGCGTGCTGCTCACGCTTTCGCTCGGTGCCGCGGCGCTGGCCGCGGGGCGGGCGCGGCGGGCGGAGGACGCGCTCCTGCGCGCCGCGCTGCGCGACGGGGCGCGCGAAGCGGTCTTCCGCGCCGCCGAGGCGCTTTGCGCGGACACCAACGGCGTGGACCACCTCGGAGAAGCGTGGGCGCTCGCGTCCACGGAGGCCGAGGAGGCGCTCGCGCACGGCGGCGACGGCACGTTCGTGCGGATCGGGGACGAGTGCGCGCGCCTCGCGTTTCCGGCGTCCGGCGAAGCCGCCTTGGCCGCACTGCTCGCGGAGGCCGGCGGCGCGGACGCGGCGGTCGCGCGCGGCATGGCGCATTCGATCTTCCTGCGCCGCCGGGAACTCGAAGAAACCGCCGCGGCCGACCCCGGCGCCGCCACCAACGGCGTCTTCGCCGCGGAGGAGGAGCTGCTCGCCGTGCCGGTCGAGGACCCCGCCGCGCTCGCCAGGGCGTTGCCGTTCCTCTCCGTGCGCCCGGACGCGGCGATCGGCGCAAACACGGCCCCGCGCGAGACGGTCGTGGCGCTCGCGCTCGCCGCCGGCGCTTCGCGCGAGGGGGCGGAGGGCGTCTGGGCGCGGCTGCAGATGGCGCGCGGGCGCGGCGACGTCTTCGAAACGACGGACATGGCGGAGGCTCTCAAGCTGCTGCGCGGCGAAGGGGACGTCCCGACGGCCGCCGAAATCGAGGCGCTGCAACTGCTGAAGCCGCGCCTGCGCGTCGGCTCGGACCTGTTCCGGATCGAAGCGACCGCGCGCCGCGGGCACGTCGCCGTGCGAGCGGAGTGCGTCTGGGACCGCGACGCGCGGCGCATTCTGCGCTGGGTCGAATAGCGCGGCGCGCTACGCCTCGGGGACCGGGCGGTTCCAGTCGAACCCGATCGTGTCCAGGAGCGCGTGCGCAAGGACGTTCGCGCCCGGGATGTTCGGGTGGACGCGGTCCCACGCGATGTAGCTGGAGTGGCAGTGCGCCAGCACGCGGTCCGCGTAGGACTGCGCGTCGCAGAAGAGCACGTCCTTCTCGGCGGCGGTTTCGCGGCAGATCTGCGCGTATTCGCGGACGCGCGCGGCCATGGCGTCCGCCGCGTTGGTCTCCCAGTAGACGGGCGTCACCAGGATCAGGCCCTTGACGAGCGGGAGCGTGCGGTCCACCAGTTCGCCGAGCGTGGCGCGGTATTCCTCCGGCCCGACGGCGCGGTCCGGCAGCTGCGGCACGTCGAACTGGCGCCAGACGTCGTTCACGCCGATCATCACCGAAACCCAGTCCGGCTTCTTGTCGATCACGTCCGTCTGCCAGCGCGCCTTGAGGTCGCGCACGGTGTTGCCCGAAACGCCCATGTTGACGACGTTGATCAGGTAGTCCGGGTAGACGCTCGTGAGGAGACCCTGCACGACGTTCGGGTAGCCCGTGCCGTGGGGGTTGAAGAGGCCTTCGCCGACGGGCTGCGCGCGGCCCATGTCGGTCACGCTGTCGCCGATGAGGAGGAATTTGGAACGGGGGGCGATTTTCATGGTCGAACGGTCAAATGGTCAAATGGTCAAACGGTCGGATGGTCGGGGCGGGAGGAATCAGAGGAGGTGCTGGCCGCCGTCCACGTAGAGGACCTGGCCGGTCACGGTGACGGCGCGCGCGAGGTAGGCCACGGCGTCCGCCACGTCGCCGGGCGTGCTGCGGATCGCCAGCGGCGTCGGGCCGGCGGGCTCGGCGAGGCCGTCGCCGTCCGGCGGGAGCACGGGACCGGGCGCGACCGCGTTCACGGTGAAGCGCGGCGCGGCCTCCAGCGCGAAGGACTTCGTGAACGCCTCCAGCGCCTTCTTGGTCGTCCAGTAGGGCGCGTATTCGGCGGCGGGCTTGGCGACGGTGCGGTCGAGCATGTTCACGACGCGCCCGCAGTAGTCGGCCGGCAGGATGTTGCTCTCGGAAGCGAGGCGCTGCATCTCGCGCGCCAGGAGCATCGGGGCGAGCGCGTTCACGCGCCAGAGTTCCTCCAGGCGCTCGATCGAGACGTCCTCGGTCGAATCGTGCGAATAGCTCGAGGCGTTGTTCACGAGGATGTCGACCCAGCCCGCCAGGTCCCACGCCGTCTTCATCGTGACGGCCGGCTCGTAGGCGTTGGAGAAGTCGCCGCACACGCTCCAGACCTGGCGGCCGAGCGCCTTGATTTCGCGGGCGAGGGCGTCCGCCTCGTCGCGCGAGGAGCGGTAGTGGATCACGATGTCGCAGCCTTCGCGGGCGAGGGCGAGGCAGATTTCGCGGCCGAGGCGCTTGGCGCCGCCGGTGACGAGCGCCACTTTGTCGAGCAGGTTCATGTGGTTTTGTCCGTGGTTGCGGGATGGACGCCGCGCAGGGCGGCGAGAAGCGTGGCGAAGTCCGCCGGAGGCGGCGCTTCGAAGGAAAGGATCCGCCCCGTGGCGGGGTGCGGCAGCTCCAGGCGCCAGGCGTGGAGCATCTGGCGCGCCGGGCGCCGGGCGCCGGGCAGCGCCGCGCGGTCGCGCGCGGCCGAGCCGTAGGTCGCGTCGCCCGCCACGGGACACCCGATCGAGGCGAGGTGGACGCGGATCTGGTGCGTCCGCCCCGTGTGCAGGCGCAGGCGCAGCAACGCCGCGGCGCCGAAATCCTCCAGCACCTCGTAGTCCGTGCGCGCCGCGCGGCCGCCGCGCGCCACGACCGCCATCTTCTTGCGGTCCGCCGGATTGCGGCCGATCGCGCCGTCGAGCGTCCCGCGCGGCGGTTCGGGCACGCCGCTCGCGACCGCCAGATACGTCTTGCGCACCGCGCCGGACTTGAACGCGGCCTGCAGCGCGGCGAGCGCGGCGTCCGTCTTCGCCACGGCCAGGAGGCCCGTCGTGTCCTTGTCGAGCCGGTGGACGATCCCCGGGCGGCGCTCTCCGCCGACCGAGAGGACGCCGGGGCAGTGCGCCAGCAGCGCGTTCACGAGCGTGCCGTCCGGATGCCCCGCGGCGGGGTGCACGACGAGTCCCGCGGGCTTGTCCACGACGAGCAGGGCGTCGTCCTCGAAGACGACCGAAAGCGGGATGTCCTGCGCCGCGAGGTCCGTTTCTTCCGGCGGCGTCTCGCGGAGGACGTAGGATTGGCCGGGCGCGGGGCGGCGCTTGGCGTCCGCGCGGCCGAGCGGCGCGGGCGAACCCGCGAGCGAAACGGCGCCGGCGGCGAGCAGGCGCTGCACCGAGGCGCGCGCCAGGCCGCTTTGCGCGGCGAGCCACGCGTCGAGCCGGGCCTCGGGCGGGTCGCCCGGCGGCACGGCGAAGGTCCGTTCGTTTCCCCCGGGCTGCGTCATGCCGCGAATGCTACCACAACAGCGCCGCGCAAGTCACGCGCAAAGGCCCGTTGCCCGTAATCGGTCAGGAATCGGTGGGTGCGCATGGGGCGGGGCGGGCGCACGGTCTCATGCGCCGCACTTGGAGGCGTAGCCGAAAATGCCGGGCCGGCGCGTTCGGGGCGCCCGCGCGGCGGCCTCGCGGCGCTCGTCGGCG
>JAFTHC010000116.1 GCA_017457625.1 Kiritimatiellia bacterium
CGACGCGAGGAGGACGCGAAATCGGTCGAAGAGCGGGGCGGCGTCGTGCGGGCCGGGGCAGGCCTCGGGGTGGTACTGGACGGAGAAGTCCGGGAGGGTCTTGTGGCGGAGGCCCTCGATGGTGCCGTCGTTGAGGTTCACGTGCGTGACCTCGAGCTCCGGCGGGAGCGTGTCCGCGAGGACCGCGAAGTTGTGGTTCTGCGAGGTGATCTGCACCCGGCCCGTCGCCAGCTCCTTCACCGGATGGTTGCACCCGTGGTGCCCGAACGCGAGCCGTCCCGTCTTCGCGCCGCAGGCGAGCGCGAGCAGCTGGTGGCCGAGGCAGATGCCCATAATCGGGATGTTCGGCGCTTCGCCGGCCGCCGACGGCGGCCGCGAAGCGCACATCGCATCGGCGCGCGGACCGTCGGCCTCCGGCAGCGGCCGGCAAGCGACGATGCCCAACAGTTTCCGGATGTTCTCGATCGCGTAGGGCAGCGCGGCGGGGTCGGCGGGGCCGTTGGAGAGGAAGACGCCGGCGGGCTTGAGCGCGAGGACCTCCTCCGCGGGCGTCTTCGCCGGCACGACCCGCACCCGCGCGAACGACGCGAGCGACCGCAGGATGTTGAGCTTTACGCCGAAGTCGTAGACCGCGACGAGCGGCGCGGCGGTTCCGCCGCGCCGCTCGTCGAATGACGGGTGCGCCTGCGGCGCAAATGACGGGTGCCGCTTCGCGGCAAATGACGGGTGCGCCTGCGGCGCAAATGACGGGTGCCGCTTCGCGGCAAATGACGGGTGCGCCTGCGGCGCAAATGACGGGTACCGCTTCGCGGCAAATGAAGAAGTCTCCGCGTTCTTTGCGCTCTCTGCGTGAGATTCAAACTCCGCGCCATCTGCGTGAGATCCAAGCTCCGCGTTCTCTGCGCTCTCTGCGTGAGATGTCGACTCCGCGTTCTCTGCGTGTGGAAACAAAGACGCGGGACGTGAGACGTGAGACGAGCCATGCTCTGCGTTCTCTGCGCTCTCTGCGTGAGACAAAAACTCCGCGGACTCCGCGTGCGGAAAATCGTAGGCGACTTTGCAGGAGACGCGCGCGGCGTAGTCCTGTCCGTCGAGGCCCTCCCATTCGCGGGCGCGGCGGACGGCCTCCGCCGGATCCATCGGCTCGGGCCCCGCGTGCAGATAGGCCTTCTGCGAACCGTGGTCGCGGAGATGGAGCGTGAGGCTCCGCGTGTCGAGGGCGCGCAGCCCCGGCACGCCCGCGTCGGCGAGGAGCCGGTCGAGCGGGAGGGTCGAGCGGAAGTTGGACGGCTCCGCGAGCTCGTTCACGACGAGCCCGGAGAGGAAGAGCCCGCGCGACTCGGCGTCGTCGGGGTTCGTCCCGTAGTTGCCGACCTCGGCGGTCGTGAGCGCGACGATCTGCCCGGCGTAGGAGGGGTCCGTGGCGATCTCCTGGTAGCCGGACATCCCGGTGTTGAAGACCGCCTCGCCGAGCCGGTCCTCCCGCGCGCCGAACGCGACGCCGCGGAACACCGCGCCGTCCGCCAGCGCGAGGAATCCCGCGCGTTCGCGCTCCGCCCGCCATTTTTCCTCGTAGTTCATACAATGAATGGAAGCATCGTCCGTGCCAGACAGTGTGTTCGTCGTTTTTCCGCGTTTCGGTACTGCGCCGCGACACAATTCGCGCCAGCGGAGAGCATGGTTTTACAGAATCTGAAAAGCCGGAGCGAAGCGAAGTTTCAACGCCCTGCGCGGCCGTCGGCGCGATGCGCCGATGCGTTGCGCAGGACTTGCGAGCTAGTAGGACCGCCCTTCGCGGCGGGCGAGGTGGTTCTCGAGCGAGCGGCGCAGGACGCGGTAGCCGCCCGGCGTCGGGTAGTCGCCGGTAAAGTACCAGTCGCCCGCGGCGGCGATGCCGCCGCGGGGGTCGCAGGTCGCAGGTCCCAGGTCGCCTTCGCCGGCTGCGCAGGAGAGACCTGCGACTTGCGACTTGGGACTTGCGACTACCGCGCGAAGCGCGGCGACGGTCTGGTAGACGACCGAGACCTCCGCGTGCATCCTGGGCGGCGTGAGGAGCCGCGCGATCTCGGCGGCGTGCTCCGCGTCGGTGAAGCGGGCGTAGAGGGCGGCGAGCGGATTGACGAATGACGGGTGCGCCTGCGGCGCAAATGAAGAGTGTCGCTCCGCGACAAATGACGGGTGCGCATGCGGCGCAAATGACGGGTGCCGCTTTGCGGCAAATGAAGAAGTCTCTGCGTTCTCTGCGTCCCCTGCGTGAGGCAAAAACTCTGCGTTCTCTGCGCTCTCTGCGTGAGATTCAGACTCCGCGTGAGACATCTCCTCCATCGCCGCGTGCAGCGCCGCCTCCGCCTCGTCGCCGAGCAGGTTTACGAGCGCGCGGAAGGCGACGAGCTCGCCCAGCGTGGACATGTCGATGCCGTAGCAGTCCGGGTAGCGGATCGGCGGGGCGGACGAGGCGATGACGATGCGTTTCGGCCCCAGCCGGTCGAGCATCGGGAGGATGGCGTCGCGCATCGTCGTGCCGCGCACGATCGAGTCGTCGAGCACGACCAGCGTATCCACGCCGGGACGCACGAGGCCGTAGGTGACATCGTAGACGTGCTTGCCGATCTCGCGGCGCGCGGCGGCGTCCGCGATGAAAGTGCGGAACTTGGCGTCCTTCACGGCGACCTGCCCGAACCGTACGGGCCGCCCCTCGGCGAGCCCCTCGGTCCAGAGCGCCGCCAGCAGCCCGTGGAAGGCGACCTGCGCGGAGTTGGGGATGTAGGAGAAGAACGTGTTTTCGAGGTCGTTCCCGACGGCGCGCAGCAGCGGCGCCGCGAGCGCCGCCCCCAGCGCCTTGCGCTCGCTGTGGATGTCGGCGTCGTTGGCGCGGGAGAAGTAGATGCGCTCGAACACGCAGGGACGGGGCTCGGCCGGCTCGATCACGCGCTCGAAGCGAACCTCGCCCGAGGGGGACACCAGCAGCGCCACGCCGGGCGGCAGCTCGCGGACGGCGTCCGTCGGACAGTCCAGCGCCGCCTGGATCGCGGGCCGCTCGGAGGCGACCGCCACCGCACGCGGAGAGGCGGGCGCCCCGTCCGAGAAGATTCGTGCCGGATGCGACGAATTGGTTTCGTCGGGCAAGGAGGAGTCTTGAGCCGCAGTGTCCTGCGGCGAAAGGCGAGGACGAAGCCCGGCGGAACCAAGACAAGCATACGGTGCGGAGATTTGAGGAGGGGGCGCCCAATACCAGCCGGGGCGGATGCCGTGCGCGTCGCGCACCGCAAACGCCCAGCCGTCGCCCGTCATCCCACACAGCGTGAACGCGCCGTCGAGCTTGGGAAGCACCACGCGGAGGGCGCGGAGGATGGGCGGTTCAGTCTCACGCAGAGAACGTAGAGCCGGGTTCGTCTCACATCTCGCGTCTCGCGTCGTTGTTTTCTCACGCAGAGAGCGCAGAGCCGGGCTCGTCTCACGTCTCGCGTCTCGCGTCGTTGTTTTCTCACGCAGAGAGCGCAGAGCCGGGTTCGTCTCACGTCTCACGTCTCTCGTCGTTGTTTCCTCACGCAGAGAGCGCAGAGAACGCAGAGATTTCTCCTCCGGATCTTCCGGAGCGGCGAAGCCGCGACATACGGCCGATGCAAGCCCGGCAGCCCGCGCGGATGCGCAGGCGCCGGGCTTCGCGAGGCCGAGAGCGAGGAGCTCGCAGAGAAGATATCCGTCTGCCGAACTCGCGGGATGGTTTCCCGCCTTCCGGAACGCCTCGAAGAGTTCGCGCGTGTTCGTGAGGTTGAAGTTGCCGGCGAGGAAGAGCGTTCGGTCGAGGCGCGGCTCCGCGTGGACGAACGGATGGCAGAAGGATTCGTCGCCGCGGCCGTAGGTCGCGTAGCGCAGGTGGCCGAGGAAGAGCGATTCGCCGGGGGCGGCGGGACGACGCCCGATCGCGCCGAGCAGGTCCGCGAGGGCGGTGGCGGAGGCGGACCTGCGGATCCACCAGGCCGGCCGTCCGGGCTCGGGCGAGAGCGAAAGGATCGCCGCGCCGGCGCCGTCCTGCCCGCGATTGTGCTGCTTCTCCAGCAGGAGCGAAAGGATCGTCCCGCCGGGATCCGACGCCCCCGCAAGGGGACCGCCGCGGGACGGCTCCCCGTCCCCGTCGAGGAGCCGCAGCAGCGCCACCGCGCATTCGTGCTTGATTTCGTCGGACATTCGGTTCTTGGTTCGAAAGTTCTCGGGATGGAAAGATTCCAGGTTTGAAGCCGCCTCCGGCGGCGTTCCGCCCGAAGGATGCGAAGCAGTACGGCGCCGAGCGAAGCGAGCTACGACCGTCGCCGCCCCGACGCGGAGCGGCGGGGCGTGCGAGGGGCGCGGGCGAGCGCGGCCGTCACAAGGCCGAGGAAGAGCGGGTGCGGGGCGGTCGGGCGGGACTTGAACTCCGGGTGGAACTGGCACGCGATGAAGTAGGGGTGGCCCGGAAGCTCGACGATCTCCGCGAGGGAGCCGTCGGGCGAGACGCCGCTCACGCGCAGCCCCGCCGCCTCCAGCGCCCTGCGCGCCTCGGAGTCCATCGCCAGCTCGTAGCGGTGGCGGTGCCGCTCGGAAATGCATAATTCTGAATGCTGAATGCTGAATGCCTTGCCGGAGGATTTGCCGGCCATTCTGCATTCTGCATTCAGCATTCTGCATTGTGCCTGTTTTCCGTAGGCGCGCGCGGCGCGCGAGCCGGCGGAAAGCAGGCACGGATAGGCGCCGAGGCGCATCGTGCCGCCCTTCTGCGTGACGCCGCGCTGCGATTCCATCAGGTCGATCACGGGATGCTTCGTGGCGGGGTCGAACTCGGTCGAGTTCGCGTCCTCCCACCCCGCCACGTGGCGCGCGAACTCGATCACGGCGCACTGCATCCCGAGGCAGATGCCGAGGAGCGGCACGCCGTTCTCGCGGGCGAAGCGGATCGCCTCAATCTTGCCCTCCACGCCGCGCGAGCCGAAGCCGCCCGGGACGAGGACGCCGTCGAAGGAGCCGAGCGCGCGGCGCGCGGCGGACGCCGCACGGCCGCGTCCTTCCAGCGTCTCCGCCTCGATCGGGACGACCTCGACGCGGGCGTCGCGGGCCATCCCGGCGTGCTGGAGGGCCTCGTGGACGGACTTGTAGGCGTCGCGCACGGCGACGTACTTGCCGACGAGGGCGATGCGGCAGGCGCGCTTCGGCTGCGTGGCCTTGCGCACGAGCGTGTCCCAGACGGTGTGGCGGATGGGCCAGATGTCGAGCCGGAGCTGGTGCAGGACCTGCTCGTCGAGCCCCTGCTCGCGCAGCTCGCGCGGAACGGCGTAGACAGACTCCTCCACGTCCTTCTCCTCGATCACGCACTCGCGCCGCACGTTGCAGAAGAGCGCGAGCTTGTCGAGGTACTCGGGCGGGATCGCGCGCTCGGTGCGGCAGACGAGGATGTCGGGGATGATGCCGATCGCGCGGAGCTGTCCGACCGAGTGCTGCGAGGGCTTGGTCTTGAGCTCGCCGGCGGCCCTGAGGTAGGGCACGAGCGTGAGGTGGACGAAGCAGGTGTTCTCGGCGCCGGCCTCGAAGCGGAACTGGCGCGCGGCCTCGAGGAACGGCAGGCTCTCGATGTCGCCCGAGACGCCGCCGATCTCGCACAGGACGATGTCCGGCGCGGGCTCGTCGCCGTGCGCCTCGCCGGCCGAGCGGATCGCGGCCTTGATCTCGTCCGTGACGTGCGGCACGACCTGGACCGTCCCGCCGAGGTAGCCGCCGGCGCGCTCGCGGGCGAGGACGGCCGAGTAGATGCGGCCGGAGGTGAAGTTGCTCGCCTTCGTGCAGGTGACGCCGGCGAAGCGCTCGTAGTGGCCGAGGTCGAGGTCCGTCTCCGCGCCGTCGTCCGTCACGAACACCTCGCCGTGCTGGTAGGGCGACATCGTGCCGGGATCGACGTTGAGGTAGGGGTCGAGCTTCTGCATGAAGACGCGGTAGCCGCGGCTCTTCAGGAGCAGCGCGAGCGACGCGCTCGTCACCCCTTTGCCGAGGGAGCTCACGACGCCGCCGGTGATGAAGACATATTTTGCCATGTGTTGTGTTCCGGAACCGGGGGCCGCCGCCCCCGGTTCCGATGAAGCAACCGTCGTGCCACCCCTTGAAATCCGCTCCATTCCTTGCGCATTGTGCTGTGCGCATTACGCATTGCGGCGTTCCCGTCGCCCGTCCGTTGACAAGAAATGTAAAGCCAGTCGCGTAGTCTGGCGCGGAGCGACGCCCGGGACGAGCGGAACCGACTTGGCAGATTCCGCCCGTTCTGCCCATCCCGGCTCCCGCCCGTCCCGGCGCCCCACCAGTCATCTTCCGCGCTAAGCGAATCGTCGATTCCACCGTGCGTAAATTTCGCTAACTTTTTATTTTTCAGATGATTGTTGCAAATTTTTACCCACGGTGTGATTGAAATCTGAGGCGCCCGTTTCGCGGTAAAGACCGCACCGGCAAAAGGGCGCTCACCGCAGCGTGGCCTTGCCGTCCGTCCCGTCCTGAGGACATTGACGGACGAGCCGGTTTTGCGGAGAATACGAACCCCGCTTCACCCTCAATGAAACGCCCCGCCCTCCTCCTCCCCCTCCTCGCCCTCGCCGCGGCGCCGGCGCGGGCGGAAGACCCCGCCACGAACGCGCCGCCGCCCGCGGCCGCGACGAACGTCCCCGCCGCCCTGAAGTCGCCGATCATGATGCGGGGCGTCATGGCGAGCCGCACGCCCGGCGAGCGCGGCAAGGCTCTTCGGAAATACAGCATGCCCGAGGAGTCGCCGTCCAAGGCCCAGTTGCGCGCGAAACGCTGGCTTAAGTCGATTCAGCTCGAGGACGGTTCGTGGCCCGGAACCCCCGCGGCGGCGACGGCGCTGGCGCTGCTCGCCTACTACAGTTCCTTGAACGACGGCTTCCCGGACTTCGAAGGCAAGGAGTCCCGGGAAAAGGGCGTCCGCTTCCTCGCGTCCGACGTGGACGAGAACGGCGCCTTCCGCTCGGGCGACCCGGGCGGCTGGACGCTTCCCGTCGGACTCCTCGCGCTGGAGGGGAACGTCGGCACGTGGAACGAGCGGGGGTTCGCGGCGCTCGTCCGAGCCAAACGCCGCCTGCTTGACCTCCAGCGCCCGTCCGGCCTCTGGGGGCCGGAAGGAGGTCCGGACGACTTCTGGTTCACCGTCGTCTCCCTGTGGGCGCTCCTCGATTCGAAGCCGTTCCCCGAGGACACGGCCGCCGCGGTGGAACGCGCGGCCGAGGCGCTCGTCCGGTCGTTCGAAGCGGGCGCGCTCCGCGCCCCGGACGGGACGCCGGACGCCGCGTCCTGTGCCGTCCCCCACCTGTGCGACTTGCTCAGGATCGGCCGGCGCGCGCCGGGGATGGATCCCTCCGAGGCGTTCCTGCGGGACGTGCGCTTCGAGTGGGACTTCTGGGACTCCACGAACCGTCCGTTCCGCACGACCTCGCCCCTGCGCGACTCCCTCGCGCTGAGTTTCTCGGGCTACGCGCTCGGCGGCCGGAGTTTCGGCGACTGGCACCGGTCGGTCGTCACGAACTACGCGGCTCGCCAGACCGTCCTCGGCACGAACGAATGCGACTACGTCGACTCGCGAGGCCGCCGGTGCGCGCTCGGCTGGTGGGACTCCCCGTCGGCGGAGGAATTCCATTTCTGCGACGGCGGCCCCGTCCTGCCCTGCGCGCGCTGGAAGGACGGCGTCCGCGTCGACGGCACGACGACGCTCGGCGCGCGCATCCAGGACACCTGCCTGATGGTGATCCCGGACATCCTCATGATGCACCACTATCCGCGGCTTTGCCGGGAAACGCGGATGTGCCCGGACATCCGCCTTCCGCCGGCGCTGGGCAAACCCGAACGATACTGGCCGCCGGACGACCCGGCCCTCGCGGCGCGACCGCGCCGCGGCCGCGAGCTGCGCGTCGGGCCGGGCGGGGACTTCGCGAAGCCGTCGGAAGCGGCGAAAGCCGCGCGCGACGGCGACACCGTCCGCATCGCGCCCGGAACGTGGACGGGCGACGTCTGCGTCTGGCCCCAGAACGACCTCGCGATCTTCGGCGCGGGCGCGGAGGCGACGGTCCTCGACGCGGACGGCCACGACGCCGCAGGGAAGGGTCTCTGGGTCGTGCAGGGGACGAACGTCGTCGTGCGCGGCGTGACGCTGCGCGGCGCGGCGTGCCCCGACCGCAACGGCGCCGGCATCCGCCACGAGGCGGACGGCGCGTTCGAGGCGACCGACTGCCGCTTCGAGGACAACGAGAACGGCTTCCTCTCCGGCGTCGTGACGAACGCCGTGCTGACGTTCCGGCGGTGCGTCTTCCGCGACAACGGCGCGGGCGACGGGCAGTCCCACAACGCCTACGTCGGCCGCGCGAAGAAGCTCGTCTTCGAGGACTGCCTTTCCGACCACGCCCGCGAAGGGCACGCGCTCAAGAGCCGCGCGCTGGTGACGATCGTCGACCGGTGCCTCTTCGACGACGGCGACGACGGCCGCAGCAGCTATCTCGTCGACTGCCCGGACGGCGGGCGCGTGCGCTTCTACTGGTCGCGGCTCGTGCAGTCGCCCGTCGCGCCGAACGGCACGATGGTCAGCGTCGGCGAGGAAAGCGTCCTGCCGGACTCCTCGTTCGGAAAAGACTGGACGTTCTTCGAGAACCGCCGTGCGTCCGGCACCGAAGTCCGCTCCTTCGTCCCCGAGGCCAAGGACGCCTGGCGCCGCGACCGGTAGCGGCACGCGCGTCGCTCCGTGGCGGGGTGCGGCGGTCGCCGCACCCCGCCACGGGAGGACTCAGGTGTTCGAGAAGAATTGGAACGACGCGTAGGCGTCCTGGCCGTGCTCGACGAGGTCGAGGCCCTTGAGCTCGGTCTTGGCGGGGACGCGGAGGATGCGCGCCTTCCTGAGGGCGAAGAAGATCGCGGAGCCGGTTCCGAAGGCCCAGACGGCGGTGCAGAGCGCGCCGAGCGCCTGGACGCCCAGGAGCCGGAAGCCGCCGCCGTAGAGCAGGCCGGGGGCGTCGTTGCCGTAGCCCGCCGCGACGGGCGCGGCGAAGAGGCCGACGGCGAGCGTGCCCCAGACGCCGTTCACGCAGTGGACGGAGACGGCGCCGACGGGGTCGTCGACGTGCGCCTTGTCGAGCGCGAAGACGGAGAGCACGACGAGGACGCCCGCGACGAGGCCGATCGCGATCGCGGCGTTCGCGGTCACGAGGTCGCACGGCGCGGTGATGGCGACGAGGCCCGCGAGCGAGCCGTTGAGCGCCATCGTGAGGTCGGGCTTGCCCATGATCGCCCACGCGGTCGCGAGCGCGGCGACGGTGCCGGCGCAGGCGGCGAGGTTCGTCGTCATCGCGACGCGGCCGATGGAGCCGACGCCCGCGGTGTAGCTGCCGGGGTTGAAGCCGAACCACCCGATCCAGAGCAGGAACACGCCGAGCGTGCCGAGGACGAGCGAGTGGCCGGGAATCGGGTTCGCGGTGCCGTCGTGTCGGTACTTGCCGATGCGCGGGCCGAGGGCGATCGCGCCGGCGAGGGCGATCCAGCCGCCGACGGAGTGCACGACCGTGGAGCCGGCGAAGTCGTGGAAGCCGAGCCCCTCGAGCCAGCCTGCGGAGCCCTCGCCCGCGAGGCCGCCCCACATCCAGTGGCCGCTCACGGGGTAGACGACCGCGGAGACGAGGATCGAGTAGACGAGGTAGCTCTTGAACTCGATGCGCTCGGCGACGGCGCCCGAGACGATCGTCGCGGCCGTCGCGGCGAACATCGTCTGGAAGAAGAGGAAGGTCCAGTTCCAGGAGCCCTCGCCCTCCGCGAGCCCGGGCATCCCGATGCCGCCCCAGCCGAGCGCGCCCCCGAGCCTCGACGCGCCGAACATCAGCGCGGCGCCGAGGACGTAGAACGCGAGCGAACCGGCGGCGAAGTCCATCAGGTTCTTCATCATGATGTTCGCCGCGTTCTTGGCGCGCGTGAAGCCGGTCTCCACCAGGGCGAAGCCCGCCTGCATCGTGAAGACGAGGATGCCGGCGACGAGCGTCCAGACGACGTCGAGGTTGTGTTGAACGAGTTCGGGAGTCATGAACGGTTGGGTGGTTGGGTGGTTGAAAGGTTGAAGGGTTGAAAGGTTGAAGGGTTGTTTCGGAGCAACAACGCCCGACGGGGCCGGCGCGAGGCGCACGGCCCCGTCGGACTTGCGAGATAGCAACCGCCGTGCCACCGCGAATCCGCAGGGGCAATCGCCCCGATTACGCTGGTGTCTTTACAGAAACTGTCGCCTGCACCCGGTTCCGCAACAAAACCCGGAAGGGTGCGGGCACCCGCGCCGTGGCGGGGCAATCCATCGTCCAATCGCCGGTTAGGCGTCGAAGAGCCGTTCGGCCGGAATCAGAAAATCGAAATAGCCGTCCGCTTCGACGCGCGGAGAGATACTCCCCTCGTAGACCAGCGCCGTGCGGACGGTTGTTCCGCGAGGCGTTCCGAGTGCCTCCACCTTCGCCTGCACTTCGTCCGCGACCTCCTCGCCGATTTCGGCCTTTCGCTTGATCTCCACGACGCATGTCGACCGAGGCGCCTGAATCAGCAGATCGACCTGACATCCGCGACCGCGGGCCGTCCGCGCATTGCGCCACGGAGCGGCGGACAGGAGGAGCGTCCTGTCGAATCCGAGCAATGGCAGAAGTTGGGGAAGGTTGGCCAGCACGAGGTTCTCGAACTGGAGCCCGAGAATGGCGCCCCAGCCGGGAAGCTGGCCGAGGGAGACGAACCGGAAGGAGCCGGCCTTGACGGACTCGGCGTTTGGTTCGATGTATTTCAGGTAGAACCGCGTGTAGTTGTCGCGCAGCCGATAGAGCGTCCGCCCGGACGGACGGCCCGTTTCGGGATTGATCCCGGCGTCGGCGGCCAGAAAGCCGGCCAGAACGAGCTCGTTCAAGATCCGCGTAAGCGCGCCATTTGCCGCCGCTCCCGTCTTCCTGGCGATTTCCGAGGCCGTGAGACTTCCTCCCGATACCGCGCGCAGGAGTTCCTTCTTGCCGGCCGCCTTCGGACCGAAGACGTCGGCGAAGGCCGCATCGAATTCCCGGAACAGCGGCCCCTCCGGGAGAAAGCACAGCCGCTGGACGTTTTCCTCCGCCGAAAGGGATGGATCGACGTCCTCGAGAAACTTTGGCACGCCCCCCGTCACGGAGAGAACGTCGAACTTCTCCCGCGCAGGAACCCTTGCGTCCCGGCGCCCCCAGAATGCGCGGCATTGGGCGAGTGTGAGTTCGGGCAGCACGATGTCCAGCGAGTCGCGCCCGACGAACGCCGTATTCTCCAGGATGTTCTCCGCGATCCACGCCGAAACGGAACCGCACAGGACGACGACGAGGTCCTTCCGCCTGTGGAAGAAACGGTCCCACGCGATCTTCAGCCGCCCGGGAAAGTCCGGATCGTATTTCCCCATCCATGAAATCTCGTCCAGCAGAAGGACGACCCGCCCCGTTGCCGGAATCTTTTCCGCCAGAACGGAAAATGCCTCGGTCCAGCCGTGGAACCGGAACTCCGGCTCCCGTGTCTGCAAGGCAAGCTGCGACGCGAATTCAGAGAGCTGGTCCCCGTTCGTCATCCCCTTGCGCGGAGCGAGCCCCTCGAACTGCAGCAGCCGCGCCTTTGAGCGCCGCGCAAACTCCTCGACGAGCGTGCTCTTCCCGATTCTGCGCCGCCCGCGGCACGTCACGAGCGACGCCTTCGGTCTGCGCCATAGCGCATCCAGGAGTCCGAGTTGGTCCGATCTTCCGACGAACATGAATCACCTCCGCGTCTTCCGGGCGCGTCATCGTGCCCGCAACAAGGCCGGAATCTAATGGATTCACGCGAAACTGTCAAGCGAAAAACGTGCAGTTGCACAAAATTAGACAAATATCAAACATCAAATTTTATCTAACTTTGTGAAAATGTCATAAAATCAGACATCATTCATTGTGAGGCGGGGGAGCTGAATCGAAGCGGAGCAACAACGCCCGAGCGGAGGCTTCGCCCCGCTCGGGCGCCCCGGACCTCACGGGTAGCAACCGCCGTTCCACGCGGGGAATCCGCGTGTTTTCCCGCGCCCGACCCGGAATTACTTACATTTCCAGAAAGCCGGGCCCCGGGCGCTTTACACGCGGAGGGCACAGGGTCGATTCTCACGCGGAGTTCGCGGAGAACGCGGAACCTGGACTCGCCAGATGCGTCAGGGATTCGGGGGAGGCGGAGCCTCCTCCCGTTGAAACTCACGCAGAGTCCGTGGAGTTAATGTTCACGCGATGAGTGCGGTGGCGCTCAGTTTAGGATTTTGCACTCATCTATACCAAGTCTCGAATGATTTGCCATCTTGGGAAAGTTTGACATGTAAGTCTTGCCCGTATCCATCAACATGGATAACAGCGGTTTCGCCTGCTTCAAAGTTCCACGGGCATTCAAGTGCACCAATCTCAATTCTGGACAATGGTGCAATCTGAAAAGATCGACGAACTCTGTCAACGCCATCCTTGGCCGTAAAGGTAACTTGAATGTTCATTCGTTCGTGGGAGGAGTTATAAAGTTGCAAAACGGAATCGGACAGAAGCCCATAGCGAACTTCCGCTCCCACGGGTGGCTTGTTTCCGCAACCGGAAAGAAGGATGGTGACAATGGCGATTGCCAACAGCATGGTGTGATTTTTCATCGGACGCTTTGTTCCTTTCTCTTGCCTTGGTGTTTCGTTTGGATTCCGGATTCCAACGCCAAGGCAAAAAGAAAGCGCCTTCCTCCGGTGTCCCATTCCAGGCTCCGTGGAAAAGGCCTTCGCTGAAACACGTGGAGGAAGACGCGCGGGGCGCGTTCCTGCTTGTGTCGTCAGCGAGATCTTTCCACGGATTCGGAATGGCGACGCTTGCAGTTAGCAAGCTGGTTCGTTTGTTGTCAAAGGGTGCTGGGTGGCGGTTGGGTCCTCAATGCGCAATGCGGAATGCGCGATGCTCAAGGCGTGGGTGAAGAGGAATCTTTTGCCGCGGTCATTTTCGCGGTCAGATCGTCAAGATCGTTTTCGACGACGAGCCAGAGTTGGTCGACGTCCGTGCGGACATAGTCGTGGACGAGGATGTTCCGCATGGCGCGAATCTGCTTCCACGGCACGTCGGGATGGGCCTCCTTGAACGCATCCGAGATGCAACGCGTCGCTTCGCCGACGATCATGATGTTGTAGGCGACGGCGTCCGCTGTGGTCGGATCCGACACGAACGAGTCCCGGTTCATGCCGGCCGTGAAACGCTTGATCCTCGCGATGGCGTCCAAGACGTGTTGGATTCGGTCGAGGTCGGACGTCATACGGCCACCAGATCCTTTCGCACGTTCGCAGCGAATGCCGGATTGGAGGAAAGGGACTTGGCCGGAACCACGTCGATCCCGCAGCCGAACAGGTCTTCCAGCTCGACCACGAGCGCGGCGCGGTTCATGAGCGAAGCCGTCGGCTCGAATTCCGCGAGGAAGTCGATGTCGCTTTCCGGCGTTTCCTCCTTTCGGGCGCAGGAGCCGAAGACGAACATCCGGCCCGCCCGGTTCTTCCGGGCGAGCGCGTTCACTTCGTTGCGGCGCGCGAGGATCTCGTCGAGCTTGCACATGGCGTTTTCCCCCTCAGCGCCGCCGAGTCTAGCAGACCCCGCCCGGCAAGTCACGCGGAAAAAGCGCCTCCGCGTTGCGCCATAATTCCTGTTACCCAAATCGCGACGGGGAACTTTTAGGTTGCGCCACAATTGGCGTTACCGAAAATTGTAGAGGCCATGAACATGACGAACGACGAGAAGAAAA
>JAFTHC010000117.1 GCA_017457625.1 Kiritimatiellia bacterium
CACAACATGGGCGCCGGCCACAGCAACGCCTCCGGCGCCTCGAGCCCCGGACCGCAGATCGCTTCCGCGCCGTATTCGTCCGGCTACCATTTTACGGCGGCCAACGGGACTCGCTACCACACGATCATGGCCTACAACACCCTCAACGGCGACTTCTACACGCCGACCGCCTGCTTCTCGTCCCCCCTTCTGACCTTCGGCGGATCGCCGGCGGGCACGGCCGCCTCCAACGACAACCGCCGCGTCCTTCTCCAGACCTATCCGTACGCCGTCAAATGGAAGACCCAGGTGTATCCGGTCGAGGACGAGGTGTTTCTCAGCCATGCCAATGGCACTCTCTTCGATGGTTCCCTTTCCGTCACGGTCACCGCGGGCTCTCCGTCGGCGACCGTCCGCTACACGCTCGACGGATCCGCGCCGACCGCCTCGAGCCCTCTCTACTCGGGGCCGATCACGATCACGGGCACGACCACCGTCAAGGCCGTCGCCTTCCTGAACGGAACGCCCGGCTACGTCGCGTCCGCGACCTACTATTCGATTCCGGAGGTCCTTGGCGTCCGGGGCGTATCGTGGTCCATGTCCGGCGATCTGGACTGGGTCTGGGACTCCGGTGAAACCGCCGCCCGCTCGGGGCCGATCTCCGGCAACCAGATCACGACGCTTTCGGCCACCATGACCGGGCCGGGGACCTTCTCGTTCCGCTGGAAGGCGGATTCCGAAGGCGGAAACTGGGACTACCTCTCCTACGAGGCCTCGTGGGATTCATCGGCGACCGCGACGATCGGCGGGACCGGACTCGACTGGGCGCTCGTCACGCTCGAGGTTCCGGAGGGCAGCCAGACCGTTTCCTGGACCTACCGCAAGGACATGTCCATGAACAGCGGTTCAGACTGCGGCTGGATCAAGGACCTGGTCTGGGCGCCGGACGCCTCGCTGCCGGAGGGGGTCGTTTCGGTCGGGACCCCGACATTCACGTCTAACACGGCCACCGTGAACGTCACGTCCATGGGCGACGATTCGACGTCGGTCGGGATCGTTCTCGAGTATTCGACCTCGTCGTCGTTCGGGACGAAGCAGACCGTCGACCTCGGGACGCGGACGAGCGCCGGCACGAAGTCGACGACCCTGTCCGGGCTTTCCGACGGAACGACCTACTACGTCCGGGCGGTCCTGACGGCCAGTCCCTCCGGCCGCTCCGTCACGACGCCCGTCGCCACGTTCGCGACGCGCGCCTACACGGCGCCGGTCCTCTCGGCCATTTCCGCCGACGGCTCCAGCGGCAGCCCCGTTCCGGTCTCCGTGACGCTCTCCTCCCTCGGCGACGGGTCCTCCTCCGTCGGCATCGTCGTCCAGGCCTCCACCTCCTCCGACTTCGACGCGATCGCCGCATCCGCCACCGCGACGGGCGTGACGGCGACCGGTGCGCGCTCGTTCTCGCTGGCCGGCCTCGGCGCCGGCGCGACCTACTACGTCCGCGCCGTCGCCACGGGCTCCAACGGCAAGTCGGCGGAAAGCGAGACGATCACGGTGAAGGTGACCGACCCGTTGGCGCCCGCCGGCTCGTTCTCGCTCGGGACGCCCGCCCGCGTCTCGATCCCCGTCGCGTGGTCGATGACGAGCCTCGGCACCGGCAACTCGTCCGCGACGGTCTACCTCGACTACGGCACGACGTCGGCCTTCGGCTCCTCGCTCACCGTCGGCACGTTCAACGCCACCAAGAGCAACCAGTCCGCGACGATCTCCGGGCTCCAGCCGAACACGACCTACTACGTCCGGCTCCGCATCGTATCCGGGACGAAGACCTTCGCCACCGACCCCGCCACGGCGACCACGATGCCCGTCGGCGACCCCGCCGCGACCGTGACGGCGACCGAGACGATGTCGCGCGGCGCGACGCTCGCCGTCTCCGTGACGAGCCTCGGCGCCGCCGCCACGTCCGCGACGGTCACGCTCGAATACGGCACCTCGACAAGCTACGGCTCGACCGCGACCGTCTCGCCCGCGACGCTCACTGCCGCCGGCACCGCGACCGCGTCGCTCTCCGGACTCCAGTCGAACACGAAGTACTACGTCCGGGCGACCGTGAAGAACAACGGCAACAAGAGCGTCCAGCCCACGACGACCTTCACGACGCTCCAGCCGAACGACCCCGTGCTCGGGGAGCCGTCCGCGACGACGTCCTACACGAGTGCCTCGGTCTCCGTCCCCGTCACGATGCTCGGAAACAACGCCGCCTGGGCGAACGGCACCGTCCGCTACGGAACGACGACCGCGTGCTCGATGGGCAGCGTCGCCATCGCCCGCTTCACGCAGCCCGGGACCGTTTCGGCGACCATCACGGGCCTCGCGCAGGACACGACCTACTACTACGAGATCACGATCGTCAACAGCGCCACCGGACAGACGACCGTGTCCGGCTCGTTCAGGACGAAGGCCGTCGCGACGCTCGCCTGGGGCGAGGGCTACTACGAGCCTGGGTTGCTGCAAGGCTACAAGTCCGGCAACGGAGCGCTCACGCCCGCCGGCGAGACGATCGCCTCGGGCGGATACGCCGCGTCGCTGGCCCGAGGTCCGATCGCCTCCTACGCGCACATGTCCGAGACGTTCGAGAACGAGGTCGACGGCGCCACCTATTCGTGGGCGAACCAGCGGGCTTTCGTCTACGAGGGCCAGATGTGGATGGAGGGCGGTGTGGCCTACCAGTTCGCGGGGCTGTTCTACCCGGGCGAATACCTCTATGTCGACGGCGAGGAAATCCTCGTCGCGAAGGACTGCCAGAACTACAACGCGCCCTACGGGCTCGTCGTCCAGTCCTGCACTCCGGCCTCGACGGGCTGGCACGACGTGAAAATCGTCGAATGGTCCGAATGGAACGGCGGCGG
>JAFTHC010000118.1 GCA_017457625.1 Kiritimatiellia bacterium
CGCCGACGAGCGCCGCGAGGCCGCCGCGCGGGCGCCCCGAACGCGCCGGCCCGGCATTTTCGGCTACGCCTCCAAGTGCGGCGCATGAGACCGTGCGCCCGCCCCGCCCCATGCGCACCCACCGATTCCTGACCGATTACGCGGTCCTCGCGCGGCCGCGCGGAACTGCGCTCTCGCGTGCGCGCGCGACCAAAAAAATGCGCTTGCAATCGCCCCGCCCGCTGTGCTAGAGATTGCGCCCGTAAGCGCGCCGCCCGGCGACGGCCGCCCCGCGGCGCGCCACGAAAGGAAACAGCATGAGCAAACTCGTCATCGTCGAATCGCCCGCAAAGGCGCACACCGTCGGGAAAATCCTCGGCTCCGGCTACAAGGTCATGGCCTCGATCGGCCACATCCGCGACCTGCCCGAGGACAAGGAAGGCATCAAGCGCACGCCCCTGCCCGGCGGCGGCATCCGCTTCGAGCCGGACTACGTGGTTCCGGAGAAGAAGGAACGCGTGGTGCAGGACCTGGTGCGCGAAGCGAAGAAGGCGGACGAAATCGTCCTCGCAAGCGACCCGGACCGCGAAGGCGAAGCGATCGCCTGGCACCTCAAGGAAGAGATTTCCAGCCGGCTCGGCGGGGCGGCCAAGCCGTTCACGCGCGTCGAATACCACGAAATCACGCCCCGTGCCGTGACGGCCGCGTTCGAGAGCCCGCACGACATCGACATGCCGCGCGTGGACTCCCAGCAGGCGCGCCGCTGCATCGACCGCTACATCGGCTGGCGCCTGTCGCCGCGCGTGGCGCGTGCGGTCCGCGGGGCGAGCGCCGCCGGGCGCGTGCAGTCCGTGGCGCTGCGCCTGGTGTGCGACCGCGAGAAGGAAGTCCGCGCGTTCGCGCCGGAGACCTACTGGGAGTTTTCGGCGAACCTGGCCAAGGAGGAACCGGGCGCGGCCGCGTTTCCGGTCCGCCTGCGCAAGCTCGACGGCGCGAAGGCCGAGGTGAAGGACGAAGCGGCCGCGGCCCGCGTGGAGACGTTCCTCGCCGGCGCGTCCTACGCCGTGGCCGAGGCCGAAACGCGGCCCGTGAAAAAGCATCCGGGCGCGCCGTTCACCACGTCGTCCCTGCAGCAGGCCGCCTCCAACGCGCTGCACTTCAGCCCGGAGCGGACGATGGGCCTGGCGCAGCGCCTTTACGAATCGGGGCTGATCACCTACATGCGAACCGATTCGACCCTGATCGCCCCCGAGGCGCGCCAGGCGGCGGCGGAGTGGATCGCCGCCAACCACGGCCCCGCGTTCGCCGACCCGCACAACTACGCGCCCCGCCGCAAGGGCGGCGCCGACGCCCCGGCCGGCCCCGGCGGCGCCCACGAGTGCATCCGCCCGACCGATCCGGCCGCCGTGCCGGACGCCGTCCGCGCCGCGCTCGACGGCACCGACGCCGAAGGCCAGGCCCGGCTCTACCGGCTCGTCTGGGAGCGGTTCGTCTCCTCGCAGATGGCGCCCGCCGTGCTGGACACGACGACCGTCCGCGTCGCGGCCCGCGCCGCGGCCGGCGCGCCCGCCGGCTCTCCCGCGTCCGCGGAACTGACCGCGACCGCCTCCCGCGTTTCGTTCCCCGGCTTCCTCGCGCTGCGCGGCGCGGCGGCGGCCGCAGCAGCCGAAAACGAGGGCGCGGACGACGCGGACGACGCGGCCTCCTCCCTGCCCCCGCTCGCGCAGGGCGAGGCACTTCGGCTCGCCGGCGTCGTCCCCGAACGCAAGGAAACCAAGCCGCCGGCCCGCTACACCGAGGCCGCGCTCGTCCGCGCGCTCGAGCAGAACGGCGTCGGCCGCCCTTCGACCTACGCCAGCACGATCAAGACGCTCAAGGACCGCAAATACGTCTCCGTCGAGAAGCGCGTCCTCTCCCCCACCCCGGTCGGCGAAGCGACGTGCGACTACCTCGTGGCGCGCTGCCCCGAGATGATGAACGCCGGCTACACGGCCGCGATGGAGGAGAAGCTCGACGACGTGCAGGACCCCGCCACGAAGACCGACTGGCAGACCGTCCTCGGCGACTTCTACCGCAAACTCGTGGACACGTGGCTTCCCGGGTTCACGGACTGGGCCGACACGGAAAAGGCCGCGGACCTGCTCGAGCGCTTCCGGTCCGTGCGCGAGTGGCGCCCCGCGACGAAGGCCGGCGCGCGCACGTTCGACGACCGGTCGTTCGTCCAGGACCTCGCCCGCGACGTCATGGGCGGCCCCCGCACGAAAGCGCGCGAGCGCCGCGCCGACGCGCCGTTCGCCTTCGAACGCCCCGCCGCCCTCCCGCCCCGCACGATCACGGTCCCGCAGCTCGAGGCGCTCGGCCGCACGCTGCTTCGCTACCGCGACCAGGTCCCCGGCGCCGAAGACGCGCTCCGCGCCGCCGGCCTCGGCGCCCTGGTCGAGGAATCCGCCTCGCATGCGCCGGACCCCGCCACGAAACGCCTGGTCGAACTGCTCGAGCGGCACGGCGCCGCTCCCGAACGCGCCGACTTCTTCCGCTCGCTCGCGGACCAGCTCGCGTCCGGCCGCGCGCTTTCGCCCAAGCAGGTCTTCTGGCTCGGCCGCATCTTCCTGGACTCGCGCGAACGGATCCCCGCGGACGACTTCGCGGCGGCCTGCGCGCAGGCCGGGCTGGACGCCAAGCCCGCCGAAACGGTCGACCCCGAAAAGGCCCGCCGCGTCATCGGCGCCCTCTCGCGCGTGACGCAATGGGGCGAGCCCGCCCCCGCCCGCAAGGGCCGCAAGGCGTTCGACGACAAGGAATTCTTCTCCTCCGTCTCCGCCCAGTTCGGCGCGCGCGGCGTCCTCACCCCGCCGCAGATGCGAGTGCTCGACCGCATGCTGCTGCGTTACGCGGACCAGATCCCCGAAGCCGCGGCGATCGCCGCCGACTACGGCATCGAGGCGAAGCCGCGCCGCCGCGGCAAGGCCCGCCCCAAGGCCTAGCCCCGCATGACCCGAGCCGCCGCCAGCCGCCGCCGCCGGACGCCGCGCCGCCGCTTCCACGCGCTGCACGCGGACGTCCTGCTCGTGCTCGCGCTCGCCGCCGCGCTCGCGGCGGCGCTGCCGGCTATGCGCGCCGCCGCGACGGTGCGCCCCGTCCCGGGCGGCTTCTCCGCCGCCGCCCTGCCGCCGGGCGCCGGCCCGGCGGAGGACGGCGTGGCGTCCCCGCTGCTCTTCGCCTTCGGCGCCGCCCCCGACCCGGCGCGCGCCCGGCTGCCGGACGCGCC
>JAFTHC010000119.1 GCA_017457625.1 Kiritimatiellia bacterium
AGGCCGCGCTCGCGGCGGCGCGGCTGTTCCTCGCCGGCGCGGACGCGCCGCGCCTGCGGGGGCTCGCGCGGCTCCTCGCGCCGGGCGCGGGCGCCCGCGCGCTCGCCGCTGCGCTCGCGCCGCTGGAGCGCGTCGACGCCCGGACGCGCGTCACGGACGCCGACATGGGCATCGCCGACGCCGATTCGCCGGACGCCGCGCCGGACCGCTTCCCGCTCGTCGCGGTCGCGGACGATTTCCGCTCCGCCCTCAACGTGGGCGGCCTGTTCCGCACGGCGGACTTCTTCGGCGCGGAGGCGCTGTGGCTGTGCGGCTACACCGCCACGCCGGACCATCCGCACGTGGCTCGCGCCGCGCTCGGCGCCGAGCGCGGCGTCCCCTGGCGCGCGTTTTCCGACGCGCGCGACGCGGTCGCCGACGCGCGCGCGGCCGGGCGGCGCGTCTACGCGCTCGAAACGTCGGCGCGGGCGCGGCCCCTCGCGCCGGAACGTTTCTCGTTCCCGTGCGCGCTGCTGCTCGGCAGCGAGCGGTTCGGTCTCGATCCGGACGTCGTCGCGTCCGCCGACGAGTGCCTGGCGATCCCCGGGCACGGCGCGAAGAATTCGCTCAACGTCGTCGCAGCCGCGGCCGTCGCGCTTGCGGCGGCGCGCGCGGCGTGGGACGCGGCGGCGGCGCGGTGCGCGCGGGGAGGGCGCTAGCGTGGACCCGGCCGCCGTCGACTACTGCTCGCCGCGCGAAGTGGGCGCGCTGCTGCGCGAGCGGGGCATCCGCCCGAGCAAGGCGCTCGGGCAGAATTTCCTCGTCGACCGCAACGTGCTCGCGAAGATCGTCGAAGCCGCGGCGCTGCCGCCCGGCGCGCGCGTGCTCGAAGTCGGCGCGGGGCTGGGCGTGCTCACCGCGGCGCTGCTGGACGCCGGCGCGCGCGTGGCGGCGGTGGAGAAGGACGAGGCGCTCTGGCCGGTCCTGGAGGCGCGTTTCGGCGGGCGGGACGGCTTTTCGCTCGTGAAGGGCGACGCGCTGGAGCTGGACTGGGAGGCGCTCCTGGGCGCGCCGGACGGACCCCGCCACCTCGTTTCGAACCTGCCGTATTCGGTCGGCTCGCGCGTCGTGGTGGACGCCGCGCTCTGCGCCGCGCCGCCGGATTCGATGACGCTGCTGCTGCAGAAGGAAGTGTGCGACCGCTTCGCCGCCGCGGAGGGGTCGCCCGCGCGCGGCGCCGCGTCCGTGTGGCTGCAGCGCCTCTACGACGTGCGCGCGGTGCGCGACGTGCCGCCGGGCTGCTTCCTGCCGCGCCCGGACGTGACCTCGTCCGTGCTTTCGCTCCGGCTCCACGGCCGGCATCCGCTCGGGCGCGAAGCGGCGGAGAAGTTCCGCGCGCTCGTGAAGGAGGCGTTCCTGCACCGGCGCAAGCAAATCGCTTCGTCCATGCGGAGCGCCGGCGGCGGGCTCGCGCGCTCCGCGGACGCCGCGCGCGCCGCGCTCCGCGCCGCGGGCGCGCCGGAGACGGCGCGCGCCGAGGAGCTCTCCGTGGAGCGCTGGCTCGCCCTCGCGGCCGCGTGGTAGCGCGGCGGGGCGGCGCTACGCGACGATTTCGCCGCGGACTTCGCCGAAGGCGGCGGCCGCGTTGCACTCGTCCGTGTCGATGTGCATCGCGAGCGCGAACTTGTCCGACACGCGGATCACGGTGTCGGCGAAGACGACCGCGCGGCCTTTGCCGGTGTCGACCTTGACGGAGACGATCTGCCCGTTCGAGACGCCGAACGCGGCGGCGTCCGCCGGGGTCATGTGGACGTGGCGCTTGGCGACGATGCAGCCTTCGGCCAGATCGAGCTCGCCCGCGGGGCCGACGAGGTGGATGCCGGGCGTGCCCGCCACGTCGCCGCTCTCCCGGACCGGGACGTCCTTGAGGCCGAGCGCGCGGGCGTCGGTGAAGGAGAGCTCGACCTGGCAGGCCTTGCGGGCCGGCCCCAGGACGCTCACCATGAGTTCGCCCTTCGGGCCGACCAGCTTGATCTTCTCGTTGGTGCAGGCGAACTGGCCGGGCTGGGAGAGCATCTTCTTGACGCCGAGCGTCGCGCCGGAGCCGTAAAGGGCCTCGATCGCGGCTTCGGTGAGGTGGATGTGGCGGGCGGAGGTTTCGACGATGAAATCCATGGCGTTTCGTTTTGGGTTGTGGTTCGTGGTCGACGGGCCGCGATTCTAGGCCCTCCCGCGGGAAAAGTCAAACATGCCCCCGATTCCCGACCGTTCGCGGCGTGCACTTCAAACGCCTGTCGCGGCGATTTGGTTCGGCGAAACAATTTTCCAATTTTCAAGCCGTTGTCATTCGTATTACCACGTGGAAGAAGTCTTCCGGAACAAATGGGAAAGGATACCGCCATGAACGAATCGACCACTCTTTTGCCGGTGCCCGCCACAGGGCTCGGCTCGATGGGAAACCCCTACGACGAACCGTCGTTTGCCGACCGGCTCCGGACGATCCGCGCCGGGTTGCGTCCCGGTGCGCCGGAACGCGAGCGGAAACTCGCGAAACGCGAACTCTCGCGCCTGTCGTCGGCCGGTGCATCCGCGGCGTTCGTCGGTCTGGCCATCGCGCTGCTCCTGACGTTGCGTGCGGCGCCCGTCCTGGCGCCGGCGACGGTTCCGGTCGAAATCGTGGAACCGGAGGTCCGGGAAGAACTCGAGCCGCCCGAACCGCCGGAGGTCGTGAATTTCGAAATCGATTCGCCGGACAACGACATCGAACTGCCGGGCCTGGAGGAGGCCGTGACGGAGATCGAGGTGCCGTCGGACGAAGTGTCGGTGCAGCCGGCGTTCGAGACGACGGTTCTCATGACGAAGTCGCCGGTCGTCATGCGCGGGATCCGCGGCGGCCCCGGCGGGATGAAGGGCGGAAGCTTCGGTGTCGGCGGCGGATCGGCGCTCGTTTCCGACATGGTCGGGCGGATCGTGGACCTGAAGAAGGACGGCGCGGGCAATCCGCGCTCCGCGAACTTCCGCGCGGACGTGAAAAAACTTCTCGACGCCGACTTTTCCGCGGAGGCGCTCGCGGCGTTCCACTGCCCGACGAACCGCCTCTATCTCAACAAGCTCGTCGTGCCGGCGCAACCGGCCGAAGACGGCCCGAAGGCGTTCGGATGCGAAAACGACGTCGAGCCGCGCCGGTGGATCGCCCACTACGAGGGCCGGCTCAACCCGCAGCATTCGGGAACCTACCGGTTCGTAGGTCACTTCGACGACCTGCTTGTCGTGAAAGTGGACGGCACGTGCGTCCTGGACGCCTATTGGCCCATGCACGACGTTTACAAGCGCGGAGGCGTTTCGGAAATTACCGGGTGGAAACCGGACGTCTCCGCACCGGAATTCGAGCGTTACCCGTCGTTTTCGGGCCAGAACCTCACCTACGGCGACTGGATCGTCCTGGAAGCCGGCAAGCCCGTCCGGATCGACCTGGTGATCGGCGAGGAGCCGGGCGGCGTCGTGGGAGGAATCCTGCTCCTGGAGGAGATGGGACGCGACTACGAGAAGGACGCGAACGGCCGCAGCGTCCTGCCGCCGTTCTCGACGTCGCGGCTGTCGCCGGACGAAAAGGAGTCCCTGGAGACTTTCGCCCAATACCGGATCTCGTCCGACGCCCCCGTGATGAACCTCACGCCCGAAGAGCGCCGCGCCGCCGAACGGGCCCGCGAAAACGTCGCGAAACACGACGTCAAGATCATTCTCCGGAAACGAGACGAGTAGCGCCGGCCGCGCCCCGGGAACGGCGGTCGCGACGGGCGGCGCGGGGACGGGAAAGTCAACGCGCCCGGTGGCGGCGGGCGAAGCGGCGGGCGGCCGCCTCGTCGAGCGCGGGCTCCTCCAGCAGCGTGCAGGCGAGGTCTCCGGAGTAGAAGCGGCGGGAGCGCTCCGCGCGGAGGCCCGCGGCGTCCGCGAGCTCGGGGTTGCCGGTGAAGACGAAGCCGCGGTAGCCGTCCGCGGCGGCGGCGGCGAGGAAGCCGCCGACGTCCTCGTAGAGATCGCGCAGGCGCGCCGGGTCGCCGATGCGGCCGCCGTAGGGCGGATTGAGGATCGCGACGCCGGGGGCCGCGCCGGCGGGGCGGGGCGGGTGGGGCGAGGCGAGCACGTCGCAGGTTTCGGCGCGGATCGCGCCGGCGTCGTCGCCGGCGGCGGCGGCGTTCGCGAGCGTGGCGCGGACCATCGCCGCGTCGATGTCGGAGGCTCGGATTTCGACGGGCGTGCGGCGCGTCCGCTCGAACGCGCGGATCGCGGCGCCGCGCAGGTCGGTCCAGAGCGACGGCTCGTAGCAGGCCAGGTGCATGAAGGCGAAGTTGTCGCGCAGCAGGGCGGGGGGGCGCTCCTGGGCGATCCAGAGCGCTTCGACGGCGATCGTCCCGCCGCCGCACATCGGGTTGAGCAGCGGCGAGCGCCGGTCCCAGCCGGAGGCGAGGACGAGCGCGGCGGCGAGCGATTCGCGCAGCGGCGCGGCGCTCGACTCGGCGCGGTAGCCGCGGAAGGAGAGCGACTGGCCGGTCGTGTCCAGGTAGATCGAGGCGCGCTCGCCGGCCCAGTGCAGGAAGAGGCACGCGTCGGTGCGTTCCTTGCCGGAATCCGGGCGCCGGCCGCAGGCGTTGCGCATGCGGTCCGCGACCGCGTCCTTGACCTTGAGCGCGGCGAACCGCGAATCGCGGATCGTCGGGTTCTCCACGGCGCGGTCCACCGAGAAGTAGCCGTCCGGGTCGAGGTAGCGCTCCCAGGGGATCGCGACGAGTTCGTCGTAGATGTCGTCGCCGCGGCGGGCGCGGAAGCGGTCGAGCGCGTAGAGGACGCGGTGGGCCGTGCGCAGGTGCAGGTTCAGGCGCATGCAGTCCGCGAGCGTGCCCTCCGTTTCGACGGACGTGTCGGAAACGGCGCCGACGCGGAAGCCGAGGGCGGCGATTTCGGCCGACAGGACGGGCGCGGCGCCCCAGCCGCAGGTGACGACGACGTCGGACGGTTCTCCGGAAAAAATCGCGTTCACGGCGGAATCAGGCCATCGGGAGGTTGTCCGCCATCGAACGCGCGAGCGCGAGCTGCGAGCGGGCGCGGACGAGGTTGTGGCGGGGTTTGAGCACGCGGAAGTAGTGGTCGCCCTCGACGTAGTCGGTGAGGAAGCGGACGCCGACTTCGAGCGTCATCGCCGCGCCGCCGTTCGGGAGGAACTTCTTCTCGGCGGGGGTGAGGACGCCGCCGGCCTCGGAAAGGAAGCCCTCGGCGAGCGCCTCGTAGATCTCGGGGCGCGCGCGGATCTTCGAGACGTCCGGCTCGTCCTCGGGCGCCTCGGCGCACATCGAGCGCATGAGATCGCCGAAATCGTGCAGCGAAAGGCCGGGCATGCAGGTGTCCAGGTCGATGACGCAGACGGGGCGTCCGTCGTCCGGGTCGACGAGGATGTTGGAATACTTCGCGTCGTTGTGCGTGATGCGCTCGGGCATCTCGCCGCGCTCGAAGCTCTTCTGGACGGAAAGCGCGAGCGGGCGCAGCGCGCGGAAGCCGTCGAGCAGCTCGCGCGCCTCCGGCTCGTCCGCGCGGCCGGCGCGGTTTTCGATGAACGCGCGCTCGAGCGCCTCGTAGCGGCGGCGCGTGTCGTGGAAGTGCGGGATCGTCTCCACGAGGCGCGGCGGAGGCATGTCCGAGAGGAGCGCCTGGAAACGCCCGAACGCGGCGGCGGCGGCGCGCGCCTCGGCGGGCGACTCGGCCTGGAGGCGGCCCTCGGCGTGGGGGACGAAGCGGTAGAGGCGCCAGAAGCCGGCGTCGGAATCGACGCCCGGGAGGCCGTCCGCCGTGCGCAGGTAGTGCAGGTGGTCGCGCTTGTGGTCCGCGAGCGGGTCGGCGAGGCTCTTGCGCTCGAGGTGCTCGGAGATGCGCATCACGTTGTCCATGAGGCCGAGCACGTTGGGGAAGACGTGCTTGTTCACGCACTGCAGGACGAAGATGCGGCAGCCGTCGATGCGGCGCGTCTCGACGAAGTAGGTCTGGTTGATGTGGCCGCCGAGGTTCTGCGCGACGCGCAGGATGGGCGCGCCCGGGAAGAACGCGGCGAACGCGTTGCGGATCGTTTCGAGTGAGTGGGTCGTGGCCATGGGCGGGGCGGGGGAGGGGAGGCGCGGAAACGCGGGGCATGCTAGCACAATCCGCCCCCGGACGGAAGCGGAATCTCCGGCGTAATCGGTCAGGAATCGGGGGGCGGCACCGTCGTCGCATGCGGCGGCGTCGCATGAGAAGCTGTTCCCGATCGCGGGGCCGCTTGGAGACCGCGCGGAGCGGGCGGATTCGCGGGCGTCGCTCGCTCGGCGGGGTGAATCCCGC
>JAFTHC010000120.1 GCA_017457625.1 Kiritimatiellia bacterium
AGGAGGCCGCGCGGGCGGGATGGAGTCGCGAGGCGGCGCGAGCGACGGCGGGATTCACCCCGCCGAGCGAGCGACGCCCGCGAATCCGCCCGCTCCGCGCGGTCTCCAAGCGGCCCCGCGATCGGGAACAGCTTCTCATGCACCGCCGCCGCATGCGACGACGGTGCCGCCCCCCGATTCCTGACCGAATACGTTCAGGGTTCCGGCGCGGGCGGGGCGAAGGCGGCTTCGAGGACGGGGGCGAGCTCCGCGGCGAAGCGCCGGTCGAACGCGTAGACCGCGGCGCCGGCGCAGCCCGCGGCGTAGGCCGCGCTGAGCTGCTCCAGCAGGGCCGGGCCGTCGAGCAGCGCGGCGTGGGACGTGGCGCCGATCCCGCAGAGCGCGCGCGGCAGGTGCGCGCGCTGCGCGGCGAGGAGGCGGCGGAGCGAGTCCGCGTCCGCGACGTAGTTCATCGGGACGGCTTCGTCGGCGAGGTCCGCGTCGAGCCAGGCGCCCCAGTCCTGCCCGATGACCGAGTGTCCGCGCACGGCGCTGCCGAAGACGGCGATGCGCACGGCGCACGCGGGCGCGGCGGCCTTCGCGGCGGCGCGCAGGCGGGCGAGCAGCGCGCGCAGCGCCGGTTCGCGCGCGGCGCGGTCGCCGGCGGTTTCGAAGTCGGGGTAGCGCAGGTAGTCGAGGCAGAGGCCGTCGAGCCCCGAGCGGGCCAGGTGCGCCACGGCCGCTTCGAGGTCCGCGGCGTTGTCCGGGTGCGCCGGGTCGAGCCAGTCGATCGTCGAGCCGTCCGCGCGGTGCAGCAGCCGGCCGGCCGCGGCGAAGGCGTCGCGGCGGGCGCGAGGGGCGCCGTCGAACTGCAGCAGCGGCAGCCACGCGTGGACGCGGATGCCGCGCGCGCGGCACGCGGCGACGGCGGCCGGGAAGGGATCGGCGCCGCCGCGCCGCGCGCGGTCGTCGTCCGGCGGGACGCCGGGCAGGTCCGCCACGGCGCCGGCGAGACCGCCGGCAAACAGCATGAGGTCCGAGACGCCGGCCTGCGCGAGCGCGTCCGCCGCCCGCTCCCAGTCGCCGTCGAAGGGACCGTAGCCGGTCTTCTCCCAGACGGCGAGCGGGCGTCCGGCGCGGAGCGGCGCGAGGGGACGGATGCGCGCGGCCGCGAGTTCGACGGCAAGCGCGGTTTCTTCGAGACGCGCGACGCGTTCGACGGGCCGGAGGTCCGCGCCGGCGTCGGCGGCGTCCGCGTCGGCGGCGGATTCGAAAAAGGCTTCCGCCGCGCGGCGCGTTCCGAACGCGGCCTCCGCGATGGCGCGTTCGGCGGCCTCGGCGCGGGAGCACGCGCCGAACGGCGCCCAGACGCGTTCTTCGAGGCGGTGGGCCGCCTCGTCCCAGAGCGGCGCGTGCAGCGCGCAGGTCATCGCGCGCGCGAGTGCGCAGCGGTCCGGGCCGGGGCCGTCGTCGTAGAGCACGCGCGAGAGCCAGAAACCGGCGGGGCAGCGCACGAGCGCGGCCGGGCCGCCGTAGCTCGCCCCGGCCCGCCAACGCGCGAGGACGCGCGCCGCGCCGCCCTCCGCCGGCTCGCAGCCGGGCGCGAACGGCGTTTCGTTTTCGACCGAAAGGGGGCCGCCGTCAAGCATGCCGGTCGCCACGAACGCGAAGCCGTCCCACGCCGTTTCGCCGTCCGGCGGCGGCGCCGGATCGACGCGGCGGACGCCGAAGAGCGCCTCGAGCGACCGGCCGGAACAGCCGTGCGCGACGAGCCGCCCGCCGCCCGCGACGAACGCCGCGAGCCGCGCCGCGGCGCCGGGCGGCAGCGACGCTTCGCCGAACGCGACCAGATGCGCCACGCGGCAGGGCGGCGAAAGCGCGGCGTCGAGTTCGCGGGCGGGGAAGAGCGATGCGGAGACGCCGCCCGCCTCGAGCAGCCGCTGCAGGGACGCGGCGCGGGCGCGCGAGAAATTGAAGCCGTCCTCGACGCGCGAATCCCAGAGAATGCAGACGGGTTCCGGCCGGCGGTCCGGATCCGGATCGACCGCGGCGGCGGCGCGGGGCGGCGCCGCCGCGAGGACGAAGAGCGCGGCGGCGGCCGCCGCCGTTGCGGGCGCGGCGCTACTCAACGCGGAGCCCGAGCTCTTCCTCCAGGCGCGTGTCGCGCCGGGCGCCGCGCATGAGGGCCTGGCGGTAGTAGACGACCGCTTCGTCCCGCGCTTCGGCGCTGGCCGGATCGGCGAGGAACCGGACGTAGGCGAAGTCGACGTAGGCGTCCGAGAAATCGGGGTAGGCCGTCACGAGCCGGTCGAGCAGAAGGAGCGCGCGCGGCAGGTCGCCGGTGGAGACGGCGGACGCGACGCGGAGCGAGAGCGCCGCGGCGTCGCCGTCCGCCGAGGCGGGGAGCGCGGCCAGCTCGTCCGCCGCCCGCGCGTAGTTGCCGCAAGCCAGGAGGGCGCGCGCGAACATGAGGCGCGTGCCGACCGACGCGGCGGCGCCTTCGGTCTCGATCAGGTCCTCCAGCTCCATCACCGCGTCGGGCGCGCGGCCGTCGCGGATGGCGGCGGCGAAACGGGCGAGGCGGACGGGGTCTTCGGGCACCGGCCCGGCAGGCGCGGCGGCCGGCGCGGCGGCGGGGGCGCGCGGTTCGTCCGCGGGGCGGGCGTAAAGCGGGTTTGGAAGCGCTTCCTCCATCCAGGCGGCGTCCGGCGCGGGCGCCGCGGGCGCGTCCGGCGCGGCGGCCGCGTCCGCGGGGCGGGCGTCCTCGGTCCGCACGAGCGCGGGAATCGGGCGGCGGAACGCGGGCGCGTCCGGCGCCGTCGGCTTCTTCTCCGCCTGCGCGGCCGGGGAGGGGGCCGGGGCCGGCTGCGAGGCGGCGGAGAGTTCGGCGGCCGGCAGGACCAGTTCCCCGCGGCGGATCTTCTCGTCGAGCGAACCGAGCGCGAAGACGATCTCGCGGATGCGGTCGTTCACCTTCTGCGGATTGTAGTCCGGATACTGCCGCTCGAGCTGCCGGTAGGTGGCGAGGGCCTTGCGCAGTTCGGTCATCTGGACGACGACCTCGTAGTTTTTCGCGGCGGCCGCGGCGGCCGCGTATTCCGAATCCGCCTTGTCGAGCAGGTCGGACTTCTCGCTGCCGAACCAGCCGGCCCGCGCGGCGGGGGCGGCGAGCGCGAGCGCGGCGCAGACGGCGGCAAGCAGAAGGGAACGGACGGTATTGTTCATGACGGCCGCCATTCTAGCAGAAGCGCCGCGCGCTTGGCAAGCGCGCGCGACCGCCCGCGAAAACAACGGCGCCGCGCCGATTGAACCGCGCGGCGGCGTGTGCTAGAATGGCGCGCCGTCCGAACGGAACGCACGCCATGCAACATCCGCCCATCGTCCTCGAAGGCTACCGCAACCTGCACTACGAAATCCGCGAGATCGTGGACTTCGGCCACGCGCTCCAGCGCATGGGCCGCCCGATCACGTGGGAGAACATCGGCGATCCCGTCGCGGCCGGCGAGAAGGTCGAGCCGTGGATCAAGGAGATCGTCGCGGACCTCGTCGCCCACGACGAGAAGTCCTTCGCCTACTGCCCCAGCCGCGGCGTGCTCGCCACGCGCGAGTTCCTCGCCGCCAAGGCGAACGAGCGCCCCGGCGGCACGAAGGTCGAACCGGACGACATCCTCTTCCTCAACGGCATCGCGGACGGCGTCGACAAGATCTACGACCTGATGAAGAAGGACGCCCGCGTCCTGATGCCGTCGCCTTCCTACCCGACGCACACGTCCAACGAGGGCAAGCGCGGCGACTATCCGCACCTGCAGTTCCGCCTCGACCCCGCCTCGGGATGGCTGCCCGACCTGGAGGAGATCGAGAACAAGGTGCGCTACAACCCGCAGGTCGTCGCGATCGCGCTCGTGAACCCCGACAACCCGACGGGCGCGGTCTACCCGCGCAAGACGCTGGAGGGGATCGTCGCGATCGCGCGCAAATACGGCCTCTTCGTGATCTGCGACGAGATCTACTGCAACATCGTCTTCAACGGCGTCGAGAAGGTCCACCTCTCGCAGGTGCTCGGCGGCGACGTGCCCGGCCTCGCGCTTCGCGGCCTGAGCAAGGACGTGCCGTGGCCCGGCGCGCGTTGCGGCTGGATCGAGATGCTCAACCGCAAGGCGTCGCCCGCGTTCGACGAATACTGCGGCGTCCTCGTGAAGAGCAAGATGATGGAGGTGTGCTCCACCACGCTGCCGCAGCTCGCGCTGCCGCGCATCTACGGCGACCCGCGCTGGCCGGCGCACAAGGCGCGCCGCGCGAAGATGTTCGAGGCGCGCGCCAACCAGGTCTACGAATACTTCCGCACGGTGCCCGGCGTCATCGCCCGCCCCGTGCACGGCGCGTTCTACTACGCGGTCACGTTCGAGGACGGCGTCCTGCAGCCCGGCCAGTCGCTCCCGGTCGCCGACCCCGCCGTGCGCGCGTTCGTCGAAAAGAGCAACGAGGGCGTCGCGCCCGACAAGCGCTTCGTGCACTACATGATGGCGGCCGACGGCGTGTGCGTCACGCCGCTCACCGGCTTCCACACGGACCTCAACGGCTTCCGCATCACGCTGCTCAATCCGGACGACGCGGAGCGCGCCCGCACGCTCGAGCGCATCGGCGCGAGCATCCGCGCCTACATCGGCGCGTAGCGCGCGGCGCGGTGCGGAAAAAGGAAACGGGCGCGGCCTCGCGGCCGCGCCCGTTTCGTTTGCTGCGGGAGCGAACGGCTTACTTGCCGAGGATCGCGTCCTTCGCCGCCTTGGCGACGCGGAACTTCACGACCTTCTTGGCCTTGATCGTGATGACCTCGCCCGTGGCGGGGTTGCGGCCCTTGCGGGCCTTCTGCTGCTTGAGGATGAGCTTGCCGAGGCCCGGAAGCACGATGCCGGTCTTGTCCTTGGCGCCCGCGTAGGCGATGGCGACGTAGGCGTCGAGCGCGGCGGCGGCCTGCTTCTTGGAGATGCCGGCCTTGTCGGCGACGGCGGCGACGATCTGCGCCTTGGTCTTGATCTTGTTAGCCATGTTGTGTTTTGTTTTCGTGTGGTTTTCGCCGCGGCTGACGTGGGCCCACCCGGGCCGCGAATCGCGCGGACGAGGCAATATCTACCATGTTTCGCGCGGCATTGCAACGAAAAAATGCGGTTTTTCCGCGCCTTTTTCAGAACGAGAGTTTCACGCCCAGGAGCGGGATGCCCGGCGCGCGGCGCAACGCGGGCTCGCGGTCTCCGCGCAGCGCGGCGGCCGCGCGCTCGAGGCGTTCGCGGTTGTAGCGGTGCGCGGCGTCGACGCCGCCGTAGACGCTCCCGGTATACCACGTCAGCTCGAAGAACGTCGCCACGGCGAAGAGGCCCCATTCGTCGCGGTCGGCGCACTCGAACATCGCCCAGCCGAAGAGGCCGTTGAGGACCATGGAGCGCACCATGTTGCCCCATTCGCCGCTGTAGGCGTAGCCGAGGCCGGGGACGAGCCCCAGGAGCCCGCCGACGCGCGGCGACTTGTCGGAGCCCGCGGCGTAGGCTTCGACGAGGCGGAGGCGCTCCGGATCGCCGCGCACCGCCGCGCGCGCTTCGTCCGTGCGGCCCGCGCGCAGCGCGTCCGCCGCGCGCGCGCCGGCCGCGAAACCGGCCAGCGCCGCGTCGTCCGCGCGCGCGGCCGCGTCCTGGAGCGTCTCGGCGTAGAGCATCGCCGAAACCCATTCGCGGCGGCCTTCCGCGAGGAAGAGCCGCAGACAGGCCGTGGCGGGGTCCGCGGCCGCGCCGGCGTCTTCGGCCTTGTCGAGCATCCGTTCCATGCGCGGCCAGTCCGCCGCGCGGCGGTAGGACTCCGCCGCGAGCAGCAGCGGCGCGGCGCGCGTGGCGGGGTCGTCCAGATCCGCCGCGAGCCGGCGGTATTCAAGCGCGGCCGCCGCGTTGTCGCCGGAGGCGGCGAATTCGTCCGCCAGGCCGAGCGCGGCCGCGAGACGCCCGTCCGGGACCGGCTCGGCCGCGGCCGCGGACGCGGCGACCGCGAGCGGAACGAACATCCGTAGAACCTTTTTCACCCGTTCATCCTTTCGATTCCGGAATCTGCGAACCTGCGAACCCTCACCGCCCGAACCACCAGTCGTGGTCTTCCACCGGATCGGGGTGGCGCCAGGCGCCGGCGGAGTTGCGGACCCAGGGGCGGTCCGGCGCGGAGACGACGGGTTCGCGCACGAAGCGGTCCGCCGTCATCGGGACGCCGAGCCACCCGTGCTTGCGCGAGGCGAGGACGAAGTAGCGCGAGCAGCTCGGTTCGAGGGCGCAGCGCTGGCCGAGCGCGGGGCCGACCGCGAAGCGGTAGAAGCCGACGACGCCCCGCGCGAAGAGCGAACCGGAGCCCGTGGCGGGGTCCGGGGGAGGAGCCGCCTGCGCCGGCGCGGCCGCGGCGAGACGCGGCGCGACGGCGTCGAGCGCGCCGTCGCGCCAGAAGGGCTCGGCCCGCAGGCGCGAGGCTTCGGCGCGCGCTTCCGCGACCGCGCCTTCTTCGAGCAGTTCCGCCACGAGCGCGGCGCGGCGCGCGAGCCGGTCCGGCTCCGCGGCGGGCGCGGGAAGGGCGGCGAGCGCGGCCACAAGGGACGCAAGCGGCAACAGCAGGGGCTTCACTTTCCGGAAAACGCCTTCGCCGCATCGAAGAGGCCGGGATCGAGCGGCCGGTTGGCGCGGAGGTTGTCGAAGCGGGTCGAGAGCGCGACGGGCTTGCCATCGACGGCGGTTTCCGCCGTGGAGCGGCCGAAGAGCCAGACGCCGGGAAGGACCTCGACGGGGGCGTCCCAGGCGTAGGACGCCACGCGCCAGCGCAGGTCGGCGTCCGCGAAGAGGTCCACCGCGCGGATCCGGCCTTGCCCGTCGAGCGAGACGAGCGCGCGTCCGGGCGCGTCGGGCGGCGCGGCCTTGAGGCGGAAAACGGTCTGCCGCGCGTGGGGCGGGGCGGGGGAGGGCAGGTCGGCGCCCGTGGCGCCGTCCAGCGCGGCGAGCGCTTCCTCGGGGCTCGCGGGCACGCACAGCACGCTCGCCTTCTGCGCGGGCGACTGCTCGGCGAAGGCGACGCGGCGCGGCTTCTTGTCCGCCGCGCCTTTCGTCCAGGCCGATTCGCCGTCCACCACGACGCGGCGCGTCTCGGGCTCGAGCGTCTCGACGGCGAGGCGGCCGCCGCGCGCGAAGACGACGCGCGAAACGAGTTCGCCGTCGCCGTCGGGGACCTGCCGGCGGACGGTGCACGAGAGGTTCGTCACCGCCGCGTAGCCCGCGGACACGGCCGCGAGCAGGTTCGTCGCCGGCGCGGCGAGCGCGGCGGGCGGTTCGGCGCCGCGTGAGGACGCGGCGAGGAAAAGCAACGCGCCGGCGGCGGACCGGATGGCCCGCGCCGGCGCGGAACGGAAAGCCGGGTCCAACGCCTAGAAGTAAGCGGGCTCGGACTTGTGCAGGTCGGACGTGGTCACGCCGCTGTAGCCTTCAAGGGCGGCCCAGACGTAGCCGACCCAGAGGAACTGGAGCCACTCGCGGATGTTGATGGACTTGCCTTCGTTGTAGGCGGCGGCGGTGCGGATGCCGAAGCAGCAGCCGACGATGCCTCCGACGATGCCGCCGCGGCCTTCCGCGGGTTCCGCCTTGGCCGGAGTGGAGACGGCAAGCAGGGCCGCCGCGAGGGAAAGTGCGAGGAGTTTCTTCATGGTGTGTTCGTTGGTGGTGTTGCGCCCGGTTTGCCCGGACGGGAAAGGAGACTAGCAGAGCCCGCCCGCGGGTGTCAACACGAAATCGCGTTCCGCTCTCGCGCGCTCGCGCTGCCCGCCGCCGCGGCGCTGCCCGAACCGTCCGACGCCACGTTCGCGAAGGGCGCGAAGTTCACCGTGTCCGGCTATGAGGTCGGCAAGCCGGCGCTCTCCGGCTTCCCGGTCCTCGTCCGGATCGCCGCGGGTTCGCCGTCCGGCTTCTCCTACGCCGACATGCAGAGCGCCAACGCCGCCGACAAGGACGACATCGACCTTGCGTTCGTCGACATGGACGGAAGCGGCCTGCCGTTCGAAATCGACACGTGGGATCCGCAGGGCACGTCGCTCGTCTGGGTGCGCCTCCCCGTGATGACGAACGGCGCCGAGTTCGTGATGTGCTGGGGCTCGTCCTCGTCCGGCAAGGCCGTTTCAAGCGCCAACCCGTGGACGGGTTACGCCGGCGTCTGGCACCTGAACGAAGAAGGTCTCGGCGGAACCTCCGCCAACTCCACTGCCTACGGCTCGGTTCTCGACGGCGCAAACACGCCCGAGACGACGAACGACGTCCAGGCGTAGGCCGGGTCCGTGTCGGAGAGGATGCGCCACGCCTCGGCGGCGCCGGCGGCGGGCGTCGAGGCCGCGCCGAGAACGACGCGGATTTCCGTCGGCGACAGCGCCGCCGCCTCGTGCACGCCGCAGGCGCGCATCGCGGCGGGCTTCGTGTCGTCGGGCGGCGGACCGGCGGCCGCCGCCGCGAGCAGCGACACGGCGGCGACGGCGGCCGGAGCGATGGTTCTCATGGCGTTCCGGGGGGCAAGTATCCCCGGAACCGCCGCGGATGTCAAGGCCCGCCCCCGCGGGGACGCGCTAGGCGCGGGGCAGGAGCGTCTTGAGGTAGTCGATCGTCTCGCGGATGTCCTTGATCTGCTGGTCGCCGGAAATCTCGCGTTCGATCGTGAGGTCGCCGGTGAAGCCGCAGCCGAGGAGCGCGGGGATGAACTCGGGGTAGCGCACGAAGCCGGTGCCGACCTTGACTTCGTGGCCGAGCTCGAAGCCGTTCGTGGGCGGGACGCCGTCCTTGGCGTGGATCGAGCGGACCCACTTGCCGAAGACGTGCAGCGCGTCGATCGGGTTGCCCTTGCCGTAGAGGATCAGGTTGGCCGGGTCGAGGTTGATGCCGAGGTTGTCCAGGCCCACCTCTTCGATGAAGCGCAGCAGCGTGACGGGCGTTTCCTGGCCGGTCTCGAACCAGAAGCCGACGCCGAGCTTCTTGCAGTAGCCGGCCACGTCGGAAATCGCCGTCGCGACGGGCTCGAACTCCGGGTCGGTCATGTTCTCGGGGAGGAAGCCGCAGTGCGTGATCACCGCGGGCGCGCCGGCTTCGGCCGCGAAGTCGGCCCAGCGCTGGAGCTGCTCGATGCGCATCTGGCGGTAGGTGACCGGGACGAGGCCGAGCGTGACGGGGCCGCGGCGGAAGTTCCACTCGGCCGGGCCGGTGTAGCCGCCCCAGATCGCGGTGAGGCGCACGCCCGTGTCGGCGGAGCGCTTCTTGAGCGCGCGGGCGACCTCGGGGGTCGCGAGGGCGGGATCCCAGTAGACGACCTGCGCGCAGGTCAGGCCGAAGGCGGCGACGGCGTCGAGGTTCGAGCCGTCCGCCTTGAGGTGGCTCATCACGCCGATTTCGGGGATTTTTTTCATGGTCGGAGCGGGGTGGGGTGGGTTAGAGCGGCTTCACGACGGCGTAGGGCGCGCCCTTCTGGACGGTTTCGCCGGTCTTCACGAGGAAGCGGACGAGGTGGACGGGTTTTTCGACCTTGATTTGGTTGAAAAGCTTCATCGCCTCGATGATGCAGATCGCCGCGCCGGCCTGGATGTCCGTGCCTTCTTCGGCGAGGTTCGGCGCGTTGAGGCCGTTGGAGCGGTAGAACGTGCCCGTGAGCGGCGCCTTGAGCGTCTCGCCCTCGGCCGGGGCCGGCGGGATCGAGGTCGGCACGGGCGCGGGCGCCGGCGCCGCGGCGGGCGCGGCGGCCGGGGCGGGGGAGGGGACCGGCGCGGCCGCGGCCGCGCCCTGGTTCACGAGCGAGACGTTCACGTCGCCGCGGCGGATCACGAGCTCGTTGATGCCGAGGTTCTTCACCGTGGCGAGGAGGCCTTCGAGCGCCGGGTAGTCCGCCGGGGCCATGAGCGGCTGGGCCGGCAGCGCGATCGGCGCGGCCTCGACCTTGCGCTTGCGCTCCTCCTCGTCGGCCGGGATCGGCGGGCGCGTGGCGGGCGGCGTGGCGCGCCACTGGAAGTAGGAGAGCGCGGGCTCGGGGAAGAGGCAGTAGGAGAGGATGTCCTCCTCGGCCTTGATGAGCGAGGGGTCGACGGCGTCCACCGCGTGCGGGAGCATGGGCGGCAGCAGGTCGGCCGGGCGGCCGGTGACGGGCTTCTCCTTGCCGAGGATCTTCTTCGCGAGTTTCGGGTCGATCGGCGCGGGCGAGCGGCCGTAGAGGCCGCGGACGTAGTTCTTCGTCTCCTCGGCGACCATCTCGTAGCGCTTGCCCGCCAGCACGTTGAGGACGGACTGCACGCCGACGATCTGCGAGGTCGGGGTGACGAGCGGCGGGTAGCCGAGGTCGGCGCGGACGCGCGGGACTTCGTCCATCACCTCGCCGATGCGGTCGAGCGCCCCCTGCTGCGAAAGCTGGGAGCGGAGGTTCGAAATCATGCCGCCGGGGATCTTGTGGCGCAGGATGCCCGGGTCGATGATGTCGTGCATCCGGTGCGCCGGCTCGCGCATCGGGCGCAGGCCCTTGAAGTAGCGGTTGATCTCCGCGATCTTCTCCATGTCGAGCTTCGGCGCGACGCCGCTGTCGGCGAAGATCGCGGCGATCGTCTCGACCGGGGGCTGCGAGGAGAAGCCGGCCATCGAGGAGATGGCGCAGTCCACGGCGCCGGCGCCGGCGAGGGCGGCGGCGAGGTAGGTCGCGGTGGCCATGCCGCTCGTGGCGTGGGAGTGGACCTGGATCGGGATCGAGATCTCCTTGCAGAGCGCGGCGACGAGGCGGCGCGCCTCGAGCGGCGCGAGGATGCCGGCCATGTCCTTGATGCAGATCGAGTCGACGCCCATCTGCTCCTGCTCTTTCGCGATCCGGACGAACTCTTCGATCGTGTGGACGGGCGACACGGTGTAGGCGATGCAGCCCTGCGCGTGGGCGCCGTATTTCTTGATGAACTTGACCGACTTCTCGATGTTGCGGTTGTCGTTGAGGGCGTCGAACGTGCGGAAGATGTCGATGCCGTTGGCGGCCGCGAGCGCGACGAAGCGCTCCAGCAGGTCGTCCGGGTAGTTGTGGTAGCCCAGGACGTTCTGGCCGCGGATGAGCATCTGCAGCGGGGTGTTCTTCGCGTGCGCCTTGATTTCGCGCAGGCGCTCCCAGGGGTTCTCGCGCAGGAAACGCAGGCACACGTCGAACGTCGCGCCGCCCCAGCACTCCAGCGAGTAGTAGCCGGCCGCGTCGATCGCGTCGATGATTTCGAGAATGTCCTTGGTGCGGATGCGCGTGGCCCAGAGCGACTGCGGCGCGTCGCGCAGCGTCGTGTCCGTGATGCGCAGCGGGATGCGGTTGCCGAGAAGGACCGCGTCGTCGATCGGGGCGACGCGCTGCGGGTCCGGAGCGGAAATCTTTTTGGCCTTTTTCATGGGAAACCTTCGAACTTGGAACTTGCGGACTTGCGAACCTTGGAACTTGCGAACCTGCGAACCGCGCTACGTCCGGACCGCCTTCCGCGGATCGAACTTGCCCATCGCCTGGAACTTGCGGTAGCGCTTCTCGACGAGGCGCATGCCGCCCGGTTCGCCGGCGAGGGCGCGGAGGTTGTCGACGACGGCCTTGCGCACGAGCGCGACGGCCGTGGCGGGGTCGCGGCCGGCGCCGCCCGGGGGCTCGGGCACGATGCCGTCCGCCACCTTGAGGGCGACGAGGTCCCGGGCGGTGAGGCGCAGCGCGGCGGCGGCCTCGGGGGCCTTCGCGCCGTCGCGCCACAGGATGGAGGCGCAGCCTTCGGGGGAAATCACCGAGTAGATCGCGTGTTCGAGCATGAGCACGCGGTCGGCCACGGCGATGCCGAGCGCGCCGCCGGAGCCGCCTTCGCCGGTCACGATCGAGAGGATCGGCGTCTGGAGCCCGGCCATGACGAGCAGGCTGCGGCCGATGGCCTCGCCCTGGCCGCGCTGTTCGGCCTCGAGCCCGGGGTAGGCGCCGGCGGTGTCCACGAGCGTGACGACCGGCAGGCCCCACTTCTCGGCGAGCTTCATCAGGCGGTCGGCCTTGCGGAAGCCGTCGGGGCTCGCCATGCCGAAGCGGCAGGCGATGCGCTCCTCGGTCGTGGAGCCCTTCTGGTGGCCGACGAGCACGAAGCGCGTCTTGCCGATGCGGGCCAGGCCCCCGAGGATGGCGGGGTCGTCTGCGCAGAGGCGGTCGCCGTGCAGCTCGAGGAACTCGTCGCACATCCCCTCGGCGTATTGGCGCGCGGTGGGGCGGCCCGGATCGCGGGCGAGCTTCACGACGTCCCAGGCGGTCGGGGCGGGGGCCTTGGCGTTCTTCTTGGCGGTTTCGGACATGGCGCTTCCTCCCTTACTTCTGGCGGTAGGCGAGCAGCGTCGCCAGGTAGTGGCGCAGGTCCTTGCGCTCGACGATCGCGTCCACGAAGCCGTGGTCGCGCAGGTATTCGGCGGTCTGGAAGTCGTCCGGCAGCTTCTGCTTGATCGTCGTCTCGATCACGCGGCGGCCGGCGAAGCCGATCAGCGCGCCGGGCTCGGCGACGTTCACGTCGCCGATCAGCGCGTAGGAAGCCGAGACGCCGCCCGTCGTGGGATCGGTGAGGATCGAAACGTAGGGAAGGCCCGCTTCCTGGAGGCGCTGGAGCGACGCGCACGTCTTGGCCATCTGCATGAGCGAGAGGATGCCCTCGTGCATGCGCGCGCCGCCGGAGGCGGAGACCATGACGAACGTGCGGTTGAAGTCGATCGCGTGCTGGATGGCGCGGTCGATCTTCTCGCCCGCGCCGGACGAGAGCGAGCCGCCGAGGAAGGCGAAGTCCATCACGGCGAAGACGACGCGGACGCCCTCCACGTCGCCCGAGCCGGTCACGACCGCCTCGCTGATGCCGAGCTTCTTCACGGCGCCGGCGGCCTTGGCCGCGTAGGGGCCTTTGGCGTCGGCGAAGCCGAGATGGTCCGTGGGGACGATCTCCTGCCCGTATTCGCGGAAGGTGCCCGGGTCCACCAGCAGTGCGATGCGCTCGCGGGCGGAGAGGCGGTCGTGGTGGCCGCACTTGGGGCACACCTTGAGGTTGTTCTCCCAGGAATCCTTGAACACGTGCGCGTTGCACTTGGAGCAGACGTGCCAGATGTCCGGCAGCAGCTCCTGCGGCGCTTCTTCCTTTTTGGTGAACCAGGCCATGCGGATGTCCCTCGGTCGTGCGAAAGGCGCGCGATTATAGGCAAAACGCCCGCGCGCGGCAAGCGGTTTTTCCGTTTTTCGGGCGGCGGCGCCGCCGGCCTTGCATCTTTGCCGGGAGTGGCGTAGAATCGGTCGGCGTCGTCCGACACAACGGAAACTCCCCATGAAAGAAGAAATCAAGAACGTCCTCGTCGTCAACTCCGGCTCTTCGTCCCTCAAGTTCACGCTCTACCGCATCGACGGCGAGAAGCGCCTCGCCAACGGCCTCGTCGAACGCATCGGCTCCGACAACGCCAACATGGTCTACCGCCGCGGCGACGGGCCCAAGGCCGAGCACGCCGTCCAGGCGCGCGACCACGCCGAGGCCCTGCAGCTCGTGTGCAAGGCGCTCACCGACCCCGCCACGGGAGTCCTCGGGTCCCTCGACGAGGTGGACGCCATCGGCCACCGCGTGCTGCACGGCGCGGACCTGTTCAAGGCGGCCACGCTCGTCACGCCCGAGACGCTCGCCGGCATGAAGACGCTGGTTCCCTTCGGCCCGCTGCACATGCCCCCGAACATCGGCGGCATCGAGGCGTGCCAGACGATCTTCCCGGGCGTCCCGAACGTGGCGGTGTTCGACACGGCGTTCCACCAGACGATGCCGCCCTGCGCCGCGCGCTACGCGATCCCGGACGAGTTCCGCGTGAAATACGGCATCCGCAAATACGGCTTCCACGGCACGTCGCACCACTTCGTGACGCTCGCCGCCGCCGAGTTCCTCGGCAAGCCCGCCGACCAGGTCAACCTCGTCACCTGCCACCTCGGCAACGGCTCGTCGCTGGCCGCGATCAAGGGCGGCAAGGTCTACGACACGACGATGGGCCTCACGCCGCTCGCCGGCGTCGTGATGGGCACTCGCTCGGGCGACATCGACCCGGCCGTGGTGCTGGAGCTCGCGCGCAAGGGCATGACGCCCGACCAGATCGACACGCTCCTGAACAAGAAGTCGGGCCTGCTCGGCGTGGGCGGCATCGGCAGCGGCGACATGCGCGACATGGTGAACGCGGCCGCGGCCGGCAACGCGAGCGCGGAGCTGGCGCTGCAGATGTGGGCGCACCGCATCGTGCAATACGTCGGCGGCTACTTCGCGCTGGTCGGCGGCGCGGACGCGATCGTCTTCACGGGCGGCATCGGCGAAAACTCCCGCCCCGCCCGCGCCCGCATCCTCTCGCGCCTCGGGTGCCTCGGCGTCGATTTCGACGAGGAGGCCAACGCGACGCGCAGCGGCCCGTGCTACCTCACCAAGCCCGGCAGCAAGGTCGCGGCGATCGTGATCCCGACCGACGAGGAGCTGATGATCGCGCGCGAGACGTTCGCGATCGCTTCGAAGCGGTTTTCCGCGTCGTGACGCGGTTTTCCCTTGCGCCGGGTTTCCAAAAGGTCTATCATCCCGGCGCATGAACCGACAATCCGGACGGGGCGACATTCGGGGGAAGCGGATCGGGGCGTCGCTCCGGGCCGCGCTCGCGGTCGCGCTCGCCGCCGGCGCGCTGTTCTTCGCCAACGCTCTTTCTTCGCGCGTCTACGCGCGCTGGAAGACGGGCGGCGTGCCGGGCCTGTCGGACCGGACGCTCGAGGTGCTCCGCGGGATGCGGGGCGTGGTCGACGCCGTGGCGGTGTTCGAGCGCGACCATCCGTTCCGCGACGCCGCGCGCGACCTGCTCGACGAGCTGCGCGAAGCCGCGGCCGGCCTCCCGGACCTCGAGTTCCGGATTTCGGCGATCGACGTGAACCACGACGTCCTCGAAGCGGCGGAGGCGTTCCGCGAACATCCGGAGCTTTCGTCCAATTCGATCCTGTTTTCGTCGGGCGATCGCGTGCGCATCGTGGACGAATACGAGCTGGCGGGCGAGACGGGCGGCCGGTTCGACGGCGAGCGCGCCTGCGCCGCGGCGCTGCTGCGCCTGGCGCATCCCGGCGCGGCGGTCGCCTATTTCCTGTCCGGCCACGGCGAATACGATCCGGAGAGCCGGCATCCGGTGACGGGCGCTTCCTCGCTCGCCCGCGCGCTGGCGGCGAGCGGGTTCGCGGCCAAGAAGCTCGTGCTCGGCGCGCAGACGCCGGCCGTTCCGGCGGATTGCCGCGTCCTGGTCGTGGCCGGGCCGCGGACCGTGTTCCCCCAGCGCGACCGCGAGATCCTGGCCGACTACCTGGCCGACGGCGGCCGCCTGCTGCTGCTCGCGGACGACGCGGGCGCGTCGGGGCTCGGCCCGCTCCTGGAGCTCTGGGGCGTGCGCCTCGACCCGCCCCCGGCGCGCGACGGCCGGGCCGGCCGCGCGCGCCGCACGGCGATCGTCTACGGAGACCATCCGGCGATGCGGCGCATGGAGGGCGTGCTGACGGCGTTCGCGTCGCCCTGCGGCGTGTCCGAGTCGCCGCCGGACGGCGCCGCCGCGCTGCCGCCGCGGTTTTCGCAGCTCGTCCTCGTCGACGAACCGGACGGTTCCCTGCGGTGCGTGGCCGCGGTTTCCGAGGCCGCCCGCAGTCCGCGCGGCAACACGCGCGTGGCCGTTTTCGGCGACGCGGAGTTCGTTTCCAACGCGCTGCTCGACGCCGGTCTCGAGGGCAACGCGCTGCTGTTCCTCTCGGCGGTCGAGTGGCTCGGGGACTTCGGGCGGCCCGTCGCCGCGGGCGATCCGGGCGGCGCCTTCGAGCCCGGCGTCGGGGCGGGGCGGGACTGGAACCGGCTCGGCCTGGCGCTCGCGCTCGGTCTGCCCGCCTGCATCCTGCTGTTCGGCCTTCTCGTCTACGTGCCGCTCGCGCGCCTGCGCTAGCGCCCCGCGCCGGACCGGCGCCGGCGCGTTTTCCGACTTCCCACACCAGACTTCCGACTTGCCATGAACGGAATCACCCTGCTCCTCGGCGCGACGGCGCTCTTCGCCGCGGCCTACTTCCTCTACGGGCGCCTCCTGGAACGCCTGCTCGGCGTCGACCCGGCGCGCCCCACGCCCGCCACGACGCGCGGCGACGGCGTGGACTACGTCCCCGCCCACCCGGCCGTGCTCTTCGGGCACCACTTCGCCTCGATCGCGGGCGCCGGGCCGATCGTCGGCCCCATCGCCGCGGCCTACTTCGGCTGGGGCGCGGTCGTGGCGTGGGTGGTCCTGGGCTGCATCTTCATCGGCGCCGTGCACGACATGGTCGCGCTCTTCCTCTCCGTGCGCCACGAGGGCCGGTCGATCGCGTCGGTGATCGAGACGGTGCTCGGGCGCCCGGGCAAGATACTCTTCCTGCTCTTCTGCTGGAGCACGCTCGTGCTCGTGTGCGCGGAGTTCACGCGCCAGGTCGCGCTCACGTTCGTGCACGCGCCCGCCGTCGCCACGGCGTCGCTTCTCTTCATCGCGCTCGCGGTCGTCTTCGGGATCGCGACGAACCGCTTCCGGCTCCCGCTCCTGCCGGCGACCGCGGTCTTCGTCCCCGTGATGTTCGCGTGCATCTGGGTCGGGACGAAGGCGCCGCTGGACCTGTGCGCCCGTTTCGGGCTCTCAGCCGCCGGCGCGCAGACGGTCTGGACGCTCGTGCTTCTGGCCTACTGCTTCCTCGCCTCGACGCTCCCGGTCTGGCTCCTCCTGCAGCCGCGCGACTACCTCAACAGCTATCTGCTCTACGCGATGATGGCGCTCGGGTTCCTCGGCGTGCTCGCCGCGGCGCCGGCCGTGGAGCTGGACGCGTTCGCCGGCTGGCGCGCGCCCAACGCGAAGGGGGCGATGACGCCGCTGTTCCCGTTCCTCTTCATCACGATCGCGTGCGGCGCCTGCTCGGGCTTCCACTCGCTCGTCGCCTCCGGCACGACCGCCAAGCAGCTCGCCTCCGAGCGGCACGTCCGCCCGGTCGCCTACGGCGGCATGCTGCTGGAGGGCGTGCTCGCGATCCTCGCGCTGGTCGCCGTCGGGACGTTCGCGCAGGCCGATCTCGCGCCCAAGCTCGCCAGCCCCGGACCCGTCGCGCTCTTCGCGGGCGGGCTCGCGGGCTTCTGCACCAAGCTCGGCATCCCGCAGCAGGCGGGCTTCACGTTCATGAGCCTCGCGGTCTCGGCGTTCCTCATGACGAGCGTGGACACCGCCACGCGCCTGGCGCGCTTCACGTGGCAGGAACTGTTCGCGCGGGGGACGGGGGACGACGCCCCCGCACCCCCCCGGCCCGCGGCGTGGCGCCGCGCGATCGCGAACATGTATCCCGCCACCGGCCTCGTGGTGGCGCTCGTGGCGCTGCTGCTGCTGGGCAACCCCGAGGCGGCGAAGAACCTCTGGAACGTCTTCGCCTCCGCCAACCAGCTCCTCGCGGGCCTCACGCTCTTCACGGCGTCGCTCTGGCTCTACAAGAACCGGATGGCGTGGTGGGTCACGCTCTTCCCGATGCTCTTCATGCTCGCCGTGTCCTCGGCGGGGCTGTGGCTGCTGTGCACCGGCTCGTGGAAGGCCGGCAACCCGACGCTCGGCGTCGTGACCGCAATCCTGCTCGCGCTCGCCGCGGTGCTGGTGCTGCTCGCGATCGTGCGCTTCTCGCAGGCCCGCGGCGGGCGCGCGGAGCGCCGCGGCGCCTAGCCGAAGTCCTTCCGGAAGGACAGGATGTTGCAGCCGTGGGCGTAGCGGTAGGAGACCGCGTCCATCGTCTTGCGCAGCAGCAGCATGCCGAGGCCGCCGATCGGGCGGTCGTCCGCGGCGAGCGTCGTGTCCGGCGGCGGGACGCGCAGCGGGTCGAAGGGCGTGCCGTCGTCGGACACCGACACGGTCGCGCCGCGCGGCTCGCGCGCGAAGCGGACCGCGACCGCGAGGCCGGAGGCGCCGGAGCAGCGGACGACGTTGGAGACGACCTCGTCGAGCGCGACGAGGAGCCTCGCCTTGTCCTTCGGCGGGCAGCCGCCCGCGTCGAGCGTCTCTTCGAGGAACGCGGCGGACGCGGCGGGCGCGGCCGCGTCGCAGGGGAAGGTCTTGAGGCGGCGGTCCGGGGCGGCGAGATACTCGAGGGCAAGGATCGTGATGTCGTCCGCCCGCGGGGCGTCTGCGGCGAACGACGCGACGGCGGCGTGGACCGCGACGTCGAGCGCGCGCGGCTCGCGCGAGCCGGCGGCGGAGAGCGTCGCGGCGAGGCGCGCTTCGCCGAAGAGTTCGCCGGCGGGGTTCATGGCCTCCGTGACGCCGTCGGTGTAGAGGAAGAGCGCGTCGCCGGGCGCGAGCGCGGTTTCGAGCGGCTTGTAGGAAACGCCGCCGAAGCAGCCGAGCGGGCAGCCGGACTTGCCGCGGATCCATTCGGGCTCGGCGCCTTCGCGCAGGCGCAGCGGCGGGTTGTGGCCGGCGTTGGCGAAGGCGACGCGGCCCGTTTCGAGGTCGAGGACGCCCACCCACGCGGTGACGAACATCTCGGCCGGGTTTCTGGCGCAGAGTTCGGCGTTGGCGTGCGTCAGGGCGGCGGCCGGATCGTGCGCGGGATCGGCCATGAGCGCATCCTTGAGCAGCGTCTTGGCGTTCATCATGTAGAGCGCGCCGGTGACGCCCTTGCCGGAGACGTCCGCCACGAGAAACGCGCGCAGCGTTTCGCCGAGCGGGAAGAAGTCGTAGAAGTCGCCGCCGACCTCGCGCGCGGCTTCCATCGAGGCGGCGAGGCGGAAACAGTCGTCCGAGGGGAAGTCCGCCGGCAGCGCGGCTCGCTGGATCGTGCGGCCGAGTTCGAGCTCGGCCTCGATGCGGCGGACGCGGTCCTCCGACGCGGCCCGCAGGGCGGCCACGGTGGCGTTGATGTTGTCGGACAGCTCCGAAAACTCGCGGCTCGAACGCACGTCCGCGCGGCCGCCGAAGTCGCCGCCCGCGATGCGGCGCAGCGCTTCGCCGATGCGTTGCACGGACCCCGCCACGCGGTGCCGCAGCATGAGCGAAACGCACCCGAAGAGCAGCGCGAAGACGGCGAGGAGCACCGCCGCCATGCGCGGCATGAAGCGGTCGCGCGAGGCGAACGCATCCTCGACAGGGTCGGCGAGGACGGCGAGGTAGTCGCGCACCGGCCCGGCGTAGCAGAACATCGGAGCGCCGGCGATCGTCGCGCGGAAGAGCGTCCCCGTCGGGACCGTGGCGGGGTCCAGACCCGTCGCCTCCTGCAGCGTCTTTCCGGCCAGCGACATGTCGGCGTGGCTCGTGACGACGCCGCCCGCGTCGACGAAGGCGATCCAGCCGCGTTCGTCGATGTGCCAGCTGCGCGTGTAGCCGTAGGCGCGCTGGCGGAGGAACCGGAGGAAGCGCTCCTCCGACCAGCCGACCTCGATGTAGCCGCTGCGGTCGGGGAAGCGGGCGGCGGCGTATTTGAAGACCTTTCCGTCGGACGTGCGCGGCCGGTCCGGCTGGGAGAGTGTCTCGGGGCCGTCCGGCTCCAGTAGGCGCAGGAACTCGGCCGATTGCGCCCCGGCGCCCATGTAGGAGCCGACGAGCCGGCTGCCGCCGACGACGACGCCGTTCGCGTCGACGTCGTAGATTTCGGCGACCTCCTCTTCGGCGCAGATCTTCGCGGCGTCCTCCGTGGCGAGCCGCCCGGACGATCCAAACCGCGCCGCGATGTCGCGGGCAATCGAGACGAGCTGGTAGTCGGCGCGGTCCGTGAAGCCGCGGGAAACGTCGCGGTAGTTCAGCTCGAGCAGCGCGCGGACGTCCCTCTCCGCGCGCATCGTCTCGCCCTTCCAGAGCGTCCACGCCGCCAGGCAGAACGAAACGGCGACGAGGACGAGAAGGCGGAGCCGGAGCTGGGCGGCGAGCGACAACATCTATTCGACCGTCAGGAAATCGGCGAAGCCCGTGATGTCGAAGACTTCCTTGACGGCGTCGTTCACGTGGACGAGCTTCATCGACCCGTGTTTGGCGTTCATGCGCTTTTGGGCGGAGAGGAGAACGCGCAGGCCCGCCGAGGAGAGGTAGTCGAGCTTGGCGAAGTCGAAGACGAGCGCCGCCGCGGCGTCGAGCGACGCGCCGAGGACCTCTTCGAGGTCGGGCGAGGTCGTGGTGTCCAGGCGCCCGTCGAGGGCGATCGTGAGGGTGTCTCCCTCGAGTTTCTTTTCGATGTTCATGGTGGTCATCTTCCGTGGCAGTTCTTGAACTTCTTTCCGCTGCCGCAGGGGCAGGGGTCGTTGCGGCCGACCTTGCCGTAGGGGTTGGCGGCGGGGGCGTCGGGCCCGGCGCCGGCGGGGGCGCCGGCGTAGGCGGGGCGGGCGCCGGGCGTAGCGGCGCGCACC
>JAFTHC010000121.1 GCA_017457625.1 Kiritimatiellia bacterium
AGGCGCGTCTCGACGAGGGTCGTGACGGCGAGGCGCCCCTCGAAGGCGGCCTCGAGCGTCTTGCTCGTGAGGAACTGCGAGGCGTCCCGCGCGTCCACGATCCGGCGCATCTCGGCCAGGTGCTTCGTCTGGGTCTCGACGGCCCCGAGCGAGCCGTAGGCGAGCTTCAGCGCGTCGAGCGTCTTCGCGGGCGATGCCAGGTGGGCCTTCAGCGCCTCGCGGAACTCCCTCACGAGCCGCAGCGTGCAGCGGTCCTGCTCCTGCACGGGAAGCTCCTGGACCAGCGTCCGCAGCTCCGGGACCGTGAGCTCGGCCAGGTCGTAGTCCTCCGCGGAGGCGCCGTCCGCGAACCGCTTCAGCTCGTCGGCGACCTGGCCCGCGTGCTCCGCCAGGGCCGCGGCGAGCTTGTCCATCTCCCTCCGGTTCGCGTCGGTCGGGTTCGCGACGAACTCGAGGGCGACCTCCCGGAGCCGCCGCTGCGCCCCGACCACCTCGCCGAGCGCGGGGAAGAGCATCCGCAGGAGCGGGGCGAACTTCGGCTGCAGGAGCGGGACGTCGGGCGGCGAGAAGGTCGTGACGGCGAAGTTGGCCAGCGCCTTGAGCGCCACGCTGCCCTTGACGTCCGCGAGGCGCGTCCGGCACGCCTTGAGCTGGTCGCGGGCCGCGCGGAAGAGCCCGGGGTCGAGCGGCGCGCCCTTCGCGGCGTGGTCGCGCTCCGCCTTCGCGAGCGCGTTCTCCGCCTCGTCGAGCTGGCGGCGGATGTCCATCGCCTCGCCGGCGTCGAGCTGGCGCTCCCGGGCGGCGGCGGCGAGGTCGTCGATGCGCCGGGCGAGCGGCGCGAGCGCCTCGCGGAAGTCGGCCGCGATCTTCTCCGAGCCGTGCATCCCGAGCGACTTCTCGGGGACGAGCGAGGCGAGCGTCCTGTCGAGGCGGGCGGCGGTCTCGGGGTCGTTCGGGGCCTTCTCCGCCAGGTCGGCGAACTCGCAGACGAGCGTCTCGACCTCCGTGGCGCGGCGGTCGTTGAGGAACATCGCCTCCTCGAGCGCGGACCGCACGGCGGGGGGCGTGCCGCGCGGAAGCCCGTTGAGCGCCTTCGCGAGCTGCTCCGAAAGCTTCGCCTGCGCGTCGAGAGCGGCCTTGACCGTCTTGCCGACGGGGTCGCGCTCGTTCCAGACGAAGCGGCCACCCTTGTCCTTCGCGAGCGCGTCGGCGATCTGGCGGCCCGAGAACTTTCCGATCTCCCCGTAGGCCTTCTGCGCGGCCGCGGCGGCCTTGTCGATCGCCTTGCGAAACGCCTTGGGGAGCCCGGCGGTCGTCGCCTTGAGCGCCTGGGCGTCGACCGGCTTGGCGACCGACCTGGCCGCCTTGAGGAGCATCGTGTCCAGCTTGGCGGCGATGCGGCCGGCCTGTTCGAGCCGGGCGTCCGCGACGGCCGGCTCGCCCTTCCCGGCCTCGGCGTTCGGCGCGCCGCTCTTGCCGGCGCCGGGATTCGGCTCCACGACCTTGGGAAGCTCGACGGGAAGCGGATTGTTCATGCCGCCCGCGATGACGCTGAAGCCTCCGTGTCCGCTCATGGGTTCTCCTCGTTTCGGTTGGTTGTCTGATACGGTAAGTACCCGTGGCGCCGCGAAAGGTTACGGCCAGAAGATCTGGACGTCGTCGCCGTCCGGGAGCGCGGCGTCGAGCCGCGCGACGAGCGGGTCCCAGTCCTCGGCCTCGTCGATCACCCCGCCGTCCGGGCCGGAGACGGCGTAGCGCACGCCGTCCTCGTCGGCCGCGACGGAGAGGCCCGCCTCGCCCTCGGCCAGGAGCCTCCCCTCGGCGGCGGCCGAGAGCAGCAGGATCGCCAGGCGGAGCGCCGAGCCGACGCGGAGGGCGTCGAGGGCCCGCTCCTCCTCGTCGGAAAGGACCCGCTCGCAGGGCAGCTCGAAGTCGATCGACAGCTGCTCCGACTCCCACGAGAAGACGAAGACGCGGCTCTGCAGCCCGTGGCCCTCCACGAACCGCGAGAGCCCCTCTCCCGATTCCAGCTCCGCCAGCGCGGCCCGGAGCTCCTCGATCGTTTCACGGACGTCCATGACGGCGGCCATTCTACACGAACGCGGCCGTCCCGTCACGCGAAAACGCGCGCGGGTGACTCGCCAAAGTAAACGCCGCTTTGTCAGAGTAACCGCCTCTAGGGACGTTTACTCTGACAAAGGTGTTTACTTGGCGGTGTCTTTTTGGGGCCGCCGTTGCGTCCATGGGCACGAAAGGCCCTGCTGGCGGGCGTCGGCGGCCCCCGGAAGCGCTTTGAAAAGCCAAGGCGCGGCCGGGGGCGCGTTTACTTTGTCAAGTTACCCGACGGGGCGGGGTCGGCCACGATTTCGGATTGGGAAAATCTGCCTACTTCTTCTTTCATCTGCATATTCTCCTTGGCAAAATCGGCGACGAATGGAAGGCGGGAACCCGTTTTCGCGCTTCTCGTTCGGGCGGTCTCCTAAAGGGTTCCGGGCGGCGAGACGGGCCGCGCCGGTCGACGAGGATGCAACGCCTTCGCGCGAGCCCGGAATGCAGACCATGGCGTCCTCGGGCATGACGGTGTCATTAAACCAAAGGTTGAATTTTTGATTTAATAAAATATCGACTTGCATTCCATGCGCCGTTCTGGTAGACTCCGCTCCATGAAAACACGCGAAACGCAAGAAGAGTTGCGGCAGCTCGCCCGCGAATTCCCGGTCGTCTCGATCTACGGTCCGAGGCAGTCGGGGAAAACGACGCTGGCCCGCGCGACCTTCCCGGACAAACGCTGGGTGTCGCTCGAGGATCCGGATGTGAACGTTCTGGCGAAGAACGATCCGCGGGCGTTTCTGG
>JAFTHC010000122.1 GCA_017457625.1 Kiritimatiellia bacterium
CGGCGGCCGCGGCCGCCGCGGCGCCGGGGTCGGCGAGCGCGACGCGCCCCGCGCCGTGGCGCGCGGCCTGTTCCGCGACGCGCGCGGCGTTGGTGCCGGCCGCGAGGCCGGTCACGCGGAAGAGGCCCGGGCATTCGTCGACGACGCGCAGCGCGTTTTCGCCGATCGAGCCGGTGCTTCCCAGGATGACGATCCGTTTGGGTTCGTTCATGGCGACTTCACTCCGCGATGCCGGCGCGCATGAAAAACGCCGCGGCGCCGGACGGCGGCTGGACGACGAGGCGCGCCTTGCCGCCCTCCGGCCCGGTGACCCAGAACCCGCCCCGCTCGAACGTGTCCGGATCGGGCGTCGGGGCGCCTTCGACCCGGAAAATCTCCGCGAGGTTCGGGCCGAGCGTTTCTTCCGGGATGTCCGAAGCCGAGCCGACGGAGACGCCGTCGATTTCGACGTCGAGCGACCAGTAGCCGTCGTAGCCTTCCATGGGGCCGAAGGAGGCGATGCGCACGTCGCCGTCCGAAAGCGCGTCCGCGAGCAGCGTGTCGGAGCCGAGCGCGAAGGAGAGCCACGCCTGCGGCGAGGCGCGGACGGCGTCCGCGCCGGCGGCGGCCGAGCCGCCCGCGGCCTTGACGGACTGCGCCCACGCGCGGAAGACGTCGTATTCGGCGGCGGAGGCGACGTGTTCGACGAGTCCGGGCGCGGCGGCGCCGGCGAGCGCCGCGGCGACGCGCTCCGGCGCGGCGCCGGCCGGGAGCGCCGGGACCGGCTCGCCCGGCGGCGCGGTCCAGCCGAGCTCGATCGAGCGCAGGACCGTTTCGTTCGTGCACTGCGGATGGTAGTCGTAGTCCGGTTCGCCCGCCAAGTCCGTGCCGCAGGAGCTGCAGAAGTCGTAGCCGCGTTTCCAGAATTCGTAGACGTCGCAGAGGCCGTCGCCGTCGCCGGCCTCGGCGTCCGCGTCGGCCTCGCCGCTCCACCAGCCCCACGTGGCGGAACACAGGAACATGCCGCCCAGCCGGTAGGACTCCGGGTAGTCGTAATGGCCGCCCCAGAGGTCCTCGACCCACCATTCGTCGCCGTAGTCCGGATCGGACAGCCAGGCGTCGGTGTGGTAGAAGCCGCCGTCGAGGGAATACTCGCAGTATTCGGCCGCCGTGGCCCAGCCGATTTCGGAGGCGGCGAGCGAGCGCGCGACGTCTTCGCCGCGGGCGCGGCGGCGGGCGCGGGCGCCCTCCATGTGCGCCGAGACGCGGCCCGCCAGGTCGAACGACGCGACGGCGACGCGCGCCGCCTCGCGGCTCTTGAAGAGGCCGCCGGAGTGGCAGGCGTCGACGATCACGGCGACCTTGACACCGGACGGGAACGCCGCGAGGTCCTCCGCGATCTCGTAGTCGTTGTAGGCCGTCGTGTTGTCGTAGTAGTCTTCGTCGTAGACGCAGAGGAAGGTCGCCTTGCCGTCCTCGCCCGTCAGCGGGTCCTCGTCGTCTTCGGTGGCGTTGAACTGCCCGCCGTGCGAGGAGTGCTGGTAGACGAACGTGTCGCCCGCCACCGCCTGCGCGGCGACGTTCGAGATCGCGCCGCGGATGGCGGCCTTGGTCGCCGCGGAGTCGAGCAGGACGGTCACGTCCGCCGGCTCCCAGCCGCCGCGCTCCTCGAGGTTCGCCGACATGAACTTCGCGTCGTTGGCGCAGCCCGTCAGGCTCGAGATGTCCATGTATTCGTTGATGCCGACGCACACCGCGAACTTCTTCGGCGCGAGCGCGCCGACCGCCACCTCGAACGTCGCGGTCGCCGTGCCGAGGTCGTTGCTCGCCAGCACGGAGAAGGCGTTCGTTCCCTCCGCGTCCGGCGAGAAGGAGAGGACCGTGCCGGAAAGCGCGCCGGGGCCGTCCGCCAGCGACAGGACGGGCTCCGGCCACCCCGCCACGAAAGGCGCGAGATCCAGGCGGTAGGGCCGCCCCGCCTGCGCCGGCGGCGCGGAGACGGCCGACCAGACGGGCGCGGACGGCTGCTTCGCCGTCGTGACGGCGATCCAGTTGTCATACGAAAAGAGCGTGCCGTCGTCCGTGCCGGCGTAGGCCCAGACGATGATTTCGTATTTCGTGTCCGGCTTCAGGCCCGTGGCGACGAACCGCGTGACGTCGCCGACGTCGTCGTCGAAGACCAACCCGACCCACCCGCCGGCGGCGTTGTATTCGTCCACCTCCACCCAGTAGCCGTCCGCGCCGGGGGCGGCGTCCCAGAGGACCTCGACGGAGTCCGTCCCGACCTCCCCGGCGCGGAGATTCTCCGGCGTGGCGGGATAGGCCGCGACGGTGAACGCATTCGTGACGGAGCCGTTCGCGTTGGCGGCGGCGAGGACGAACGCATGCCGGCCGGCCGCCGTCGGCGTGAAGGAGAAGACGCCGTCCACGAGCGTGGCGGCGGGGTCGCCCGCCGCGATGGAGACGACGGCGGGCGCGCTCGCCGGCGCGTAGGCGCGGACGCGGAACGAGACCGTCTCGCCCGCGTCGACCTCGAAGTCGCCGACGGCGCGCAGGCGTGGCGGATCGTCCGGCAGGGTCTCGCGGTCGGCGACCCAGCCGGCGCGGACGGACCGCAGCACGTTCGTGTTGGCGCATTGCGCCTCGGTGTAGTCCTCGGTGCCGGGTTCGCCGTTTCCGACCGCGATGTCCTTGGCGTAGTTCCAGAGCTCGTAGAAGTCGGCGTAGCAGTCCTCGTCGCCGCACGGCGCGTCGTCGCAGGCGCCGGTGCGCCAGCCCGAGAGCGCGGCCGTCGTGAACTCGCCGCCGGCTCCGTAAGCGTCATCCCAGCTGTATTGGTTGTAGTCGGCCGCCGTGATCCAGCCGATCTCGGAGGACGAAATCCCCCGCGCCGCGCTGCCGCGGCGAACGGGTTCCGCCGCGCGGATGGCGTCGATCTGCGCGCCGACGCGCTCCGCGAGTGAGAACGGGGCGGGGGAGGGGATGGCGGACGGCGCCGCCGCCTTCGCGAGGCCGCGCGCGGCGCTCTTGCGCTTGAAGAGCCCGCCCGAGTGGCAGGCGTCGACGAACACGACGACCCGAACGCCGCTGCGGAACTTCGCGAGGTCGGCGGCCAGCTCGTAGTCCGCGTAGTCCTCGTCGTAGGCGCACAGGCCGGTGTCGACCGTGTATTCGTCGTTTTCGTCCTCGAGGCTCCAGCCGTGCGACGAATGCGTGTAGACGAAGACGTCGCCGGGCGCGGCGGCGGCCGCGGCGTTGGTGATCGCCGCGCGGATGGCGGCCTTCGTGGCGGTGCCGTTCAAGAGCAGCGACGCGTTTTCCGGCGTCCACCCGCCGCGCTCCGTCAGGTTGGTCCACAGGTTGCCGGCGTCCGCGACGCAGCCCCGCAGCCAGTTGTCGCGGGGGACGAAGTCCGTGTCGTATTCGTTCACGCCGACGCAAACGGCGACATGCGCCGCCGAGGCGGCGGCGGCGAACGCGACGGCAAGCGCCATTCCTGTCCAGGCTGAAAGCTTCATTCTGTTTCCTCCGTTTTCGCAGAAGATTCTACCGCAAGCGGCGGGAGGGGCGCAAGCGCCGGATGCCGGCAACACGTACTCGGTCAGGAATCGGGGGGCGGGGCATGGGGCGGGGCGGGCGCACGGTCTCATGCCCCGCACTTGGAGGCGTAGCCGAAAATGCTGGGCCGTCGCGTTCGGGGCGCCCGCGCGGGCGTCTCGCGGGTGCCGCTCGCTCGGCCGCGTGCAGACGGCCTTCGCTCGCGTCGCCGCGCGATCCGCTCTGCGGGGGCC
>JAFTHC010000123.1 GCA_017457625.1 Kiritimatiellia bacterium
GGACGGCGCCGGGCCGCGGCTCCCCGACCGACGCGCCCGGGATGGACGGCTCGACGGTTCCGGGCCGGACGTAGCCCGGAATGTCGAGCGGGAGAAAAACGTGCCGCGCAACGCCCGTGGCGGGGTCGAACTCCTCGCGGTAGAGTTCGGAGAGATTGACGTCCCGGCGGTAGCGGTAGAGGTAGAAGGTCCGGCCCGGGAACGCGGCGGCCAGTTCCGCGTTCGCCTCCTTGCGGTTGACGGCGTAGACGACGTCGCCGCGGAAATCGAGGTCGTTGCGCATGAAGGCCGTCGCGAAATACAGGTTCTTTTCGCCCGCGCGGTCGCTCGCCGTCCCGATGTCGTCGTAGAACACGAGGGCGTTGCGGAGCCCGGCCGCCTCCACGACCCGGGGCAGCGTTTTCTCGACGTCCCAGAAATGGTCGTCGAAGGACGAAAACCGGGCCGGCAGAAACACGAAAAGGGCGCAGGAAGCGGGGATGGCGACCAACCGGGAAAGCGGCACGCCGAGCGCCCGCGCGGCCTCCTCGCAACCGGCGGCCGCGAGCACGAGGACGAAGGGCAGCGCGCAGAACAGATAGCGGCCCGGAAGGCACCATTCGAAGTAGAAGAAGAAGTGGTAGACGGCCACGAGCAGCGGGAGCGCCGTCCAGAGCAGCGCCGCCCGCCTCCGCGTGCCCCGCCGCAACAGCGGGAGAAGGGCGGGAAGAAGGGCCGGAACGGGCCACCCCGTCGCCTTGGCGGCAAACGCGGAAAGGCGCATCGCGGAATTGCGGAGGGCCGCGGCCGGGCCGAACCGCGGCGAAAACCCGTAACCGCCCAGGCCGAGCCATTCGAGCGCGACGGCGTGGCCCGCGCGCCGCCAATCCCCCGTCTGCCCCTGGGTGTAGAGGACGTGGAGCGCCACCGCGACCGCCAAGACGGCCGCGGCCGCCGCCAAGGGCCGGACCGCACGCCACGCCTTGGCCGGGCGCGCGGCGGCGAAAAGCCCGAGCGAAAGGCCGAGCGCCGCGGCCGTCGCGGGGCGGCACAGAAACGCGACGGCCAACCCGAGCCCGGCCAGAAGGCCCTGCCGGGCGTCGGGCTTCTCGAGGCAAAGGAGAATCCCGCGCAACGCGAGCAGGATGCCGAACGCGGTCGGCGCATGGCACAGGTGCGTGGAGCAGACTTCGAGGAACATGGGGCTGGAAAGGCACAACAGACCCGCCAGGCGGCCGCACCGTTCACCGAAGAGAATGCGCCCGACGGAGGCCGCCAGCGCGCAGACGCCGCCGCCGAAAACCGGCATCGCGAGCCACGGAACGCCCGCGGCGGCGAACGGGGCGAGCAGCAGCGGATGCCCGAACGGATACATCGCGCACATGTGGTCGAGGCCGTGAAGACTCGAAAGCATGCCGAAATTGTGGAAAAAGGCGATGGGTTCCGGCGAGGGAATCCACAACCGGCCCGACAGGAAGATCCGGGCCTGGAAAAGCGCGGCCACGTCATCGTCGAGAACGGGCAGCCCGGCGAAAAGGATCCACGAAAGGGCTGCGCACGAAACGGTGCCGGCGACGAAGAGAAACCATCCGAACCGGCGCGGCGACGGCCGCATCGCGAGCCGCCCGGCGGCGGAAACGATCCAGGACAGGCGGGGATGGAAAGCGGCGGCTCCGGCGACCGCCGCGACGGCGAGGGTCGCGAACGGGCGGTCGCGGAACGGCGAGAAACCGTCCGCGAACGCGAGCGCGGCGGCGGAAAGGACCGCGACCGCGGCCAACGCCCGGCGGACGAAGCGCCGGTCTTCGAGACGATTTTCCCTTTGCATGCAAGTACCGAAGAACGGGTGGCGATTCTACCGGATCGGAAACCGGCGGGCAAGGAAAATCCCCCGCTCGCGCCCGAAAAAAAACAGTATGCAATTCGCGCGGTTTCGTGTAGAATGCCCGGCGATTTTTGCATTCCCGCCACGATGGCCACACCCGTCCAGCGTCTGCTCGAAGCGATCGGATACCCCGAAAAGGCGTCCGACGGCGCGCTTTCCTTCGATCTTCTCGTGGACGGCGGGACCGTTCACGCGCGCGCGGACGCCGGGCGGATTCTGCTTTCGCGCGCGCTCTCCCGCGAGCCCGCGGACCTTCCGCGCCTGGCGGCGCTCGCGCCCGGACGCATGCTGCGCGAGGAAGCGGTCCTGGCCGCCGAACCCGGCCCCGGCGGCGGCGCGTTCCTCTGGCAGGACGCGCCCGACACGGCGGACGCCCTCGCCCTCCAACGCCTTTTCGAAACCTTCTGCGACTCCTGCGACTGGTGGCTGGAGCGCGTCGGCGAGTTCTCCGAACCCGAACCGGAAATCCCGCCGATGATGATCCGCCCGTAGCCCCCGCCTTTCCGACCATGTCCCAATCCACGCCCATCATGAAACAGGCACGCCGTCTTCCCCTGCTGGCGCTCGACCTCGTCCTTCTCTTCGCGCTCTTCGGCTGCGCGTCGCCCGCGCCGGTCGCCGCAGCACCCCGCCACGGAACGCCGGTCTACGTTGCCCGCCCCGAGTTCGCGGGGCTCGTCCCCCTCACGCGCCGCGCCAGGCGCATCGCCGTCGCCCGCCCCGAATTCCGCGGGCTCGTTCCGCTCACGCCTCCCGAGGAACCGGTTCGCGCCCCGGCCGCCGACCCGCTCGACTGGGCGCCCGCGATCCCCGCCCTCGCCAAGTCCTCGCCCGCCGGCTGGGCGCCGCGCGTCCCCGCGGCCGTCCCCTCCCCCGCCCCGGCTTTCGGACTCGCGGGCGGCGGTGCGGCCGACGCCTACTTCGCCGGACTCCTCGTCCCGCGGCTGCCCGCCCAGCGCGCGTCGCTGCTCGCGTCCGCCAATCTCGCGTTCGCCGATCCGCGCCGTTCGCCGGACGCCGTCGCCGAGGCTTTCGACCTGGCGCTCGCCCAGGAAAGCGCAGCCCTCGCGCGGCTCCAGCCCGCGCCGCGCGCCACGCTGAACGCGGAGGCCGCGGAGGTTGATACTCACGCGGAGTCCGCGGAGGTCGCGGAGGTTGATACTCACGCAGAGAACGCAGAGAACGCAGAGGCAGAATCCCGCGCGGAGTCCGCGGAGGTCGCGGAGGTTGATACTCACGCAGAGAACGCAGAGAACGCAGAGGCAGAATCCCGCGCGGAGTCCGCGGAGGTCGCGGAGGTTGATACTCGCGCGGAGACCGCGGAGGAGACCGGAGAGGGTTCGGGGGAGGCGGAGCCGTCCCCGTCCCTCGCCGCCGGGCCGGCCCAGGCGCCGCCGGTGCGGGCGGCCGCCCCCGCCATCCCGTGGAAGACCGAAACCTACTCGCTCGTCGCCCGCTCGATGGACCTGCGGCTGGTGCTCGAGACCTTCGGCGTCGCGCAGGGGATTTCCACGATTCTTTCGCCCAACGTCGGCGGCGCGATCTCCGGCGAGTTCCTCGACGTGCCCTGCGCCGATTTCCTCGACCGCCTCGCCTCGCTGCACAACCTCGTCTGGTATTGGGACGGCGCGACGCTCTGGATCTACGCCTCCGGCGAGATGCAGACGATTCTCCTGGACCTGCGCTACATGAAGGCCGGCGAAGTGCGCGCCATGCTCGCCGAGCTCGGCGTCGAGGACCCGCGCTTCCCGCTCAAGACCGCTTCGCGCGACGAGCTCATCATGGTCTCCGGCCCGCCGCGCTACGTCGGGCTCGTGGCCGAGATGATCCAGAAGGCGGACGTCCTGCGCGAGCGCCGCACCTTCACCGAAATCGAGACGCGCATCTTCCCGCTCCAGAACACGTGGGCCGACGACGTCTCCTTCACCGCCGGCTCGCCCGAGACGAGCGGCTCGATCAAGGGCGTCGCCTCGATGCTCCGGGAGATCGTCGGGAAACTCGCCGCGCCCGGCTCCCGCGAGAGCGGGACGACCAACGCCCCCACGTCCTTCCAGGCGCTCATCACGGCGGAGAACCGCCTCAACGCGGTGATCGTGACCGACGTCTCGCCGCGCATGCCGCTCTACGAGCGCCTGATCAAGGAGCTCGACGTGCCGCAGAAGCTCGTCGAAATCGAAGTCACGGTCGTCGAGCTCTCGCGCAAGGACGCGCTCGACTGGCAGCTTTCGATCGCGGGGACCGCCAACGCCGTGCACGACCGCATCGAAGCCGGCGCCGGCATGAACGCGGGCAACCTCTTCGACGCCGCGAACGTCGCCGGCCGCGGCCTCGCCGGCGCGCTCACCTACCTCGGGAGCAAGTCGACCGTCTCGGCCTCGCTCACCGCGCTGCGCGACAAGGGCAAGGCGCGCAACATCTCGCGCACCACGCTCCTCACCGTGAACAACCTCGCGGCCGAGCTCTCCGACCAGCAGAGCTACCACGCCCGCGTCGTCGGCACCGAAGTGGCCGAGCTCGCGGAAGTCTCCGCCGGCACCTCGCTTCAGATCAAGCCCCGCATCATGCGCCCCGCCACCGACGAGGCGCCCGGCCGCATCTGGCTCACGCTCTCGCTCCGGGACGGCGGCTTCGAAAGCGTCTCCGTCGATTCGATGCCCATGACGCGCTCTTCCTCGCTCGACACGCAGACGTCGGTCTACGAGGACGACACGATCGTGCTCGCCGGCTACCTGCGCGACATCGAGGAATCGGCCGGCTGGGGCATCCCCTTCCTGCGCGACCTGCCGCTCATCGGCTGGCTCTTCGGCGGGCATTCGTCCAAGACCGAAACCGTCCAGCGCCTCTTCCTCATCTCGCCGCGCGTCGTCGACGCCGACGCCGAGGACCTCGCCCGCATCCAGGCCATGCGCCTGCGCGACATCGAGGAAGCGGAAGCCCTCCAGGACGACGCCAACGACATGGACGAAGTCCGCGAACTCCGCGAACTCGACCGCCAGGAGCGCCGCGAACGCCGCCAGGACGCCCTGGACGAACGGCTCAAGGAACGCCGGCGCGAACTCGAGCGCGCCCGCGAGGAGCGCGCCCGCCTCCGCAAGGAGCGCGAAGCCGAACTGCGCAAGACCGAAGGCCGCGGAGGTTGCCTCCCGTGGTAGTCGAGCTCGCCGGCGGATTCGCCGTCGTCGGCGCGGGCGCGTGGCTCTTCGGCCGCGCGCAGCCCGCCGCCGTCCGCGGCACGCTGAGGAGCCGCGGACTGAAAGGCTTCATCTGTCCGGATCGCGGCTCCCTCACACGCGGAGAGCTGGCGGACGATGGATCTCACGCAGAGCGCGCAGAGAGCGCGGAGAGCGCAGAGCACGGCGCGCGCGCCTGGTGCGCCTCCTCCGCGTGTCCGTTTCTCACCCGCATCGACTGCGGCGCGCCCGTGACCGCCGTCTCCGACAAGGTCCTCGTCGCGCCCGCCGCCGCGCGCTCCGGCGCCCGCCTCCTCCGCGTGGTGCCGATGTCCTTCGCCCGCTCGATCCGCACGACCGAGTTTTCCTCGGAATGGGTCGTGACGGCCACCCGCTCGCGCACGACCCGCGTCGCGCTCGACGAGGGCGAGTCGCTCGGCGTGCGGCCGGACGCCGCCGTCGCGTGGACCGGCGCGCGCCCCACGGGCTTCTGCCCGCGGCTGCGCCTGCTCGACGTCCTGCTGCCGCGCGGCCCCCGCGACCTGCTGCTCCATTTCCACGGCCCGGCGATCGTCTGGATCGAGGGCTCCCAACCCCTGCCGCTGCGCAAGGCGGCGCCGAGAAGGGCGGTGTTCTGATGCCGATGGACGCCGCCCAGCTCCTGCGCCACGCGCTCACGACGCAATACGACGTCGCCGCCCGCCAGGGCGAGGCGCTCGACCGCGCCGCGCAGTCCGCCGCCGCGGCCCCCGCCGCCGAGACGGGCCGCGCGATGGGCGTCGCCCTCACGGTCGAGGCCGACCCGGCGGCCGAGCTCATGGACTCGATGGAGGAGCTCACCGCGCAGTTCGAGGAGAAGTCCCTCAAGAAGCTCGCCGACCGCAAGCTCGGCGAGGCGCAGGGGCCCCGCTCCGCCTTCGTCCGCGCCATGGAGGCCTGGAGCAAGGTCCTGCCCGACATGCCCGGGCGCGAGCACCTCGACCGCGTCCTGCGCCAGGCCCGCCAGGCGCGCGCCGCCGGCACGCCGATGGACGCCGGCTCGCTCCTGCGCGAGCTCGCCCGCGGCTCCACCGACGCCACGCACCAGTTCGCGATGCTGGACCTGCTGGAGCAGATGCTCGGCGAGTCCGAAGGCGAGCTCGCGCAGCTCGTGAAGGACGCCCGCGGCCAGCTCATGGCCGAGAAGGGGCCCGACGTCAAGGCCGGCCTCAACCTCGCCCAAGAGGTCAACGCCCGCGCCGCCACGCCCGAGCAGATGCAGGACCTGCGCGACCTCTACCGCAGCGAGATCATCGGCTTCAGCAAGCCCCAGGACTGCTTCCGCTCGCTCCTCGCCTCGCGCGGCGAGGCCGGCCTCAAGGACGCCATCTCGTTCCTCCTCGCCGGCTGCGGCGCGGATCTGGCCGCCTCCAATCCCTCGATGGATCCCGTGCAGCTGCGCCGCATCCTGCTGGACCTGCAGTGCGTGGACGTCCTGCAGACCGTCCTGGGCGACCTCGACAAGCTCGGCGCGCGCATGCAGCAGCAGTTCGGCGAAGCGTGCCGCCTCACCGGGCAGCAGATGACGGGCCGCGTCCTCGACTTCACCGAACAGGCGTTCGTCACCGCCGCCGGCATCGGCGCCTTCGTCGGCGAGACCGGCGTGCAGGCGCTGCTGGCGCGCATGGACTTCTCGCGCGAGCTCGTCGCGCTCTTCCGCCGCCTCTCCCCGCGCCTCTTCGGCAAGGAGACCGACCGCGAGCGCCTCGTCGGCGCCGCGCAGGAACACCTCGACGGCCTGATCTCCCTGGAGGAGGAGGCCGAGCAGGAGAAACAGGAGGCCTCCGCATGAGCAGCCCCGCCCCCGTCTGGCTCGACGACATCGTCCGCGAGTTCGGCCGCTCGGCCGGACTCTCGGACTTCGCGCTGAACGACCGCGGCGCCGCGGCCGTCGCGTTCGAGACCGGCGCGCAGCTGCGCTTCGAATACGCCTTCGAGTCGCTCGTCGTCGCGCTCGCGTTCCCGTATCCCGTCGCCGACCCCGCCGCCGCGCGCCGGCTCCTCGCCACCGCGCACCCCGGCGCGCGCCCCGGCTTCAAGCTGCGCGCCGGCGTTCTCGCCAAGAGCGGCCGCGCCATCCTCGCCGCGCGCTTCCCCGAGCGCGAAGTCACCCTCCCCGCCGTGAACGCCGCCTTCTCCGCGCTCTGGCGCCTCGCCGAAGACCTCGCCGGAGGACCCGCCTGATGGAAGTCTCCCGCACCACCCACGCCCTCACCTTCAACACCGGCGTCAGCAACGCCGAGTGGACGAGCGGCGTCGTCGGCCAGACCCCGGGCCAGACGCAGAGCGCGCTCCTGCCCGGCTCCACGACCGTCACCGCCGCGCTCGACGAAGTCTTCCCCGAGGCGCGCACCGCGGCCAGCGACATCTTCGCCGCGCTCGTCGCCGGCGGCTCGCCGGCGCTTCGCACCCCCTCCGGCTTCAACCTCGCCGCGCGCAAGGCGCTGCGCACCCTCCGCGGCCGCAAGGGCGAGGCCTCGCAGCGCGCCGCGCGCGAGCTCGGCTCCCTCCTCGCCGACACCGAGCTCTTCGAATCCTACCGCGCCGCCCTTCTCGAAACCTGACCCCCTCCCCATGCCCTCCCCCTCGTTCAACTGGCAGCGCCCGCAGTGGCCGGCGTTCTCCTTCGCGCGAAGCGCGCTGAAGGACGAGCTCGCCGCGTTCGCCCGCGCGTTCCGCGAGGCGAAGAAGGCGCTGCGCGAGCCGCAGGACCCGCTCTTCGTCGCCCGCGCGCTCGCCTCGGAGGCCGTGACGACCCGCGCGATCGAGGGGGTCGAGGTGGACGAGGCCGTGGTGATGAGCTCCATCTGCCGCGCGCTGGGCGTTCCCGGCGCGGCGCCGACCGCCGCGCGCGACGCCGCCTCCGAGGGAGCCGCCCGGCTGGTGCTCGCCGTGCGCGAGGACCGCGACGCGCCGCTTTCCGCCGCGCTCCTGCGCAAGTGGCACGGCGCGATGATGGAGGGCGGCGCGCGCGGCGTGCGCGCGGGCGCGTTCCGCGACGTCCCCGTGCGCGTGGTGAGCGTGGACCGCTTCGGGCAGTCCGAGACGCGCTTCGAGGCGCCGCCCCCGGAACGCGTCGCGGGGGAGATCGGCCTCTTCGTGCGGCGCTGGCGCCACCGGCCGGCCACGCCCGAGGGCATCGCGCTAAAGGCGGCCCTGATGCACCCGCACTTCGAGTCGATCCACCCCTTCGAGGACGGCAACGGCCGTATCGGCCGCGCCCTTGTCGCGAAGGTGCTCGCCGAGGGCCTGAGGCATCCCGTCGCCCTGCCGGTCTCGACCTTCGTCTCGCGCCACCGCCGCGCCTACTACGACGAAATCAACGTCGCTTCGCACACGCTCGACTGGACCTCGTGGGCCGGCTTCTTCGTGCCAGTCCTGACGGACCTGCTCGAAAGCTTCGTCGCCGCCATGCGGTTCGTCGCCGCCAAGCGCGACTACCTCGCGCGCTTCGAGTCCTCCTTCGCCGAACGCGCCCGCAAGGTGGTCCTGCGGATGTTCGAGGACGGCGAAGCCGGCGCGAAGGCCGGGCTCTCCGCCGCCAAGTGGATGCGCATGGCCAAGGTCTCCAAGCCCACCGCCACGCGCGATCTGGCCGAACTCGTGCAGTCCGGCGCCATCGTTCCCGACGGCACCGGCCCGCAGACGCGGTATCTCCTGAACCACCCGGCCTTCGAACCCGACCGAGAGCCGATTGAGCCGATAAATGATGGAATAAATGATGGAATAAACGCGGCCATCCTCCGCCTCGTGCGCAACCACCCCGGCCGCGGCGTCCCCTTCTTCCTCGCCTCGGTGAAGGCGAGCCGCGCCACCGTGGAGCGCGCCGTCCGCGCGCTCGTCCGCGCCGGCCGCATCGAACACCGCGGCAGCCGCAAGACCGGCGGCTACTTCGCAACCGAGCCCACCTCCTCCGCCACCCCGCCCCGCGAAAGGGAACCCCGATGAAACGCATCTTCCTCCTCCTCCCCCTCCTCGTCCTCGCCGTGTCAACCCGCGGTGCGGAGGGGGCGCTCGACCCCGCGACGTTCTTCCCGGAACCGCTCGCCGGGCTCCGACTGGGCGCCTCGTGGGACGAAACGGTCTCTGCCCGGACGAATCTCTTCGTCGAAGACGCTCTGGAAAAAGTTCCCGCGTCCCTCGTCAGAGACCGCGACCACCGGAGGTTCGCCGAGGAGTCCTTCGCCGGTCGCTGGTTCGTCAAGGCCGAATACCATTTCGCCTTGATGTTGGGTGGCGCGGAGGAACTCGCTTCGGTCAGCCTCTTCACGCCCATCGACGGAACCGATGTCCCCTTTGATGACATCGTCGCCGAAACGGTCGCCCGGCTCGGTCCGCCGCTCGACCGGAAAACCGTCTACCAGATGTCCGTCGGATCAGACGTCCGAATCTGGGCGGACAAGGACTTCGTCATTCAGCTCATTCGCATCTTCCGCGCGTTCGGCTCCGCCCCCAGGAACACCAAGGCATGCCTCCAGGTCTCCCGTCGCGACGCCCTGCGCTGGGGGGACGAAACGTTCCTTCGCAATCTGCTCGATCCGTCCTTCAAGACAACCCCGGAGAACCCGCTGTTCGTTTCCCCGGATCTTCCCGCCGGCGAACCGGTCGTCAGCGCCCAGGCGCAGCTCAAAATCGGAGAGGGATCCCGGGGCGAATCGGTTCCGACCGAGCTTTGCGAGGAGCTTCTTTCCCGCCTGGAAGGATATCGCGAGTTCAAGGTCCGGGTCGTACCGCTGGACGGAGGCGAACCCCTCTCCGTGAAGGAGGGAGCCATCACGTTCGTCCTCAGGACGGCGGACCGATGGCCGGTCTTCGCCGTGTCCTCGGACGCCGCGCTGATCGGCGAGCCCGAATCCCCCGTCGGCTACGTCGTTCCCGACAACCGCCGGCCGGGTCTTCTCGATGTTCTCGGCAGAATCAAGGCCGCCGCTGCCTCATCCCCTACGCCGAACCCCGCCGAGAAAACTCACGCAGAGACCGCAGAGCCCCCACCGCCCGCCGCCAACTGACATTTCCATTTGCCATTTGTGGACAATTGTGAACAATTGCGATTTGTGAACAATCCAACCCCTTCAACCCCTTCAACCTCTTCAACCCTTTCAACCTCTTCAACCTTTTCCCTCTGACCTCTTCCCTCTGACCTTTCCCCCATGCCCCGCAGCCCCGCACAAGCGAAGATCGTCGCAACGCCGTCCGGATTCGTTCGGACGCCCGACTATGTCGCCTGGATCGTTCGGATCAAGGATGCGTTCCGAAAGTCCCAGATCAAGGCGGCCGTCCGGGTGAACGCCTCGCTCCTTTCCTTCTATTGGTGGCTCGGAAAGGAGATCGTCGAGCGAAAGGCGGAACAAGCCTGGGGCAGCGGCGTCATCGAGCAGATGAGTCTCGACCTTCGTGCCGACTTCCCCGGCGCGGGCGGTTTTTCGACGACCAATCTCTGGTACGTGAAGAAGTGGTATCTGTTCTACGCCGCGGCCGGCGAAATTCTCCACCAGCCCGGTGGAGAAATGCCCGGATGCTTCGCCTCCGTCCCCTGGAAGCACCACTGCGAGATCGTCACGCATTGCAAGACGCCGAAGACCGCGCTCTTCTACCTCCGGGAGACCGTCGCGAACGGCTGGAGCCGCTCCGATCTGTCGAACGCGCTGGCCGGCCGCCTCCACGCGCGGCGGGGAAAGGCCGTCACCAACTTCCGCGAGACGCTGCCCGCGCCGCGCGCGGGACTTGCCCGCGACCTGCTCAAGAATCCCTACGACTTCGGGTTCCTTTCCCTATCCGCGACCTATGACGAAAGGGACCTGGAGGAGGCCCTGTCGCGGCAGATCACGCGCTTCCTCCTCGAACTCGGCAAGGGATTCTCCTTCTGCGGTCGCCAGGTCGAGCTGGTGGTCTCCGGCACGTCCTATTTCGTGGACATGCTGTTCTACCACGTCCGGCTCAAGTGCTTCGTCGTCGTCGAGCTGAAGGTCGGCGAATTCAAGCCCGAGCATGCCGGACAGCTCAACTTCTACGTGTCGGCGACGGACCGGCTGCTCCGAGGGCGGGACGACAACCCGAGCATCGGACTCCTCATCTGCCGGAGCAAGGACGACACCAAGGTCGAATGGGCCTTCGACGGGCTCCGGAAACCCTTGGGCGTCGCCGCCTACAAGGGCATCCGCGTCATCGATGCGCTTCCCACGGCCGAGCAGCTCCAGTCGAATCTGGCCCTCCCGCCCGCCCCTCCGCGCCCCGTTCGCCGTTCTTCA
>JAFTHC010000124.1 GCA_017457625.1 Kiritimatiellia bacterium
ATACACCTGGAAGCCGATGCGGTTCTCGGCGCCGACGAGCGGCACCGTGCCGCTCACGTTGGCGTGGGAGTCCTTGCCGTAGAACACGAGCGAGCGGCCGCCGAAGGCGGTCATGTCCGGGTCGGCCGAACCGAGCTGCGATGAAAGCACGATTTCGGGCAGGAGGCCGGGGCGGAGCGTCTCCGCCCACGTGAAGCGGTAGCGCTCCACGAGGCCCGGGTAGGAGATCGGAGTCGGCATTCCCGGCAGCTGGATGTTGCCGCGCCACCACACTTCGACTGGGTTCAGGCTCTCGTTGACGCCGTAGATGGCCGAGACGAGTTCCTCGAAGGGGTCGTCGTCCGCATCCGAGCCATCGACCCCGTCAAGCGAGGACGTGATGTCGCCATTGATGTCGCCCATCACGTCAGGCGCAGGTTCGTGGTAGAGGCGGGGGTTCCAGTTGCGGCCCGCCGAGGCGGGGACGTAGATGTAGCCGGGGAGCGAGGCGTCCATGAGGCGCGCCGCGGCTTCGGCCGTGCCAGCCGCGGCATCCGTGAACATCGTCGCCTCGAAGCCGATCGGCCAGTCCGCGACGATCGGGCCTGCGCCGGTCGAGGCCAGCACGTCCTCGCTCGTGCGGTAGCGCGACTGCATCGGCAGATACCACGGGATGTCCTGCGCCGCAGTCGTGAGCTTGAGCAGGAACTTGCCCTCGCCGTTCACGGTCACCTCTCCCGTAGAGGAATCCGATGTCGCGACGAGCGAATCCGGATACTTGTAGCCCAGGACCTGCGCCGTGTAGTTTGTCGGGATCGCCCACGCGAGGCCGGGCTTGGCGGGATTGTCCGCGATGACGAGCCGGTAGGTGTCGGACGGCCAGGAGATGAGATACCAGTCGTTCTCGAACGTCCACATCACGCCCATCGGGTCTGGCGTCTTCCAGTAGATGTCGGCCTTCCACGGCATCGGCGTGTTCATGGCGCCGCTCGTCGTCTTGTCCGTCGGCGCGATCGCGTAGATCTTGCCGTGGTATTCGCTGGAGAGCTCCTGTCCGCTCGGAGCGGAGAAACGCTCGACGTATGGCGCGTAGAGGTCGTCGCTCTTCTTTTCGGCGCCGTCTTTGACGACGCCCTTGAGGTCCGCGATGTCCCAGCCGCCGCCGACGGGCCGCAGCTCGGAGCCGACGGTCGCCTGAATGGTGTTCACGGCCGGCGGGGTGATCTCGACGACTATAGAGGCGACGAGGTGGTCCTTGGTCTCGGTGTCGTAGTAGGCGAGGACGAACTGGCCCTTGGGGCTGTCGATCGTGCCGGCCTCCTCATCGACGATGCAGCGCGCCGTGAGCATGTGCGACGTGGCGGGGTCGTAGTCGATGCCCCAGACGACGTTGGACGTGGCGTTGGCGCCGGAGCCGGTCGCTTCGTAGCGCGGCGTGATGACCGCCGGATCGCCGAAGAAGCGCACGAAGCGCCCCGTGAGGTCGATGAACGGGGCGCTGTTGCCCTCGTCGCGGCGCGTCGCGAAGAGACGGTAGGGGCGCGCCGACGTCGCGGCCGAGAAGGTATAGACGCTTGCGACCGTCGTGCCGTCGGCGAGAACGAACGGTATCTCCATCACGCCGGGGCGGGTGATGAGAAGCGTCTCGGCGAGGTTCGTGGTGCCGCCGACGACGTGGACGTAGCCCTGAGAGGCCGCGTCCGAGGACCGGATTTCGGCGAGCGTCCTTTCCCAGTCGATCTCGTCCGCCTCGCGCGGGAAGCGCGTGACGTATTCGCCGACCTTGGCGTCCGGCGGCTGCTCGGAGATCATGCGCCCGACGGACCAGGCCGTGAGGGACCAGGTCGAGGCCGTCTCGGTCGCGCTCGCCGACGAGTTGCCCGCGTCGGCGTCCGTGCCGGAAGCCGCCGTCGGATACGCCGCCGTGGGCGCCTTGTAGTCCACGTGGCCGAAGACGGCGATGCCGGTCTCCTCCATGCGGATCGCGCTGTCCGTCGCGGAGTCGGCGAGCGCCGCCGCGGAGGCTAGCGCCGCCAGCGCGCCGGCGCATGGCGCGAGACGTGAAACGAGAGACATTCTTTGCTTCATGTGTCAGTTCCTTCTACATCGATCGAACAAATGTTGCCATTGTGAAATTGTTGCCAG
>JAFTHC010000002.1 GCA_017457625.1 Kiritimatiellia bacterium
GAAGGGCGTCAGGAACGCCGTGATTCCCAGTTTCGGCCAGATGCCCCAGGCTTCGCCGTCGACCGGCTTGCCCATCCAGGCGGGGATGAGGACGCCGACTACGAACGTGCCCGTGATGGCGCACCACGGGATGGCGAACAGGACCGTGCCGATCCAGCCGCGGTAGCGGAACGTCGGGACGGGGCGGCCGACCCACACGAGGGTCTCGTTGCGGTCGAGCTTTCGCTGGACGCGGAAGCGGTCGTCGGGGGAGAGGACGGTGCGTTGCATGGCTCAGGCCCTGGCGACGACGACGCGGTTGCCCTCGACCTCGACGACGCGGACGCGCGTGCCGGCGGGGATTTCGTCGCCGCGCGTCACGACGTCGACGCGGCGGCCGCCCAGCGTGGCGAAGCCGGCGGGGCGCAGCGTGGTGTCGGCAACGCCCTCGGCGCCGGCGAGGGCGGCGAGCGAAAGGTCGTCCGCGCGCGACTCCTTGAGGTCGGTCGGGAGCGCGAGCTTCCTGCCGACGCGGGTGCGCGGGAAGAGCGTGACGACGAGCGTGACGAACGCGCACGCCGCGACGATGGCGGCGATGGCAAGCCCCATGCCGGTCCATCCGTCGAAGTGGAAGAACGCGTACCAGGCGGCGAGCAAAAAGAGCAGGCCGCCGGCCAGGCCGGAGATGCCGCCGGGCAGGAAGATTTCGAGGACCATGAGCGCGGTCCCCGCGATGACGAGTGCTAGGTAGGTTTCCATGGAAGCGCATCCTACCACAAAGGCCGGGCGAAGGGAATGCTCGAATTGTAAAAAAATTGTAAAACTTCGTCCGCTTGCGCGGGGGCGGGCCGACGTGGTGGATTCCCGCGTCGATTTCTGCTAGACTCGCGCACCGTTCGCTTCGCACAAGGAGGCAATGCCATGGACAAACGCAAGATCGTCGTCACGTCGGCCCTGCCCTACGCCAACGGTGACATCCACATCGGGCACCTCGTCGAGTATCTCCAGACGGACTTCTGGGTCCGCTTCCAGAAGATGCGCGGCCCCGACTGCACCTACGTCTGCGCGGACGACACGCACGGCACGCCGATCATGATCCGCGCCCGCAAGGAGGGCCGCGCGCCCGAGGATCTCATCGCGGAGATGCACGCGCGCCATTCGCGCGACTTCGCCGACTTCCAAATCGCCTTCGACAACTACTACTCGACGAACTCGCCCGAGAACAAGGCGTTCTGCGAGGACATCTACGCCAAGCTCGACCGGGGCGGCGCGCTCCTGCGCGAGAAGGTCGCCCAGCTCTGGTGCCCGCAGTGCGGCATGTTCCTCCCCGACCGCTTCGTGAAGGGCACCTGCCCGCACTGCGGCAAGGAGGAGCAATACGGCGACTCGTGCGAGCACTGCTCCGCGACCTACTCGCCTTCCGAGCTCAAGGACGCCCACTGCGCCACGTGCGGATGCCGCGCGCTCGAGACGCGCGAGACGGAGCACATCCTCTTCGACCTGGCGAAGTTCAAGGAGTATCTGCGCGCCTGGCTCCCCGACCACACGCAGGCCGACGTCGCCAACAAGCTCCAGGAGTGGTTCGGCGAGGACCAGACGCTCCTGCCGTGGGACATCTCGCGCGACGCCCCCTACTTCGGCTTCGAGATCCCCGGCTACCCCGGCAAGTACTTCTACGTGTGGCTCGACGCTCCCGTCGGCTACCTCGCCTCCCTGAAGAACTGGTGCGGCCGCAACGGCACCACCTTCGAGGCGACGTGGGGCGACCCCGCCACGGAGCGCTACCACTTCATCGGCAAGGACATCGTCCGCTTCCACTGCCTCTTCTGGCCCGCGATGCTCCACGCCGCCGGCTACCAGGGGCCGAGCAAGGTGTTCGTCCACGGCTTCCTCACCGTGAACGGCGAGAAGATGAGCAAGAGCCGCGGGACGTTCGTCTCCGCGCGCACCTACCTGGACCACCTCGACCCCGCGTTCCTGCGCTACTACTACGCCTGCAAGATCAACAACACCACGGACGACATCGACCTCAACCTCGACGACTTCGCGCAGCGCGTCAATTCCGACCTCGTCGGCAAGATCACCAACCTCGCCTCGCGCGGCGCGCAGATGCTCGGCAGGAAGTTCGACGGCCGCCTCGGCTCGCTCGACGACGAGGGCCGCGCCCTGCTCGCGGCCTCGCGCGGGCGCGCCGACGCCATCGCCGCGCTCTACGAGGCGCGCAAGTTCTCGCAGGTGCCGGTCGAGGTCTGCCGGCTCGCCGACGCCGCCAACGAATACTTCGACCGCCACGCGCCGTGGAAGGCGATCAAGGAGGACCCCGAGTCCGTGCGCCCCGTGCTCACCACGGTGCTCAACCTCTTCCGCCAGCTCGCGATCTACCTCGCGCCGATCCTGCCCGGCTACGCGAAGAAGGCCGCCGCGCTCTTCGGCGAGGACGGCTTCACGTGGGAGAGCCTCGGCCGCACGCTCGAGAACGCGCCGATCGGCGCCTACGAGTATCTCGCCACGCGCGTCGACCCCAAGGCGGTCGAGGCGATGGTCGAGGCGAGCAAGCCGCCGGCTCCGCCGGCGGCGGAGCCCGGCAAATATGCCGGGCCACAGCACGGACCATCCGCCAATCCCGCCGCGGGGGAAGCTGCCCCCGCCGCACAATCGGGAACCGACCGTGCCGTGGGCGGGCATACCTGCCCGCCAAAGGCGCCGATCCAGATCGGCGCCTTCGACGCGTGCGACCTGCGCGTGGGGCGCGTGGAGAGCTGCCGGCCGGTCGAAAAGAGCAAGAAACTCGTGCGCTTCGAGCTGGACTGCGGCCCGCTCGGGCACCGCACGATCTTCTCGGGCATCCGCTCGGCGTATCCCGATCCCTCGGTGCTCGACGGCAAGCAGGTCGTCTTCGTCGCGAACCTCGCGCCGCGCGAAATGAAGGGCGTGGGCGTCTCGGAGGGCATGGTCCTCTGCGCCGGAGACCCCGCCACGGGCCTCGCGGTCCTCGCGCCGCTTTCCCCGGTCGCTCCCGGCGACCCCGCCACGTGAGGCGCGCGGACGCGCCGCCTCGTTTCCACCCCGCCGTGAAAGGAACCGTTCCATGGGTCTCGATCCGCTCTACTACATCATCTCGATTCCCGCGCTGATTCTGGCGACCGTCTTTTCGGCGCGCGTCAAGTCCGTGTTCGGCAAATACGCCAAGGTCCGCGCCGAGTCCGGCATGACGGGCGCGGAAGCGGCCGCCACGATGCTCGCGCGCTCGGGCGTCACGGACGTCGAAATCAAGACCGTGTCCGGGTTTCTCTCGGACCACTACAACCCGGTCGACAAAACGCTCAACCTTTCCAAGGACGTCTATTCGGGCCGGTCGCTCTCGGCGCTCGGCGTGGCCTGCCACGAAGCGGGACACGCGCTACAGCACGCGTCCGGCTACCGGTGGCTCGGGCTCCGCACGGCGCTCGTCCCCGCCGCGAACCTCGGCTCCAAGTTCGCCTATGTCGTGTTCTTCGTCGGCCTGATGCTGTCCGCCGGCGCGACGGGGCAAGGCGGCGCGGCGGCGGGCGCGGGCGCCGCGGCGGGCGCGGGGAGCGGCCTGGGGCTGTTGCTCGTGAAGGCCGGCATCGTGCTCTTCTGCGGCGCGGTCGCCTTCTCGCTTGTCACGCTTCCCGTGGAATGGGACGCCTCGGCGCGCGCCAAGCGCCAGCTCGTGAAACTCGGCCTGCTGTCGCCGTCCGAGGAAAAGGGCGCGGCGGCGGTGCTCAACACCGCGTTCATGACCTACGTCGCGGCGGCGGTGAGCTCGCTCTCGACGCTACTCTACTTCCTGCTCCGCTCCGGCCTGCTCGGCGGGCGCCGGCGCTAGGGCGCCGGCGCGGACGCAACGGACGCCGTGGCGGGGCGAAAGGCCGCTCCACGGCGCGGGAGCGGCCGAGCACGACGCGGCGGCGCGCGGGCAGCGCGGCGCGAAGGCGCAGGGCAGCGCGACCCAGTCGCGGGGCGGCGGCACGCGCCCCGGGATCGTGGCGAGATCCTCCGGCCGCGTGCCCTCGATCCGCGGCACGGCGCGCAGCAGCGCTTCCGCGTAGGGATGGGCCGGGGCGGCGAGGACGTCCGGCACGGGACCGTCTTCGACGACCTGCCCCGCGTAGAGGACCGACACGGTTTCCGCGTATTCGGAAACCAGCGCGAGGTTGTGCGTGACCAGGAGAACCGCCGTGCCGCGGGCGCGGCACAGGTCGCGCAGCAGGTCCAGCACCTTGCGCTGCACCAGCACGTCGAGCGCCGTCGTCGGCTCGTCCGCCAACAGAAGCGCCGGCTCCTGCGCCAGCGCCATCGCGATGCACGCGCGTTGCGCCATGCCGCCCGAAAGTTCGCACGGGTGCGCCCGCAGCGCGGCGCGCGGATCGGGCAGGCCGACCTCGCCCAGAAGCGCGGCGAGACGGTCGTCCGCCGCCGCCCGCGAAAGGCCGCGCGGCAGCGCTTCCCGCATTTGCGTGCGCAGGCGCAGGACCGGGTTGAGCGCGGACATCGCCTCCTGGAAAACGTAGGCGACGCCCCCTTTGCGGCGCGCGGCGCGGAGTTCGCGGGGGGACGCCGCGAGCAGGTCGCGGCCGCGGAACAGGACGCGGCCGGAAACGCGCGCCGCGGCGTCCGCCGGCGGCAGGCGCGTGAGCGCCATTGCCGTCACGCTCTTGCCGCAGCCGCTTTCGCCGACGAGCGCGTGGAATCCGCCGGGCGCCACGCGGAACGACACGCCGCGCACGACCTCGACGAAACCGCCGCCGGGGGACGGCAGCGAAACGTGCAGGTCCCGGACGTCCAGCAGGGGAGCGTCGGCGGAGCGGTCCGCGACCGGACGCTCCCGTTCCGTTTCCGTCGCCGTCATGCGGTTTCCCTCACCCCGCCGGCCGAACGGAGTCCGAGGAACTCGCAGCGGTCGAAGAGCGACTCCGCACGCCGGCGGATGCGCTTGGGCAGAGACCCCGCCACGCGCTTGAGAAACCGATCGCCGCCGAGCGCCAGCCCCTGCACGAACCCCGCCGAACGTTTCTCCAACAGCGCCTTGAGCGAACC
>JAFTHC010000125.1 GCA_017457625.1 Kiritimatiellia bacterium
CTGTTCGCCATCCCGTGGTGCGCCATCACGGGCACGTTCGTAGTCGGCGTCCTCATCCCCGCCTGGATGGGCAAGCCGGTCGACGGCGAAGCCTGGGGCATCTGGCCGAAACTGGGAATCACGGCGTTCCTGACGCCCTTCATCCTCATCGGCATCGGCACGCTCTTTTCGCCCCTCTGGCACAAGCTGGACCAGAAGGGCCGCCTCTACGCCGTGACGGACAAGCGCGCTCTCTCGATCGGCCGCTTCTTCGCCAAGTCGTGGCGCGCCTCCGAAATGTTCGAGCCCGACCGCGCCGACCACCGCAACGGCCTCACGGACATCTGGTTCACGTATGGATCGACCTCCAACAACGGCCAGCATCCGCCGACCGGCTTCTCGAACCTCCTCCCCGCCGACGCGGACGAGGCCGAACTCGCCCTCCGCGCGCTCGAAGGCCTCCCCCGCGCCGGCGACGAACCCGTCGCCGCCGACCCGCCCCGCGACCGCTCCGCGATCCCCTGACGCCCCGCGCCATGAACCATCCCGCCATCCGGCTTTGCCGCGAAGCGGCCCGTCGTTCGGCGGCAGCGCCGCCGCCTTTCATCCGCCGCGCAGCGGCGCTCGTCATTGCGCTCGCGGCCCTGGCCGCGAGCGCCGCCCCGCCGGAACTGATCGTGCGCCTGGAGAGCCTCCGGTTGTTCGACATGACGCTCTGGGCCCTGCGCGAACAAACGGCGGACCGCGCGGCGGCGGAGGATACGATGCTCGCCCGGGCCAAGCTTTTCGCGGGGCTCGGCATCGACTACATGCGGCCCGACGAGCCGATCCTCGCCGCGTTCTGGAACCTCTCCTGGCCCGTCGACCTGGGCAAGCTCGACTTCCTCGCGGTGCTGCCGGTCCGCCGCGGCTCCGTGGCGCCGCGCGTCCGCATCCACCTCATGGACGAGGAGGCGCAGACGGTCGGCGGACTCACGATCCGTCCCGTCGGCCCGCCCGAGTCGGACGGCGGCGCGCACCGCCGCCCGTGGATCGCGTTCGACGGCGCGCAGACGATCGTCGCGTCCTCGCCCAACCGCCTCGCGGCCCTGCCCGACCTGCGCGCCGCGCAGCCGGCGATCCCGGGTTCGCCGGTCTCGGTCCTGGTCCCGTCGATCGAACGGCTGCTCCTCTCCGGCGGCCGCCTCGTCGAGAAGGACGACGGGGAATCGGCTTCCGCGCTTGGCCCGCGGACCTACTTCCTGCCGCCGGAGCAGGCGACCCCCAAAGAGCTGGGCGGAACGTTCTCCATCATGGCCGCGGGAATGCGCGGGCGCGAGGCGGGAAGCCTCGCCTTCGGCCTGTCGGCGACGCCCGCGGACGGGATTCTCTTCGCGACGGTCGCCCGCCCCGCGGACCCGGCGAACTCCCTCTACGCGACGAACCCGCCCCCGCCCCTCGCGGCGGCGGACCTCGCGGCCGTGCCGGCCGACGCGCTCGTCTGGTCCGCGTCGACCGACGGCCCCGGCCTCTGCGCCGGCGTCGTCTCGGCCGACTCGATCTACCTCGGCTTCAACGACACGCCCGCGAACCACGCCCGCAAGGCGGCGTTCGACGCGTTCTTCGCGGCGCTCGACGCCGCGTCCGCCGAACGCGGCCGCGTCGTCCGCTTCCTCGCCCCCGCCGAAGGCGGCGCGCTGCGCTGGGAAAGCCGCGTCGGGACGCGCCGCCCGGACGCCGAACGCAAGCTGGCCGCCGCCTACGCGGCCCTGTGCCGGACCGAAAGCGGGATCGCCGGGACGAACACGCCGGCGTTCTTCCGCACCGATCGGACCGACTGGGCGGCGGACGGCCTGTCCGGGCGCGTCCGAATCCCCGGCGGCACGGCGGCGTCCTACAGCTTCGACCGCCTCGTCGCGGGCCTGTTCGGCGACGACGTCCCCTGGCGGCTCGACGTCGGGACGGACGCCGCCGCGCTCTCGATCGGCCGCGGACCCGCGGCGGACGCGCCGGCCGGCTCCGCGCCCTGCGACCTCGAGGCGCCGCGGCGGTGGTTCCCGGCGATGGAGCCCTTCCGCGTCTCCGCCCTGCGCCCCGCGCCGGTCCTCGCCCGACTGGACATGGCACCGGATTCCGCGGACGACGATCCGGTCGCCCTGGAGACGTTCTCCATCGTCGACAACTCGCTCGTGTGGACCGTCTCCGCCCCGCCCGCCGGCGTGCGCGCCCTCTCACGTCTCGTGCTGCGACTCCTGAATCCTCCAACCCAAACCCCAACCCAACCCAACCCATGAACAACATCCCCCTCCTCGCCGCCCAAGGTGAAAGCTCCGCCCTCCCCGCGATCATCGCGATCGTGTTCATCCTCGTCGGCCTCGTCGTGCTGGCGATGGTGTTCAACGTGATCGGCATCTGGCTCAGGGCCGCGATCTCCAGCGCGAAGGTTTCGCTCTGGTCGCTCGTCGGCATGAAGTTCCGCCGCGTGCCGCCCGCGCTGATCGTCGACGCGCGCATCCGCCTCGTGAAGGCCGGCATCTCGATCCCGACCGACCTGCTCGAAGGCCACTTCCTCGCGGGCGGCGACGTCCTGAACGTCGTCAACGCCCTCATCGCCGCCGACAAGGCGGGCATCCGCCTCGACTTCAAGAAGGCGACGGCGATCGACCTGGCGGGCCGCGACGTGCTGGAGGCCGTCCGCACCTCGGTGAACCCGAAGGTCATCGACTGCCCCGCGCCCAAGTCCGGCACCGGCGGCATCGGCATGCTCGACGCCGTCGCGAAGGACGGCATCCGCCTGCTCGTCAAGGCGCGCGTCACGGTCCGCGCGAACATCGACCGCCTCGTCGGCGGCGCGAGCGAGGACACGATCATCGCGCGCGTCGGCCAGGGCATCGTCTCGGCCATCGGCTCGGCGAACACCTACAAGGACGTGCTCGAGAACCCCGACCGCATCTCGGCGCGCGTGCTCGAGGCGGGCCTCGACTCGCAGACCGGATTCGAGATCGTATCGATCGACATCGCGGACATCTCGGTCGCCGGCGTGAGCGACGTGGCGAACGTCGGCGCCCGCCTCGAAACCGAGCGTGCCAACGCGGACAAGCAACTGCGCCAGGCCGAGGCCGAAGGCCGCCGCGCGATGGCCGTCGCCATTGAGCAGGAGATGAAGGCCCGCGTGCAGGAGATGCAGTCGCGCGTCGTCGAAGCCCGCGCCGAAGTCCCGAAGGCCATGGCGCAGGCGCTGCGCGAAGGCAAGCTCGGCGTCATGGACTACTACCGCCTGCAGAACATCGAGAGCGACACCGACATGCGCCGCGCCATCGCCGGCCCCTCCGCCGTCCCGACCGAAGAGAAATAGGTTCGCGCGATGCACGACGATTCGATCGTCAAGGTCGTCTTCGGGGCCGTCTGGGTGGCCATCGCCCTGGCGGGGCCGCTGCTCGACCGCGCCAAGAAGAAAAAGCGCCGGCGCGAAGAAGCGGTCTTCCGCGAAAAGGCGGCGCTCGACAGCCTGCGGCCCGGCGCCCGTCCGCGTGGCGACGCCGGGCGGCCGCGCGTCGTCGTCCGGCCGCGGCCCGCGCCGGCGGCGGCGCCGCCGCCGGCACCGGAGAATCTCGCCCGCTACGGCATGGCCGAGGATTCTCCCGCGCTGGGAGGGCAGAGCGTCGCGGAGGTTCTTCGCCAGCTCGAGGAACGCCGTGCGGCGCGCCGCACGGCGCTGGAGCGGGAAGCGGCCGCGAAACGCGCGGAAGCCGAAGCCGCGCGCGCCCGCGCCGCGGCCGAAGCCGCCACCAAGCGCGCCGCCGAGGAGGCCGCCGCGCGCGAAGCGGAGGCCAAGGCCGCGAAGGCCGCCGCCGCGGCCGCCGCGCCCGATCCGCTCGCCCGGCTGCTCGCCGGCGCGCCGGGCGAAACGCGCGCGGACGCCCTGCGCCGCGCGGTCCTCCTCCACGAAATCCTCGGCCGCCGCGGCGGCCGCCCCGTCCCCGTTCCCTGAGCGCATCGCCGGACATTTGCCGCCGCGGCGGCCGCCCCGTCCCCGGTCCCTGAGCGCATCGCCGGACATTTGCCGCCGCGGCGTCCGCCCGGTCGCCGTCCGCCATCTACCCGTCGTCATTCAATCGCACCGTGCGTGATTTTTCTTGCCATCCCGCCGCCGTTTCCGTAGAATGCCCGCCCCATGCACCCGCTTCTGCTCTACATGCTCTCCGTCTGGGGCCTGGCGGCCTACGCCGCCGCGGCGGTCCCCTGCGCGGTCGTCCTGCTTGCCGCCAAAGGCGCC
>JAFTHC010000126.1 GCA_017457625.1 Kiritimatiellia bacterium
CTTCGAGACGCCGGTCGAGCCGGCGCCGCCCGCGCCGCCCCCGACGCCGCCGCCGGCCTTCGAGCCGCCGGCGCCGCCCGGGAAGCCCGCGGTCCCGGCGCCGCCGGCCTTGCCGCTCGCGCCGCCGCCGCCGTTCGCGCCGGAAAGAACGGCCGTGGTGTTGTAGCCGCCGCCGCCGCCGCCCGCGGCGATCATGTCGCCGAAGGCCGAGGCCGAGCCGCTCGTGCCCGCAACGCGGCTGGACACGCGCGCGCCGCCCTTGCCGACGCTGATCGCGTAGGTGCCGGGGACGAGGACGGTCGTGGTGTAGATCACCTGGCCGCCGCCGCCGCCGCCGCCGCCCGCGTCGTTGTCGGCGTTCACGCCGGAGCCGCCGGAGCCGCCGCCGCCCACGACGAGGATTTCCGCGAGGCCGCCGCGCGTGACGGTGAAGGTTCCGGCGTGCGGCGTCGTGTCCGTGAAAGTCCAGACGGTGTAGGGGCCGTCCTGCACGACGGAGTCGGCCGTTGCGGAGCGGCCCTCGGCCCAGTCGTCGAGCGAGTTGAACGCGAAGTCCGTCGTGACGGCGGCGTTGACGCCGTCGTCGAGCGTCACGCGCAGCAGGTAGTCCGTGGCGGGGTCGAGGCCCGCGACCGTCACGACGTTCGTGCCGCTCGCGGAGAACGTCGCGGACGCGGGCGATGCCGTCGCGCCGGCGACGGCGTCGCCGTTGGCGTCGAGGACCGAGACGCCGACCGTCGTGGTGCCGCCGCCGCCGGGGATGACGACGAACGAGAGGGTCGCGCCCGTTTGCGCAAGCTCGCGGATGCGGAAGTCGGACGCCTGCGGCGCCGCGGTGTCGGCCTGGCCGACGAGGTGCGCCCAGACGGTGATCTGCCCGGTGATCGGGTCGGTTGTCTGGAAGAACGAGTCCGTGGCGGGGTGCGGGAGGTTCGCCGGATCGAGCGTCACGAAGGAGGCATGGATGCCCTTGGGCCAGCGGACGAGCGGGACGTCGAGCGATTCGCCGGCGACGACGGCCGGGGAGGTCGCGGGAACGCGGAGATGGATCTTGTAGTCCGTAGTTCCGCTCTCCCCGAACTTGTAGGTGTTCGCGGGGTCGGTGCGGATCGGAGCGTCGGCCCAGCCTCCCTCGGGCACCTCGAAGTCGACGTATTGCGTCTTGTCGGGCGAGTCGGTCGACGTGGTCGCGAAGCGCCAGCCGCACTTCAGGACCGCGTTCGTGCCGCGGATCACCAGCGTCGCCTTGCCGTTCATGGTCTTGCCGCGGAGGAAGACGCCGTTGTTGTTGTTGGCGGTGTAGGGCTCAAGGACCGTCGCGTCGTCGATGACGATCTGGCTTCCGACGCCGTTTGCGGTCAGGTAGCCGTTGAGCGTCACCTGCGCGCCGCTGCGGAAGGCGATGAGCGAACGGGCCTGCACGCTTGCGCTGATCGCGCCGCCGGAGGTGCTGTTGCCGATCTTGGCGCGGACGCCGTCCGCGAACTCGAGCGTCGAGTCCGTTCCGCCGAACGACAGGGCCGTGCTGCCGACGAGGTCCACGAAGAGCCCTTCGCCCTTGAAGCGCAACGCGGCGTTCTTGCCGAACGTGAAGCCGTAGTTGCGCGCCGAGGAGCATTTGTCCTCGGTCTGCATGCGGAGCGTCGCGTCCGTCACGCCGTCCGCGGCCCGGAACGTCACGTCCGCGTTCGCGGGGATCGCGAGCTGCGAGAAGCGGTTGGTGGCCGCGGTGTCGGGGACCGACACGACGGCCGTGCCGGCCGGGAAGACCGCGTAGGAGCCGCGGCGCGGGTAGCCCGCGATATCGTCCCAGACGCCGTCCGGCATCCACTGGTCCGCGTCGGTCCAGAGGCCGTCGCCGCCCTTCCACGTGTAGGTCGTGGCGTCGATGATCGTCGTGTAGCGCGCCCAGCCCTGCAGGTCGCGCGCAGCCGCCGTCGGCCCCCAGCTCGCGGTCTCGTTCGCGTTGGAGACGTCCCAGTTCCACGTGACGTCCCAGTCCCAGTCGAGCAGGACCGGGAGCGTGTAGGCGCCGAGGGCGTCGACGACGAGCTGCTCGCCCTCGTGCGGCTCGGTCGTCTTCGCGCCCGGAAAGCCGTAGTAGCCCTGGTTGCGCAGGAAGCGGACCGTGGTCTCGCCCGCGCCGAGTTCGGAGAGCGTGCCGCCCGCGACGAGCGTCCGCTGCCGGTTCTCGAACGGGTTGCCGTCGTTCCAGCGTTCCACGAGGTTGACGTCGGCGAACTCGTAGACGCGCGAGGCTCCGGGCGTGAAGAACGAGAGGACCTCGCTGCGCGCCGTGGCGCCGTTCGCGTCCACGACGACGACCTGGTAGAAGTGCTGCGCGCCGGGCGCGAGGCCCGTCACGACGCCGAACGAGAAGGCGCCCGCCTCGGCGGCGTTCGCCGTCGCGGCGGCGGCGAGCGCGTCGGCGGCCGTTCCGACGAGGAGCGTCGCCACGTAGGGCGCGGTGCCGCCGGAAACGGTCGCGGAGAACGTCGCGCGGTCGCCGAGCGCGTAGCCAGACACGAGCACGTCGGACACCTGCGGCAGCGCCGTCGCGGTGAACGTGACCGGCTCGGTCCACGCGAACAGGCCTTCGGTTGCGAGGACGAGGCGCGCGACTTTCGCGGCGCTCCCCCAATTCGAAACCTCACAGGCGAGGTCCTCGGCGGCATTTGCCGCCGGGACCTCGCCGAGATCGGTTGAATGTTCCCACGCGGAGATCGAAGTCGTTCCGGCATCGTTATTGCCGTAGACGAGATACGCGTTCGCCGCATTCTCTCCGGAGCCGACAACGGCCGCAAGCGACAACGAGCCGGCACTCGCGACGGCATTCGTCAGGCTCAGGGTCCTCGCCGCCGGCCGGGACGTCCGGAGCAGCGAACCGTCGCCCGGGTCGACCAGCGGGGTCCATCCGCTTTCCGGCATCGGCGAGGTGGAGCCGGTCGTGTTGAACGCGACGCCGAACGAAGACCACGAGGCGGTGCCGTCGCCGTCCGGTCCGAACGTTTCGGTCGCGTGGCCGACGCGCACCTCGATTTCGTGCCATCCGGCCTCTTCCGTTTCGACCGTGCCGTAGGCCTCCTTCTTGAAGACCTGCGAGACGAAGAGCACGGTCCGCCCGTCGATCGCGAGGTAGACGCTGTCCGCGTAGCGCGAGCCGAAGACGACGGTCTTGCCGCCCTCGAGGTAGATCCAGCCGCGGTAGGCGTAGAGCGCCGGCGGCCCGGGCCAGACGTAGGAGAGGCCCGTGGCGGGGTCCTCGAAGACGTAGCCCTTCGTGTTCGCCGCGAGCGTGCCGGCGACGACGTTCGAAACCGTCGCGTCGGCCCAGAGAGAGGCGTTCGTGAAGACGGTCGGGAATGCGGCCGCCGTGGTGCGTTTCGCAATCTGCCAGAGGCCGGCCGATCCGTCGCCGGCCGGAACCGCGCCCGCGGCGGGGAGCGTCACGCTCTGCACCGCGCCGGTGGCGGCGCCGCCCGCGCCGGACGCGACGGGCGCGAGGAACCACGTGCGCCCCGGCGCAAGGCCGGAGACGGTCGCCGAGTAGAGGCCCGGCGCCGCGCCCGTAGCGACGGGCGCCGAGAGGTCAAGCGCGTCCTCGGCCATGCCGTAGAGGACCGAGAGGTCCGCCGTCGCCGCGGAGCCGGTGGGGCGGAGCGCGAGGAGGGCGTCGACCGACGTCGCGCCGGACGAAAGCGACTCGATGACGACTTCGGGCCGATCGGATGAGGCGTCCGCCGCGAGACGCAGGATGAACGCACCGCAACCGCCCGCCGCGCCGCGCCGCGCCGCTTCGCTGGAATTGCTGTAATCGCAACCGCCGCCGCCGCCGGAGCCGGTGCCGGCCGCGCCGGCGGTGGGGCTCGTCCGATTCTGGTTCACCTCGGCCGTGTAGCCGGCGCCGTCGCCGCCGACGCCGCTGCCGCCGAGGCCCTTGTAGCCGCCGTTCGCGTCGCACCAGCAGCTGCCGCCGCCGCCGCCCGCGTAGTAGAGCGTCGTGCCGGTGATGTCGCTCGCGACGCCGGCGCCGCCGTTGCCGCCCTGGCGGCGGTTGGAGCCGGACGCGGCGTCCGACGAATGGGCGTCCGCGCCGGGGCCGCCCGCGCCGCAGCCGCCCGCCGCCGCGGTGGTGTAGCCGTTCGCGGTCGACCCGGAGCCCTTGCCGCCGGGATGGCCCAGCTCGGGGAAGACGGCCGTCGATTCGGATTGCGAGGCCGCGCAGGCGTTGGCGCCGCCGCCGCTGCCTCCGGCGCGTCCGGACAGCAATTCGGAAGAACCGTAGGCGCCGCCGCCGCCGCCGTGCGCCGTGTAGAGGACCGAGCCGCCGCGCGAGAGGACCGAGTCCTCGCCGTCGCCGCCGTAGCCCGCCGCGCTGCTGATCGCGCCGCCCGCGCCGACGACGACCGTGTAGGTGCCGGGTTCGAGCGTGGCGGCCGGCAGCTCGATGAAGCCGCCCGCGCCGCCGCCGCCGCCGCGGCTCGAGCCGCCCGCGCCGCCGCCGCCGACCATGAGGAGGCGGGCGCGGCCGAGCGACGAAACCGTGAACGTGTAGGTGCCGGGCGTCGAAAAGGCGTAGACCGTGTCCGTCCCGACCGTCGTCTTCGTCGCGCCCGTCGGATCGCCGGAGAGACGGGCCGGAGCGGAGACGAACGTCGTGAACGAACCCGTCGCGGCGCCGAGGACTTCGCCCGCGACGCCGCCGGAGACGACGCGCACCGCGTAGTCGTAGGCCGTGCCGGCCGCGAGGCCGGAGAGCGTGAGAACGAAGCGTTCGCCGGCCTTGAGACCGGACCCGAGCGTCTCGTAGGAGTCGGGCGAGCCGCCCGCGGGGACGACCGCCATCTCGAGCGTGGCGTCCGCGGCGCCCGCGGCTGTGAACTCGACGGAGCCCGAAACGACCGCGCCGCCGACCGAGCCGACGACGGAATCGACCGTCGCGCGGGCGGCCGCGTCCGGCGTCGCGTGCCAGCGGACGATGAGCGTGCCCGAGCCGCCGGGCGCGCCGCGATACGCCGTGCCGGCCCCGGACGAGCCGGAGTTGCCGCTACGTCCGCCGCCGCCGCCGCCGCCGAGGCCGTCCACGCCGCGCTCGTAGTCGTTGATCGCGTCGTCGGCCGTGCGGCAGCCCATGCCGCCGCCGCCGCGGCCGCCGCGGCCGGCCGGGTAGACGTAGCCGTTGATCGATTCGCTGTGGCCCGCGCCGCCGCCGCCGGCATACCAGACCTCTTCGCCCGTGATCGAGCACGGAAGGCCGTCGCCGCCCTTGCCGCCGACGATGTTGACGTAGTCCGCGTGCCCGCCGGGCTCGCCCGCGCCGCCGCCGCCGGCGCCGAGGTTCCAGCCGCTCTTGTGGTCGCCGTCGTTCTCGCCGCCGCCGTGGCCGCATTCGCCGTCCGCCGCGATCGAGACGCCGGCGAAGGCCCAGGTGACGCCGCCGCCGCCGCCGCTGCCGCCGGCGAGGCCGTCGCGGTAGCCGCTGACGTAGCCGCCGCCGCCGCCGCCGCCGTGCGCCGTATAGAGCGTCGTATTGCCGGACGAGAGCGTCGTATTGCCGCCGCTCGTGCCCTGGCGCTGGGCCGTCGAGGCGCCGGCGCCGCCGGCGCCGACCGCGACCGTGTAGGTCCCCGCATCTAGAATCGCGTGCTCCAGATGGAGAAAGCCGCCCGCACCGCCGCCGCCGCCCTCGGCCGAACCGCCGCCGCCTCCGCCGCCCACGAGCAGCAGCTCGACGCCGACGCGCTCCGGAAGCGTGAAGGACATCGTCCCGGCCGACTGGTTGAACACCGCCACGCGGTCGCGCCCGACGGAGAACTCGCGCGCCGCGCCGACGGTCGCCACGGCCGGCGCGTCCGCGTAGGGCAGACAGGCGAAATCGGCCGTGCGACAGGAGGCGCCGCCGGCGTTCTCCGCGATCAGGCGGACGTAGTGCGTCGTCCCGGCGGTCAGTCCGGGAACCGAGAAGGAAACGGTCTCGCCCGCGGCCACGCCCGCGACCGCGACGACCGGCGTCGCCGAATCGAGCGCGGCGGCGCTCGTCGCGACCGCGTAGGCGATGTCGGCCGTGGAGAAGCCCTCGCCGGCCGTCGCGAGCAGCGCGCGGACCGCGACCGACGCCGGGCCGTCCGCCGCCGAAAGGACCGAAACGAACGGCTCGGCCGCATCGCCGGAAACCACGGGCGCGAGGCGGACGACGAGGACGCCGCTGCCGCCGGGCCGGCCCTTGTAGTCGCCGCCGATGTTGTTGCCGCCGCCGCCGCCGCCGCCGAGGCCGTCCACGCCGCACTCGGCCTCGTATTCGTTCACGCCGTAGTCGAGCGTCGCCGCCTGGCGCGACGCGACCGCGACGTTGCGCGCGCCGCGGCCGCCGCCGCCGCGGCCGCCGAAGCCGCCCCGAAGAAGGTTCTGATTGGTGTCGTGCCACGCGCCGCCGCCGCCGCCGCCGGCATACCAGACCTCTTCGCCGGTGATGTCGCTCGGGCGGCCGTCACCGCCGTTGCCCGGGGCGTATCCGCGCCCGAGGCCCGGATGGCCCGCTTCGCCGGCACCGCCGCCGCCGCCGGTGAATCCCGGATCGCCGCCCGATCCGTCGTGGCCCTGGCCGGGCGTTCCGGCGCCGCCGTTTCCGATGCCGTTGGCGGAGGAACCGCCGCCGCCGCTGCCGCCGCCGCGGCCGCCCGCCGCGCCGGACATGACGGACCCGGAGCC
>JAFTHC010000127.1 GCA_017457625.1 Kiritimatiellia bacterium
CCGCACCAAATAGTCCAAGAACGCCGCCTTGTCGTCGGCCGAACCTTCCAGCCCCGCGATAAAGGTCCCGCGCGACTGCTCGTCCTCCTTGTTGCCCTTTCGCACCGTATAGCAAAGCGCGTCCGCCAGATAACCGAAGAAGGCGCTCCATGCCGACTCCTGCACCGCCTTCGGCAGCCGCGCCAGGCGCAACGCCTCCTCGTAGGTCGCGTTCCAGGCGTGCAGGAACTCCCGCCACGGTTGCGCCAGCGTCCCGATCGCGAGGAAGCGGTAGACCTGCCTCTCGCTCATCCGCACCAGTTCCGCCACCTGCGCCGTCGACCGGCCGTGGTCCTTCAGGCGCGCGATCGTCACCGCCTTCTCGACGAGCGAGAGGTCCAGCCGCATGAAATTCTCGCTCACCAGCAGGTCCTCGGCCTCGCGGTCGCCCACCGACAGGACCGTCGCCGGGATTGGCGCGCCCGGCAGCGCCTCGCGGTAGGACGCCAGGCGCCGGTGACCGGCGATCAGTTCGTAGCCGCCCATGCCGTCCTCGCGCACCGTGATCGGGTGCACCAGGCCGTGCGCGGCGATGCTCGCCTTGAGGTCCGGGTCCGCCTTCGCGTCCCGGCGCACCTGGTAGGGCGAGCGGTGGATTGATTCGACGGGCAGCGCGAACACGTGCCCCGCGACTTCGGGTTGTTCTTCCATGGGTGTCTCCTCGGGTGACAGCTTGTCAGTGGATGTTAGATCGCGACCGTGCCCGGCTCCACGAGCCGCCGCGGGCTGGCCAGCTCCGGGAAATGCGCCCGGATCAGCTCTGCCGCCGGCGTCCGGATCGGAACGCCCGCGCACAGCTGGACCGCCGCGTAGCGCAGCGCCTGGTAGTCCGCCTTGAGCCATTCGGCGGCCGGCTTGAGGTTCACGAAGCGCAGGCCGTCCGGGCCCACGAAGGCGTAGGCGATCGGCTTGCCGTCGGCCGCACCGGCCGTGTATCGTTGTTCTGTCATGGTTCGCCCGCTAGGGTTGTTGTTGTTGGAAATCAGCCGCCGGCGAGGAGCGCCAGGGCGCTCTCCTCCGTATAGCCCAGCGTCTTGGAGCCCGCGCCGCGGACCGCCTTGAGACGTCCGGCCTCGCGCCAGGCGCGCACCGAGCGCGTCGACACGCGGAACATCCGCGCCACCTCGCCGGCGCGCAGCACGCGGCCCGCAGGCCGCTCCTGGATACCGTCGAGCGCGCGCAGCGCCGCCGCCGACTGCTCCGGGGTGATCGTCGCGTCCGTGGCGATGATCGCCAGGATCGCATTCCTCGTGTTCGCGTTCATCCTTTCCGTCCTTTCGTGCTGTGCCGCGGCATACTTGCCGCGGCTACTCCGTCCGCTTCGTGCCGACTGACAACTTGTCAGTCCCTGTGCTAGACTCCCCGGCATGAACGACATCGAATACCGCATCCTCCGCGCCCAGGCCGGCAAGGGGGATCTTCCCGACTGCACCGACCCCGCCGTCCTCGAGATCGCCGCCGCGCTCGTCGACGCAAAGCTCGTCCGGGGGGACGTTGTTCGCGCCTTCGAGCCCATTCCGCCCGGCGTCACGCTCGGCCCGCTTACCCACGCCGGCCTCGAGGCCCTCGACGCCGAGGAGCGCGCCCGCGAGGAGCGCAGGGTCCTCGCCCGCCTCGCCACGCGCGGCGACCGCCTGCTGATGGCCGTCCTCGTCGCGCTGCTCGGCCTGCTCCTGCAGCGCTGGCTTGCCCCGGAAGTCGCTCCATGCCGTTGCGGCCGCGAGCGCGAGGAACAGCACGGCGAGCGCGCAGAATCCGATTCGAAGGTTCCTGTTATACCACAGCAGGTTCCGGACCTTGCTTCGGAGCTTTCCGTTCTCCCGCTCGGCCCTGTCGAGTTGTGCGGCACGGCTTTCCTCGTCGAAACGAACGCGCCCGATCACATCGTATCCGTACCAGTCTCCATAGATGTCGCTGGAGGACTTTCCAAAGGAGGCGAGGTCGGCGATGGTCTCCGTGACGGCGATCGCGACGCCGTTGGCGAGCTCGTCATCCGGCCCTGACGCGAACGCGAATGCGCGAACGCCCGGCGGAAGGGCGTTCGACAGATTCGCAAGCGCGGCGACGGCCGCCTCCGTATCCATCGGGCGCGACACGTCGGAGGAGGTTGGATGCGCCGTCGTCACGATCCCGATGCGCCACATCCGCTTCTTGTCCTGTTCGTCGTTCATCTTCTTACCTTTCGTTCTGTGCCGCAGCATACTTGCCGCGGCTACTCCGCCCCCTTCGCGGCGGCTGACAACTTGTCAGTCCCTGTGCTAGACTCCGCGGCATGGAAACCCAAACCGCACTTCAAACTCTCTCCACATGGATCGGCATCGTCGGCGGACTTGTCGGCATCGTCGGCGGCGCCGCCGGCATCTTCGCCCTTGTGCGCGACTGGATCAACGACCACGACCACGTCCAGTCCCGCATCCGGCCGGTCGACGACGGACACGGTCGCCCGAAAGCGTTTTTCCTCGAGGTCGTCAACCTCGGCCGGCGCTCCGTTTGCGTCACCTTCGTCGGATTCCTCTTCCATCCCTTCCGGAAGAAGGGAATCCACAACGTCTCCTCGATTCGCTACGGCAACGGGCCCTTCGAGGCTTCGAACCTGCCCGCCGTCCTCGAGCCCGGCAGGATCCTTCGCCTCCGAATCCTGCCCGCCGACCTCCTCGACAAGAAGCCCGTTCGCCCGGTCGTCCGGCTTGCAACGCAGAAACGCTTTCTGGGTCCCGTCGTGAAACGACCGCACGAATACTTCGACTACCACCGGAAGATCGACGTCCAGCGCGAAGATCCGCTCGTCGAGAAGCGGGACGTCCCTTGAATCGATCACGTCCATGCAGCCGACGCAGGCATGCTCCCGTCGCCGGCGCAGCCCGGTCGCGACGGTCGCGACGGACGCACAGGCGATCACGGCTGAAACGGCCGCGATTCCGCATGCAATCAGATTCAGTATGGTCGTTCCTTCCATCGCTTCCGATCCTTTCAGTTCTGCGCCGCGGCGTTCTCGCCGCGGTCCGGCGTCGTGGCGGGGTCGACTGACAACTTGTCAGTCCCTGTGGTAGACTCCGCGGCATGAACGACATCCAGTTCGCCATCCTCCGCCACGCCGCCGGCGACGGCCCGGCCGTCCCCCACGACGCGCCCAACCGCGATACCCTCATCGACGAACTCGGCCGCGCCGGGCTTCTTCGCGTCCAGTCCGCGCCGCAGGCTTTCGGCGACGACTTCGTCTCCGTCCTTGAACATTCCATCACCTTCGAGGGCCGCCGCGCCTACGAAGCCGAGCGTGACCGGCGCAAGGCGGCCGGACTCCCGCACCGGGTTGCGGTCGCCGCCTGGGAAATCCTCCGCACGGCCGGCGCTCTCTTCCTGGGCATGGTCATCGGCCACTCGGAGGGGTGCGTGTTCGGAGAAAAGGCAGAAGCCGAGCGAAATGCCGACAAGCAGGCCGAGCAGCAGACCGAAGAGAAAGTGGCGCGGATCGGCGGAACGGAGTCCTGCGTCGCCGACACCGTCGGCGACGATCTCGCGGACGGGCCTCTGGAGTTCGACCTTCCCGACCACGGGAATCTTTCCATCCCCGAACCGGACGAGGCACATGGCGGCAGAGGCGGCGATGCCGCGGTCGATCGCGGCGGACCGTGACGCGAACGCGAACGCCGCGCAGCCGTCTGGCAGTCGCCCGTCCTCGTCTGCGAGCCGGCGTGC